>JBMNSQ010000042.1:0-13275 GCA_050945275.1 bacterium | reverse complement strand
GGATAGGTTAAACGAAAGTTGCCTGCAGCCGACTTGGTCCAATCCTTGGGCCGCCGGTTGCTGTCTTTATAAGGAGCAATTACTCGCCGCTTTAGCTTGACCGCCTCCACGTCGAAAAAGTAGTCTCTGGACTTGGTGCAGAACCAAATGTCCTCGGAACAATTCTTCCAGTTAACCTTAGCTCCCCGGCCCTTCTCTCGTTCCCAAGTAATACGATTCTGGATAATAAGATGCTGCTGGGCCACCTCATAGATGGCTGCCGATGAACGCCAGTCGCCGCATATATACACAGACGCTGTTGGTTTTAGGATCGACAACAGTTTGGGAAACCAGGACTGAAGCCACTCTTTATATTCCTCGGTGCTACCTTGCTTAAAGGTAGTACTGCGAAAAGACTTGGTTAAGTTATAAGGAGGGTCAATAAAAAGTAGGTCCACAAACGATGTGGGCAATAGATCCAGAATGTCAAACAAATCCTGATTAATGGTCTTGTTGGTGATGTCGGCAACCTTGGCCAAACCATTTAGCTTTGTGAGCTTCGTTTGATAGTGTGTTATCTCTTCGGCAGTTAAGGTTATTGTTCGGTTGCGCGGTGCACGCTTCTTCTCTGTCACTTTTAATGCACTCCCTGTCCCTACTTACAAACTTTATCACGCTGCTATAAACAAAGCCTGGCGTTAAGGTCTGCGCCAGGCCAAGTAGCATATTAGAACCCTGGTAACCCAGGAATCTTCAGCCCTCCGGTAAAGCGGGCCATGGCCTGGGCCATTTGGTCCTGAGACTGACGGATGGCTTCGTTAGTAGCGGCCACAATTAGATCCTGCAGCATCTCCACATCATCTGGATCTAGTACTTCCGGGTCAATCTG
The DNA here is from genome assembly GCA_050945275.1 of bacterium. Classification (GTDB taxonomy): domain Bacteria; phylum Bacillota; class DTU030; order DUMP01; family DUMP01; genus JAAYWY01. The sequence continues at coordinate 12,407 of JBMNSQ010000042.1, read as the reverse complement.
CACAGCCACCACTTCCGGCTTGCCGTTAACAGTTACGGTAACGGCCCCACCGCCGGCGGTAGCATCTACTGTCTTGGCGGCCATCTCTTCTTGTACTCGGGCCATTTCTTTTTGCATTTTTTGAACTTGCTTCATCATCTTGTTCATATTCATACCCATACTGTCATCACTCCTCACTTTTTTCCCGTATAACTACCTTATCGGCCCCAAATAAAGCCTTAGCCTCGGCTATGCCGGGCGGCTCCTCCGGTAAGGGTGGCTCTGTATCGGTGGCCCCAGTCTTGGTATCGACTGTTTCCGGTCGTATTGTAAACTCGGTCTGCAGTACCTGGCGCAAGGCGTCTTGTAGCGCCGCTAATTTATCCGGTTGTGCCGCCACATTTTTTATTCCTTCGGCCTCAAATGCAATTTTTAAGGTGTTACCTTGGATTGCCCAAGGCTCACCATAGCGCCATACTGCCTCCAGGGCCGGTCCCTTGGCCCGTACCTCTTGTAGTACTTGGGGCCAAGCAGCTTTGATATTCTCTAGTTCGAGAGAATCCGCTGCCGCTACCGGTGACGCCGAAGGCGTTACCGCTTGCTTTTTGGCTGTTGCAGGCTTCCTCTTAGGTTTCTTCGGGGATACCGTTTTAACCTTGGTCGCATCTGCTGTTTCTGGCGATCGTTTATTAGTAGCGATTATTTCGCTGGCGGCTGTTTGCTCGGGCATACCCAAAGCCGAACCGGTTAAGCAAAGACCAGCTAGGGTAGCTTCTAATACAATCCACGGATCGGCAGCAAAACGCATGGTATTTTCTTGCCCGGTCAACTCCGTTAAGGCGGCTGTAACTCGGTCCGAACGCCAGAGTTTACTCTGCTGCTGCAAGCCGGTTATCTCTTCTTCGCTTAGCGCCAAAAGCAGCTCTGGCTCCCGGCAAACTTTAAGCAGCAGTAGATTACGTAACCAGAAGGTTAAGTGCTTAAGGAGCAAGCGGGGATCCCGGCCCTTAGCCCGAAGATCAGCCAACATGGTAAATACTGTGCCAGCCTCTCCTTGCCCAATTGCTCCTATTAGATCGGTTAGCACATCCCCCGCTGGTACGCCCAGTAGTTCCAGTACATCCTGATGCTGGATAACGGAGCCGCAAAAGGAAATACATTGATCCAGTAGTCCCAAGCCATCACGTAGGCTTCCTTCGGCCGAGCGGGCTAGAAGCATGGCTGTGCGCGGCTCTAAGGTTAGGTTTTCGGCGGCTGCTACTTCTTGCAGACGCTGAGCAATGGTCTCGGCTGTCAAACGGTGAAAGTCGAAACGTTGACAACGGGACAAAATAGTAGCTGGAATACGCTCTGGTTCGGTAGTTGCTAAAATAAATAGTACGCGTGGCGGCGGCTCTTCCAATGTTTTGAGGAAGGCATTAAACGCCTCGGCTGTTAACATATGAACTTCGTCAATGATATATACCTTATAGCGACCTTCCGTGGGAGTAAGACGCACCTGATCGCGAAGGGATCTAATCTCGTCGATACCTCGGTTAGATGCAGCGTCCATCTCCAATACATCCAGGCAATAGCCTTCGCGAATACGCACGCAAAGACTACACTCGTCACATGGAGTAGCTGTGGGTCCCTGCTCGCAATTTAGGGCCTTGGCCAGTATTTTGGCAGTGCTAGTTTTTCCCGTCCCGCGGGGACCACAGAATAAATAGGCATGGGCCAGCCGATCACTGGAAATGGCGTTTTGCAGTGTGCGGCAGACATGATCCTGCCCAAGCACCTGATCAAAAGTCTGTGGCCGCCATGCCCGATATAACGTCCGATAGGCCATATCACGTCCCCCTTCGGGTAACAGCCTCAAGCTAGTATAGTCTGTTTCTTAATTCGCCTCTATTAAACCAAAATCCTGCCCTATATAAAAGGGCCACTTGGTTTCATACCAAGTGGCTATTACTCGTCATAACACTCAAAATAAATGGCCGTGCACCTGCCGTCGATAACCACCTTCCGGGCGATACCCCGGCAGCCAGCTCCGACCAGGCTTACCCACGGCACACGCAGGGATCCACTTACCGCTGCTCCCTCCCGGGTCTGACGGGGTTCATGAATGTACGTTGCGCGGGACCCAATCTTCCTTGCCGCTTACCGAGGCCGGACCCCACAAGGTGCCACCTCGGGCAGGAATTCGATCCTGCTCTAGCGGGTTGCAGGTACAGGGCACCGCTACCTCCCCATCTAGCACGGCCAAACTTTGTAGACAAAAATGGCGGAGAGGGTGGGATTTGAACCCACGAGGCAGAGAGCTTCTGCCTACTCGCTCTCCAGGCGAGCGCCTTCGACCGGACTCGGCCACCTCTCCACGATTCTACAAAGATATTAACTTATGGCGGAGAGAGTGAGATTCGAACTCACGAGGCACGTAAATGCCTACTCGCTTTCGAGGCGAGCGCCTTCAACCGGACTCGGCCATCTCTCCATGAATTAACCTTTTAAATTAAACTTAAACCGCTTTAACGCCGCTGCTGAAAAAACTGTTTCAGCACAACCGAACACTCGTCAGCCAGCACACCGGCTGTAATCTTTAGACGGTGGTTAAGCCTGTCGTCATCCGCTAACTGGTACAATGAACGAATGGCTCCGCTCTTGGGATCATCAGCACCGTACACTAGGCGCTCTATCCGGGCCAGCACCATGGCTCCAGCGCACATGGCACAAGGCTCCAGGGTTACATAAAGGGTTGTTCCCTCAAGACGCCAACGGTTTAACTTGTCGGCAGCGCTTCGGATAGCTAGCACCTCGGCATGGGCTGTGGGATCACGCCAGAGCTCGCGGCGATTAAACGCTTCGGCGATGATAGCATCGTTTTGCACAACAACAGCCCCCACTGGGACTTCTCCCCACGCGGCGGCTTCCTGGGCTAATTCAAGCGCCCGCTTCATATATAGCTTATCGCGCTCTTTGGCCACACTCATCACCTAAAGCATTATTCGCTTAAATGGCGTCCCTAGGAGGACTCGAACCTCCGCAAGACGGGGATTAGGAATCCCCCGCTCTATCCAACTGAGCTATAGGGACACAAATGGCGCGCCCGGAGGGACTCGAACCCCCGACCTTCTGATTCGTAGTCAGACACTCTATCCAGCTGAGCTACAGGCGCGCGTACTTTATGGCGGAGAGGCCGGGATTCGAACCCGGGGTACAGTTATAAGCTGTACAATCGCTTAGCAGGCGACCGCCTTCGACCTACTCGGCCACCTCTCCACGTTTGCTACGCAGTATGGCGGAAGGGGTGGGATTCGAACCCACGGCTCTTACGAGTCACTGGTTTTCAAGACCAGCTCCTTAAACCGCTCGGACACCCTTCCCCATGGCGTCCGTGAAACGCACACAGTGTGTGCGCCACTGCGCTACACGTATAATATAGCACAGGCATCCTGGACTGTCAACCAAAACTGCGGCCTTAGGCAATGTCAAGTTTTAGTGTTTTACCTAATAACTTCGACATCTCCCATGTACGGTCTAAGCGCTTCCGGTACCAGCACCGAACCATCTTCTCGCTGATAATTTTCCAAAATAGCGGCCACGGTACGCCCTACTGCCACGCCGGAACCGTTTAGCGTATGAGCAAATTCCGCCTTGGCTTTAGGTGCCGGGCGAAAGCGTATCCCCGCACGCCGGGCCTGGAAATCAAGGAAGTTACTGCAAGATGAAATTTCTTTATAATCATTATAGCTAGGAAGCCATACCTCTAAATCATAGGTTTTAGCGGAGCTAAAACCTAGATCGCCGGTGGACAATACCACTTTACGGTAGGGCAAGCCTAGTAACTGTAGTACTTCTTCGGCATCATTGGTGAGCTTCTCCAGTTCGTCCCACGACGTCTCCGGCGAACAAAACTTTACCAGCTCCACCTTGTTAAACTGATGCTGCCGAATGAGGCCACGGGTATCGCGCCCGGCCGAACCGGCCTCGGCTCTAAAGCAAGCACTGTAGGCTACATAATGAAGTGGCAGCTTGTCTCCGTCGATAATCTCCTCACGGTGAAGGTTGGTTACCGGGACTTCGGCCGTAGGAATGAGGTAGTAGTCAAGCCCTTCCAGCTTAAACATATCCTCTTTGAACTTGGGCAGCTGACCAGTGCCGGTCATGCTGTCGGCATTACAAATAAAGGGCGGGAAGATCTCAGTATAACCCTGTTTTAAATGCAAATCAAGCATAAAGTTGATACAAGCCCGCTCCAACCGAGCCCCCAGTCCTTTGTAAAAGGTGAACCGGGCTCCGGTCGCTTTGCCTGCGCGGTCAAAATCTAATATGTCAAGATCGGTGCCGATATCCCAATGGGCTTTGGGATCAAAGTCAAATTGCCGCGGCTTACCCCAGGTAAGAACCTCAACATTGTCGGCATCTGTTTCCCCCTCTGGTACACTCTCGTGAGGAATGTTGGGAATAAACATAAGGAGCCGCTGCAAGTCTTCTTCTACTTGGCGCACATTCTCATCCATGACTTTGATCTGCTCCGATACTTGGCGCATGGAAGAAATACGCTCGTCAGCCGGTTGGCCGCTCTTTTTTAGACGGGCTATTTCCTCGGATTCTTTATTGCGCACCGCCTTTAGTTGTTCCACTTCCGCTAATAGGCGACGCCTTTTTTCATCTAACTGTAGAAACTCGTCCAAATCAGCGGTTACATGACGCTTACGCAAGGCTTCTCGTACTACGTCCGGATTAGTACGGACAAATTTTACATCGAGCACTTTTATCCCCCCAAATTATCAGCGACTAAGAACCGTCCACAAAGGGACGGGCGTACACGCGATACCGCCCTGCTTAGTCAGGAGGTTCGCTCTCTAATTCCCGTCTTTGTTAGCTGGTTTCATTATACAAAAAATGGCGAAAAGGGGCAAGGACAAGCCCCTAGGTTTCGCTAGCTGCCTCAAGCTGCTTTTTTGCAAGGAATTTTTCTCCTCTCTCTCTTACCAGATAGGCTACCAATGCGGCAGCTAAATAATACAGCAAGTTTTCGTAGTTATAGCTACCGGTAAGTTCGAAAACCAAGATTAAACCGGTAAACGGCAATCGCAGTATCCCACCAAAAGCGGCCGCCATACCGGCTACGACAAACCGCGGTGAGAAGGCTAAGCTAGGAAAAAAGCCAGAAGCTATCTGCCCAAAAACCGATCCCGTGAGAGCTCCCACGCTAAGAAGCGGTACAAACACGCCACCGGAGGCATCGGAGGCCGCACAGACCACCGTGAGAAGCAGCTTAGACATAAGCAAAACCGCGGCAACACCGACTCCATCGGATCCGGACAAAGCTCGCGATACCAATTGGTGGCCACTACCTAAAAGATCACTTCCGAAAAGCAGAGCTAGAACTGCAACCGGTATGACAGCCAATACTGGGCGAAACCAAACAAGATGCCCGCCAACTAAGGCAAACAGGCGCCGAGCATACGATAAGCTGCGATGGTAAACAAGCCCGAGCAGCCCTAAAAATAAGCCCAGTAGCAAAAATATTACAATTGCTCGATTAGGAAGGTCGGGACTTGGAGTGAGGAGAAGTTGTGTCTGAGGACCAAGAAAATGCGCCGACACTTTGGTCGCCGCCACCACTGCTCCCACTGCCGGGACAAAAAAGGATTGCAGCGAGCTATATTTAAACTCTTCCCACACAAATAGCACCCCGGCTAAGGGAGCGCCGAAGGCTGCCGCCACAGCAGCTGCCGTACCATAGGCTAACAACTGCCTCTTTTGGGCCTGATCGGCTTTTAGCCAACTACCCACGGCTTGTCCGGTAGCCGCGCCCATAAATACGGCCGGTCCTTCTCGGCCTAAGGATAAACCGCTAACTAGGATGCCCCAGCTAGCCAAAAATTTAGCCAGCAGCGAAGGCCACCAATGGAGCTGTTCTTCACCGGCTAGGGCCAAGAAAACACGGGTCACACCACTGCCGGTCGTCACCGGTAGTGCCCTGGTAACTATCCCGCCTAGGGCGGCCAAAGCTGCCATTAAAATAAAGACCCATACAAAACTACCCGCTTCTGTAGCTATGCCAGCCCAAACTTGTTGGCGCCTTACCACACCCATAAATACTAAATAGCGAAACAAAGCAATGACCCCACCTGAAATAGCACCAGTAATGATTGCCAGCAGAAACTGACGCACCCAGTCAAAAACATGGTGACCTGATCTAGCGCTGGTGTGGTCCGAAGATTGCTGTAGCACAATAAGATGCTCCTTTTGCGTCTTATAACTGTACCAACATCGTTGCCTGATTGGTAGGTAAAAAGTAGGTATTTAGCTTTTAATCGTTGATTCTCTTCTCAAGCCTTAAACTCCTTCTACTGGGGGCTGCGACAGCGTTGTCAGGCCTGGGAGTAGTCCATGCTACCAACAGACACCAGAAGCCACTTTGCAAAATACAATATGGGTAAAGCCTGCGAAAGGAGGAAGCTTCTTGCCTCCACTTGAAAATAACTGGTTTTATGTAAATGCTCCCGGCGCATTATCAGAGCTAAGGCTCCATGCCGGCGAGGTTACCGCTATAATCCCCTTTTGGTTCGGTATCACCGCCCAAGGCGGCTTGGTCGATCAAACCAACCCTGAAGCTCTAGCCGTGGCCCGTACTTATGGCATCCCCATTTTAGCTATAATCCATAACTTTGCCAGCCCGGAGTTTGGCCCCCTTATTCACCATGTACTCATCAACCCCATAATCCGACGGGCACTAGTAGACAATATCCTCGCCATGATGCAGCAGTACCGGTTCGCGGGAGTAAATATCGATTTCGAATTTGTTCCCCCGGAGGATCGCCCTTGCCTTACAGCCTTTATGACAGAACTGGCAGCGCGGCTCTCCCCAGCCGGATTCTTGGTCACCATTTCTGTTCCCGCCCAGCTGGAAGATAACCCGAACCACCCGTTTTCTGGAGCTTTTGACTACCCTGCACTGGGAGCGGTCAGCGATCAAGTGTATGTATTGGCCTATGACGAGCACTTTACCATCCCAGGGCCTATCGCCTCCATAGGCTTTGTCCGGCAGGTGCTAACTTACGCCCTGTCGGTGATTCCTGTTAGCAAAGTTATGCTCGGCATGCCGGTTTACGGTTACGATTGGTCGGAAACAGGCGGTATCCCGCGAACATTATCCTACCAGCAAGCCATCGCCCTGGCCCAGCGCACTGGTGCTACTATTCGCTATGATGAACAGGCTCAGGAACCAACCTTCGAATACACAGTCAATGGCATCCGGCACATTGTCTGGTTTGAAAACGCCCGCAGCTTTGCCGCCAAGTTAAATCTAGCCCGTGAGCTCGGCCTTCCCGGAATAGGTGTATGGCGACTCGGCTTGGAAGATCCAGCCGTCTGGGATGTGCTAGCCCAGGTACCAACTGAATAAAGTAGGTGATGGATATGAAACAGCCAAAAATTGGCTTGGCCTTAGGCGGTGGAGGATTGCGCGGTGCGGCCCATGTGGGTGCACTCAAGGTATTTCAAGCTGCCGGCATTACCATCGACGCCGTAGTGGGAACCAGCGCCGGCAGCATGGTGGGGGCTCTCTGGGCGGCAGGCCTTGACCCGGTGGAAATAGAACATATCTATCGCAACTTGCCGGAAAATCTGTTTCCAGCAGCCGCCCCTTATGTTAACCTTATCATCTATATTCTACAACGGTTAGGAATACTGCCCCGACGTTATGAGCTCCAAGGGCTGTCTTGGCCCCGGGGCCTACTGCGCAACGATTTTTTGGCTGCATTTATCGACCGCCATACCAAAGGTTGTTCCTTTAACCAGTTAGCTGTTCCCGCCGCCTTCTTAGCCTGCGATCTTTTATCAGGGAAGGAAGTGATCTTTGCTCCGGAAAAAGCTCGTTCCCGGCTGTGGCAAGATAAAAAGAGACAGCTTTTCTTCTCTAATCAGAGCTTGGGGACAGCTGTTGCTGCCAGCTCAGCCATTCCCGGTCTATTCTTGCCGGTCCGATTGGACGGAAGAGATATGGTGGACGGAGGGCTTAAAGCCAATGTTCCAGTGCACCTTCTTCAGGCCTGGGGGGCGAGGCTCATTATTGCCGTGGACCTTGGCTTTGCAGTGGAAGGCAGTAGTGCCGATACTATTATTCAAGTGCTCCTTCAATCGAGCGACATTATGGGGCAAACCATTAGTGACCTGCGCTTACAAAGTAGCGGGGCTGTGGTTATACGCCCAGCAGTGGAGAATATGAACTTATACGACTTTCATCGCATCCCGAAAGTAATCGATATCGGCGCCCAGGCCGCCCAAGATGCCCTGCCGGACATTAGACGTGCCCTGCGCCAATTGGATCACACCAAAGCATCGTGGCCCTGGCCGCTTAGCACCGACTGCTAAGCATAATAACAAACCTAGCAGCCCCCTTTATTAAAAAGGGCTGCTAGGTAAAAACATGGTTGTCATTTATATATGCCCGATAGATTTAAGCAGTTTGTTGCCTAATGCATAGGTCTCCTCATCAAATAGAACAAGATACACCATCATATCGTGTTTAAGCAGGAAACTATCGATGGCTGATATAGCAACCCGCAAGGCTTGGTCCTTGGGATAACCAAAGATGCCAGAGGATATAAGGGGAAAAGCGACAGAACTGAGCCCATGCTTCACAGCCAAGTTCAGGGAGTTTGTGTAACAAGAAAATAGCAGCTCTTCTTCATTCTCGGTGCCACCTCGCCATACCGGCCCAACGGTATGAATAATATATTTTGCCGCAAGATCGTAGCCACCCGTGATAACCGCACTACCTACGGCACAATGCCCAATACGATTACACTCCGCCTGAAGCTTGTCCGCCCCGGCCGCAGAAAAAATAGCACCACAAACCCCGCCGCCTCTTTGCAGGCGGCTGTTGGCGGCGTTAACAATGGCATCGATTTCCATTTTTGTTATATCACCCTTGACAATCTTTAGGGGCATCTAATACACTCCTTTCGGAAAACTTTACTAAAACCAGTTCTTCTTAGCCGTATGAACTCAGAGCGTCCCATCTTACCAGCCCCCTGAGTCACATTCCTATAGACATAGTATAACACACAGAAAAGTAAAAAAACACCAGTTAATTACGCTACCAAAACGCTAGCACTGCCTCCCCACCGCAGTAGCCGACGGTGCTTAAAATAATGCTCCAGGAGAATATCCCCATAAAGGTATAAAGTATAAAAGCATAGAGCCCCATGGAAGCTAATCCGGCCAAATAAGAAACGTAATTGCCAAAAAAGAAGGGGCGGCTGAAACAAACGACCCAATTACCATACCGATTAAACCACGACTCGGCCGTATCCATCGTCTTGGGGGAAAGAGCAATATAGCGGCCGTACTTAAATACGACTTTGCGGCCTCCGCTTTTCGCAACATAATACGGAATAAGAGTGCCTGCTAAATAGCCTAAGGTGGCAAAAATTGCAATCAGCAGTGGACTAAGATGAGACTTTACAGCCAAGGTTCCGGCTAAAAGTACCACTATCGCTCCTGGAAACGGAGCTGTCAATCCCTCTAAAAACATCCCCGCCATGACAGCCCAGTAACCCCAGTCAGTTATTAGATTGATAATAGTTTGTTCGGCCATTATGTAAACTCCTTCTGGGGACGCATGATGCTTCCCGCTGTACTTCCTCAAGTTGTAACAGTTGGTTAGACGATAATATCTACAAAAAGTTCCCACTCGAAGAGGAAGCGTAGGAATTGTTTCCCACGCTTCCTGCCCTATTTAGTGCTGGTAGTAAACCACTACTCGTTTGGCCAACCACCAGCCGCCAATAAAACCGGCCAGTAAAAAGGCATCCATAACCAGAACATTATCTTCAGCAACAAACCCGCGTCCAAACACTAAACTAACTAGTAGGGACAAACAGATGGCAAAACCATAAATCAAAACTGGTTCTAAAGAAGAAAACATCAACAGTTGCCCCGACTTTTCCACCGCGCTTTTTCTGTAAGCTACGCGGCCCAGCCACATACATATTGCAGCGATGATTACCATCACAAGGACTCTGCCGGGGACATTGTCATAACCAGTGTAATATATCCCGCTTGGACTCAGAACATAAACCGGCAACAGCAGCCGAGGCCAGGCGACTGCGTTTGCAGCCCGGCTAAGCCAATTAATTAGGGCATTATGGTAGGATAGCCCAAACCGATCAAATATTATATCCCGTAGACCAGACAACACAAACCAGGGAACCAGGCTGGCGATGGGCCCTACCACTGCCGCCGCCAAACTGTGTCCCATGGCACATTGAACAAACAACAGAAAGCTAAAAGCTGCTAGCGCAAAAGCCAATGCAATGGCAGTCCAGGTGGGAATTACCTGATAGGGAGTCTCAAACATCCAGGAACGGTTGGCAAAATAAAACCCGGTAAACAGCAATCCGTTTACTAAAAAAGCTCCCACAATGACCCCGGCCCCAGTAAGCCATTTTACATTAAATGCTTGTTCTTTCGTAAACGGCATACTGGTTATAAGTGAAGCAGTAGCCCCCTGACGGTCTTGATAAAACAATAAAAATGCCAGGGCAGCGGTTAAGATGAATAGCCACGCAAAAACCCCGTCATTGCCATATAAAGATAACTGGAGCCAATAAGCGTGGTTAGTCACTTCTAATTCGCCTCTATTGGCCAATTCCTTAAGATAACTAAGCCGCTGCATTGCTTCCAATAAGTTGGAGAGGACTAAGAAAAAAGTAATTAGGACAAAACCCCAACGGGCATTTTTCCATTCTTTGTATAGTAGCGCTTTGGGAAAAAGCTGTTTCACTCTCGGTAACCCTCCTTCACCGCATAAATAAACATATCTTCCAAACCGAGCGGCACTTCTTCTAGCACCAGCGGTTTTGCTTGGCGTAATTTAGCTAGCAAATCATCGGAATACTGCTTGGTCACTACATAATGAACCCGCCCCACTGTCTCCACTGCTAGTACTTCCGGCCAGGTGGCCAGATCCGCCGGCGCCCCCTGGGCAAACACTAATTGCAGTTTGCGCATATTGAGCTTCATCTTTTCCATCGAATGGACAGATTTCATTTCGCCGTCGGCCATGATCCCGATAGTGTCGCATATGCGCTCCAAATCACCTAGGTGATGCGACGATATCAGCATAGTCACTCCCCGGCTTTCCACTTCCTGAAGCAGCAGGTTCATCACTTGACGCTTAGCCAGCGGGTCCAAACCGGAGGTAGGCTCATCAAGGACCAGCACCTGAGGCTTAATGCTAAGAGACAACATCAGGGTAAGGCGCATCTGCATTCCCTTGGACAGCTCTTTCACCCGAATACTTTCCGGCAGCCTAAAGATTTCGTTAAGTTCCCGAAATCGCTCGGCAGAAAATCGCGGATAAGCCAGGGAATAAAAGGATAATAACTCCTTGATGCGATAAGACGGGAAGTATTGATTTTGATCAGCTACGTAGCCAATGCTTTCTTTTACGACCGGGTTCTCGTAGACATGGTGACCGTTTATGCAGACTGTGCCCTTATCAGGGCGGTAGATACCGATTAAACATTTAATTAAAGTGGTCTTGCCAGCTCCATTTTCCCCTACTAAACCAAAGATCCGACCCGGCTCCACCGAAAAGTTGATATTTTTTAATACATCTTTGTTTCCTAGGCGTTTGTGAAGTTCGTTTAGCTCTATCATCATTGCTCTTCTCCCCTTAAGTCGGCGTAAAGCTCATCTAGCATCTGCTCCACCTGCTGTTTAGACAGGCCGAGGTAATGAGCCTCCACCACCACTTTACGAAGCAGGCCGCTGATCTCCTGTAACCGCTCCTTATCGAGCTTAGGCCGGTAGTCCTCAGCGATAAACGTACCCCGCCCACGCAATGTCTCGATAGCTTTTTCTCGCTCCAGCTCCTGATAAGCCTTGCTCACTGTATTAGGATTAACGGTCAGCATGGTGGATAACTCACGGACTGACGGCAATTTATCGCCAGGCAAAAAGATGCCTTTGATGATACCTTCCTTGATCTGATCTTTAATTTGCTCGTAAATCGGTTTACTGCTTTTGACATCCACATAAAGCACAATACCCCCTCCATCAAGGTAAAATGGTTTTCAATCCCGTATGGGGTGTACTAGTTCAACTAGTACACATAATACACCACCGGTCATATGTTGTCAACAGAAAAACAGCCCCAAGGGCTGTTTTTCTTTATTCCTATATTTGCTCTATCCAATCCTTCGCTTCACTCCCTACGCTTCGCTCTGGGCAGGCTGGGCAGGATGAACAGGCTGCAGGATACAACCTACGGGCGGCCACAGAGAGCCGCCCCTACGGAGACGTTGCCCCGTACGAATACATTGTTGCCACTTAGACTCTGTGTACGGGAGGGGCTCTGTCCCCTCCCGCATAAGAAACGAACCCTATCTCATTTCGCCAACTTATCAGGTCATCGTTGTGTGTTAACG
>JBMNSQ010000041.1:0-13618 GCA_050945275.1 bacterium | reverse complement strand
TTCAACTAAATCACGGGTTAGTTCTTCAAACTTGGCCCGGGTCAGACTAGTCTCTAAATGCTTCGGGCCGCTGGCATCGGCCGTGATAAAAGGTAAGTTAATGGTGGTGTTAAGCAGACTGGAGAGCTCAATCTTGGCTTTTTCGGCCGCTTCCTTAAGCCTCTGCAATGCCATCTTATCCTGTTTTAAGTCAATGCCGCTGCTTTGTTTAAACTCCTTAGCAACATAATCAATAATACGCTGGTCAAAGTCATCGCCACCTAGTTTAGTGTTCCCGCTGGTGGCTTTAACCTCAAACACGCCATCGCCCAGTTCCAATAACGAAACGTCAAAAGTGCCGCCACCTAAATCGTACACCAATACTGTCTGGTCCTGCCCTTTCTCTAAACCATAAGCTAACGAAGCTGCCGTTGGCTCGTTAATAATTCTAAGAACCTCTAGACCGGCAATAACTCCGGCGTCCTTTGTAGCTTGCCTCTGACTATCACTAAAGTACGCAGGAACCGTAATAACTGCCTGGTTGACAGTCTCCCCCAGATAGGCCTCAGCATCACTTTTTAGTTTTTGCAGTATCATGGCCGAAATTTCCTGCGGTGTATACTCTTTATTGTCAATCGTCGCTTTGTATTTAGAGCCCATGTGCCGCTTAATAGATTCCACCGTGCGTTCAGGGTTAGTGATAGATTGACGATGAGCCACTTGCCCCACCATGCGCTCGCCATCTTTCGAAAAAGCAACCACTGACGGCGTTAACCGACTACCTTCAGCGTTGGTTATAATAGTCGGCTCGCCGCCTTCCATGACCGCAACCACCGAATTAGTTGTACCTAAATCAATGCCAATAACTTTAGCCATCTTCTCTCGTTACCTCCTTGATGCCAACTGTCTCCGTTATTCGTTTTCATCATCTAAGGTTTCGGGTTCAACTTCACCCTCCGGATCTTTTGTCTTAGGTCCCACCTTTACCAGCGTAGGTCTGAGCACTCGGTCTCGGTAGCGCCAGCCGGTTAGCAGCTCCTCAACTACAACTTCCGCTTCCCCTTCTTCGCGCATAAGCGCCTCCTGGTGTTCAGGATCAAACGGCTCACCAATGCCGGGATCAAGCGGCACTGCCCCTTCTTTTTCCAGTACCATGAGAAATTGCTTCAGAACCTGGGCTACACCTTCCATCATTGCTTCTAAAGAACCTTCACCTTTTCCGGCGTCAAGCGCCCGCTGTAAATTATCCACCACCGGAAGCATATTATGCAGCAATTGTTCGTTAGCATACTTTATCTGTTCACTTCGTTCACGCTCTATCCGACGGCGAAAATTAACAAAATCAGCCTGTAAACGGGTAAGCTGGGCCAAGTAACCCTCAGCCGTCTCCTCGGCTAATTTTAACCGGGCCTCCAGTTCCTCGCTGTCATCGCCACCATTTTCTATGTTATCCAAACCAACGTCCGGCTGTACTGGTTGATGTTCCTCAGTCACTGCTTTACCCCCTAGAATCTAGAAATCTAGTGCGGCCACGTCGCTACCCTCTTGAGCTGACCCAGGAGGACTCACCGGATCCTTGCGCTTAATAATAGTATCGATGCGTAAAATAGCTTCGGCCACTTCGCCGGCAGCCTTAAGAGCATAGCTCTTAACTTCTGCCGGGTCAGCCACCCCAATATCGGCCATGGACGTTATCGTGCCTTTATCGCAGTCAATGCCCAGTTGGACATTGTCATTGGCCATCTGAGCAGCCCATACTTCTTCGGCCTTTTCTAAAGGATTAAACCCTGCATTAGCTACAATCTGAGCTAGCGGCTTTTTCAAGGCCTCTACAACTGCATCGACCCCATAGGCGCTCATACCTGCTTTCTCTTGGCGGAAAGCTCCAAGCTTTCGTGCCACAGCTATCTCTAATGCCCCACCGCCCGGAACAACACCGCCTTTTACTGCCGCCTGCACAGAGGAGGCAGCATCACGAGCTATCCGTTGCCGTTCCCCTACCACTTCTTCTGTAGCGGCCCCGACCAAAATAGTAGCCATTGGTTTGCCCTGACCGCCCACAATACGCACTTGACAAAGCTTCTCATCTTCATATACTCGACCAGCAAAACCAAGGTATGTCTCAAGCTCCGCTGCAGGCTTTTTAAGAATCGAGCGTTTTACTAACCGGCTCCCGGTATGTTCGGCCACCTGACGAAGCGAATCACTAGCTAAACGATCCACCACAAAGATGCCAGCGTCAGTGAGCATCTCCTCGGCAATAGTATGAACCGTACGACTCGTAAGTACCAAGCCGATATCTAACTCTATGAGAGTATTAAGGTTGTGGCGAAACTCTTCCTGTAGCTCTAAGTATTTACTAAAACCTGTTTCCGTACCTAATGCTTCTTCTTCGATTTCCTCTGGATCGAGGGCATCATCCAGCACTAGCACTTTCACATTTTCCCTTTCTTCTGGCATCTGGGTATTTAGCCGCTCACGGTCCAGCACCAGACCCATAAACACTTCATTAACGGCTCCTTCTTGGGCTGATACCGTATCGGCCAAGCGAAAGTTGTCATCTTTTAGCTTTTCGATCCCGACTAGCTGTGCCGCTTGCACCACCAGTTCGGAGATATCTTCGTTTTCCCGGCCAGCAATATAGGCAATACGCCTTAGCACTGGATCGTCCAAACTCTCCACAGAGGAAGCATTTTCCTTAATAATCTTTAGAGCCCTTTCCACACCGAAGCGCATGCCTTCGATTACCCGTACCACCGGTACCCCTCGGATCACATGATTGACACCTTCACTTATTAAGGCCTTAGCCAAAATAGTACAGGTAGTGGTGCCATCCCCTATCTCATCTTGCTGCGCCCTGGCAACGTTTATTAGCATCCGGGCGGCTGGATGGTTAACATCCATCTGCTCCAAAATAGTGACGCCATCGTTAGTTATAGTGATCTCACCGAATCGGTCAACTAACATGGTGTCTAGACCTTTGGGCCCAATAGTACCTTCCACCGCCGCGGCAATAGCCCGAATAGCATTGGCATTGGAAATCAGGGCAGCTAAGCTTTCGTCCACTTCGGCTCCCCCGGCTCCTTGCTTCATTCACACCTACCCCTTTCTTCCTAGTATACAGCCTCTCGGCCGCTGGCTGCAGCTTAGTAAAATACCCGAGGTTTACAATCCCCCCTTGGCTTAGAAACTTTAATCTTGACCTGAAAAAACTTCTTCTAGGCAACAGGCCATGTACTCTAGTATCGACATCACATGGCCATAGTCCATACGGGTTGGTCCTAGTACGGCCACTGTTCCAGACGAACGTCCCCGGACGGTATAGGTAGCCGATACTACGGTACATTCTCGCATGGCCGGTAGCTCATTTTCTTGCCCAATAGTTACCGTAATTCCCGGCCTACGCTTAAGCAGCTGTAACAATAACGGTTCTTCTTCTAACAATACCAACAGATGTCGTACTTTATCTAAATTATGAAACTCAGGCTGTTTGAGGATATTGTGGGCCCCTCCTAAATACACCCTGCCACGACTGCCTGGTCTTAGCCAAGATAATACAGATTCCGTAATTTGAGCCAGCAGATCGCGGCTCTGCCTAAAGTCATCCAGCAGTTCGGTGTAAACCCGATCTAGCAGTTGGTCGGTCACTTCTTCCAAGGGCTTTCCAACTAATTTACGGGTAAAATAGGTGGCTAAGCCTTCCAAATCGGGCGGTTCTATCTCTGGCGGTACCACCAGTAGCCGGCTTTCCATCAGGCCACTTTCGGTAAACAATAACAGCAACGACAGCTGCTTTTCTAAATGCACTAGTTTCACCGCCGACAAGCGATCACTTATCAGACGGGGACTAGTAACTAAGCCAACATAGTTGGATATCTGTGATAGCATTCGAGAAGCTGATGCCAGCACAGTATCTACTTCTTGAACTTTTGTTTTGACTAATTGGTTTAGTAATTCACGTTCGGAACTAGTAAGCTCGTCTTGGGACATCAGGTTATCAACGTAAAACCGATATCCCTGGTCCGACGGTATCCGACCAGCCGATACATGTGGCTGTTCGAGAAAACCCATCTCTTCTAAGTCAGCCATCTCATTTCTGATGGTAGCTGTACTTACACCAAGTTTATGGCGGCGGACGAGCGTGCGCGATCCCACAGGTTCGGCGGTGCTAACATACTCTGACACCACGGCTTTAAGCACTTGACGTTTACGGTCGCTGAGCACCATCCCCACCCCCCAGAATATCTTCAGTTAGCACTCTCTTCAAGAGAGTGCTAACTATCCCTTTCACGATAACACCAATATAGGACCTTGTCAAGAACAGTTGCGCGATAGATAACTCGACTATAAACCGCTGTAGCATTAAAGCTGCTAACGAGGCGGCAAAAATGCCAAAGCCACCTGGTTATATAGCAGCAGTCCTTTGGTAGTAAGAGTCAACCGCTGTTCGTTCAAGGTTACCAAGCCTGCAGCTGCAAGACGGTCAATGGCTTCGGAATAAGCGGTATATACATCTTGGCCGAAGCGACGATAAAAGCGCTCGCGAGGCAAACCCTCTTTTAAACGAAGAGCCAACATCACTGTTTCGGCCTGGTCTAGTTCCGGCGTGGCTTCCTCGCGCTCAGCGATAGGCAAATGACCATTCCAAAGAGTAGTAACATATGACGTCATATCTTGTACATTGTTACGCCTTTCTCCCTCAAGATATGAAGTAGCAGCTAGCCCTAAGCCAAGATAGGATTCGTTGTGCCAATATACTAAGTTGTGACGGCAGCTATAACCATGTCTAGCAAAATTAGAAATTTCGTATTGGTATAGGCCAGCCTGCTCGAGCATAACTTGTGCCTCCTGATACTCGGCCAAATCGAGCTCTTCCGAACAGGGCTTAAGCCCGCGCTTGGCAAATTCGGTACCTTCTTCAATCATCAAGCTATAAGCAGATATATGATCAGGAGCCAAAGAGATAGCTTCTTGCAGAGTTTGGCGCCATACGTCTAGACCTTGTCCGGGAATAGCATACATAAGATCCAGGCTCAAATTGTCAAACCCAGCACAGCGTGCCAAGTCCCACGCGATTTTGGCTTCGGCTGCACTATGAACACGGCCCAAAAAGCTAAGAACAGTATCATCAAAACTTTGTACCCCTAGGCTTAAACGATTAACACCGGCGGCCTTAAGAAGGGCGAGCTTGGCTTTTGTTAGCGTTCCGGGATTGGCTTCCACTGTCCATTCTATGGCTGCTGTCTGAGGAAAAGCTGCTGCTACTTGGAGCACGCGCTCCAGCTCATGAGGTGATAATACCGTCGGTGTGCCGCCACCAATATAAACTGAAGACACCCCCTGACTCTGGGGCCAGGAGGTGATAAAATACTCGGCTTCTTTCTCTAGAGCGCTGATATAAACATCAGCCATAGCTGAACTATAAGGCCGAGATACAAAATCGCAGTAATAACACTTGCGCACACAAAAAGGGATATGAATATATAAAGCCAGACCCCTAGACATTATTTCACCTTCAATACAGCCATAAAGGCCTCTTGAGGTATTTCTACGTTTCCAACTTGCTTCATTCGTTTCTTGCCTTCTTTTTGTTTCTCCAGCAGTTTTCGTTTACGGGTAATGTCGCCCCCGTAGCACTTGGCCAAAACATCCTTACGTAGCGCTTTGACCGTCTCGCGAGCTAAAATATGACTACCGATAGCCGCCTGAATGGGTACGTCAAACAACTGCCGAGGAATGAGGCTTCGTAGTCTTTCTACCAGCTTGCGCCCTTGCTGCTGAGCGTGCTCGTTATGGACAATCACTGATAGGGCGTCCACTGGCTCGCCGTTTATCAGAATGTCTAGCTTTACTAGATTGCTAGCGCGATGACCGAGGTAATCATAATCAAGGGAAGCATAGCCCCTGGTTCGGGATTTAAGTTGGTCGAAGAAATCAAAGATAATCTCAGACAAGGGAAAATCATACGTGATAAGGACCCGCGTCTCGTCCAGGTATTCCATGTTATGATAACTGCCTCGTTTTTCTTGGGCCAACTCCATCACCGCTCCAATAAAGTCACTGGGGACGATAATAGTAGCGCGTACAAACGGTTCGGCTAAACTTTCGATTTCGGCAAGTGGCGGTAATTTGGCCGGGCTATCCACTTGCAGAATTTCACCGTCAGTTTTAGTAACTTCATATACCACGTTGGGCGCAGTAGCAATAATATGCACATTAAACTCTCGTTCCAACCGTTCCTGAACAATTTCCATGTGCAATAGTCCTAAGAAACCGCAGCGGAAGCCGAACCCTAGGGCCGCCGAAGTCTCCAACTCGTATATTAAAGCAGCATCGTTTAGCTTCAGTTTTTCCAGAGATTCGCGCAAAAGATTGTAATCACTGGCTTCCTGGGGATACAAACCACAGTACACCATGGGCTGTAGGTGACGGTAGCCAGGAAGTGGCTCTTTTATCGGCCGATTAACATCGGTAATAGTGTCACCGACCTCAGCATCCTGGATATTCTTTATGCTAGCGCTTAAATATCCTACTTCACCTGGCTTAAGCTCTTGAACCGGGACAAAAGCACGACCAAAAACTCCTACTTCATCCACTTCATACTCTTTACCAGTAGCCAATAGACGAATGTTTTGGCCTGGCCCAATGGTGCCCTGCATGACACGAATATAAGTGATAACTCCACGGTAGGGATCGAACTTAGAATCAAAGATAAGGGCTGCCAAGGGATCCTTTTCTTCTCCTTGCGGTGGAGGAATTTGCTTAGCTATGGCCTGCAGTATGGCGTCCACTCCCTCGCCGGTCTTGGCGCTACAAATTAAGGCTGAATCAGCATCCAGCCCCAATACCTCTTCGATTTCTTTCTTAACCATATCAGGGTTAGCCGACGGTAAATCAATTTTATTAATAACTGGGATAATGGTTAGATCATGTTCTAGCGCCAAGTAGGCATTAGCTAAGGTCTGGGCCTCGATTCCTTGGGTGGCATCTACCACCAACAACGCCCCTTCGCAAGCAGCTAGGCTGCGCGAAACCTCATAGCTAAAGTCTACATGGCCCGGCGTATCAATTAAATTATATTGATACTCCTGCCCATCCTCCGCCCGATACGTCATACGGACAGGAGTAAGTTTGATTGTAATGCCACGTTCACGCTCTAAGTCCATCTGATCGAGCACTTGTTCTTGCATTTCTCGAGCCGAAAAAGCTCCCGTTAGCTCTAACATTCTATCAGCTAGGGTGGACTTACCGTGGTCAATATGGGCTATGATGCAAAAATTGCGGATATGGGCTGTACTCGTCATTGGTTCCCGCCTTCCTCTGGGGTTGCTACCGAAAATTATATCATCTCGCTCAAGTGGCGGCAACCGGTAGCTGGTCTCAGTCCTGATTCCTGAACCAGGCTGCCAACGCATCGGCCAACAGAGGAACCGTGCGCTTAGCTTCGTCTAATGAGTTATGTTCACCACCGATCTCAATTAGGATTAGGCGGGAATGTAACTGTTGATTAAAGCGAGCCGTATCGATCTTGATGCCCCGGGATAACCCAGGGTATAAGGCTTCCAACTGTTGTTGCAATGAAAGAGCAAACTCATGATTCTTTTTCCAATTAGGGTGGGCTAAACCTAGCCGATCGGTACCCACCACAATATAAACGCGAGCTACTAACTGGTCATCAATAGTGGTAGTGGTCATAGCCCGTGATTTAGCAGCATCCTTGGTGGGAGCATCTCGGTGGATATCAAGAACAACTTCTAGCTCGGAGTTATCTTGAAGTAGCTTAGCCACTGTCTCTCCAGAGCGCAGATAAGCTTCACGATAAACAGGTGCGTCATGAACAGTTGTATTGTGCAAGCAGCAAATACCATGCCGCTCTTCTAGTGTCTTTCTTAGTTCACGCCCCACCGCCACGATCCCTGCTTCCTTACCGTAGGTATGGCTAGCACCGGCAGTGGGTACATAGTCTTCTGATGTATGAGTATGGTAGATAGCTATCCGCGGCGGACCATCTACCTGTTGTACTGGCTGAGGAGGTTCTTGCACCGGTGATGTGGTGGGCAGCGGTTCGTGTTCAACTAGTGGTAGTGGTTCATTGGTGTTTTTTTCCTCCTTAGACCGGCGGCTGCCGCGAGCTGCCAGCTCGAACCATGCCAATTCGCTCTGAACCAACTCTAACGGTTCCAGACTTAGCTGTAAGTTTCTGGGTCCACTCCCGCTAAGCCATGGGAAAACAAAAATTGCAGTCCTTTTCCCATTCATTTGATCCTGTCTTAGGCAGGCTAAAGGCAATCCTTGATCGAGCACGCGAATGAAATCCACCTGGTAAGCACCTAGTACCTGTTTTATTAGTCCTTGTCCAGAAACAATACCCCCGCCAGCTAAAGCAGGGACAGCCACCGGTGGCAGGCTAAATTTGGGCAGACCAGCTGCGCCTATACTTACCACTATAAAACCAGCAACAATGAGAAAAACACCTTTTACCAGCGGCGCGCCCCGCCGCCATCGCCTAAGAAACATATGCCAACGCACTAGCGTCACCTCGCTACCGATTGCATACCTTACATAAGAAGGTATTCTCCCGGTAGTGAGTTTAGACCCTGGCCTTGGTTAGCCGTTGCCAAGGTTTCTAGATAATACCTCATTGGCCAGCCCCCTGTTCACCTTGGAGATAACCGAGAGTATAATATTTAGGTAGGCAAAGCAGCATAGAAGGATTTTCCGGGACAAGATGAGAAGTTAGATCTCATGAAAAAGGCCCTGAATGCCTCCTACCAAGGTCAGCAGAAAATTTGACGACCGCCATTCTTGGTGCTATAATCAGACTAAATATAAACTAAAGGCTAAGATGGGGAAGAGTAAGCTTAAGCTACCTGCCAGAGACGGGTTGTCGCCGGCTGTAAGCAACCCTCAGGTAACCGAGCCGAAGTGCGCCCCTGAGCCGCGGATGTGAAATTAGTAGTTTTCGCCGGGAAGGCCCGTTAAAGCCATAGGGAATACTATTCCCATGCTAAGTGGGCACTTGCCTAAGCAGAGTGGAACCGCGAGAGAACCTCGCCTCTGTATTATGGAGGCGGGTTTTTTATTTTGAGGAGGTGAACCAAATGGCCCCTAAGCGATGTCCGGGCATAGTAGCTGAAGAAGAATGTGGTTGTTGTCTGTCTTACCAGCGAACTTTATCAAGAGGTGATATTTTATGTTGTCCGAACTCATTTCGCTGGCACGGGCCATTTCGGCACAAGATCCGGCTAGGCCTAGCCTGTTAGAAGTGCTTATCTGCTACCCAGGCGTTCATGCCGTTTTTCTTCACCGGCTGGCACACTGGTTATATAAACGTCGGCTTAGATTGGCCGCGCGCTTTTTATCTGGGCTTAATCGACACCTGACAGGGATTGAGATTCATCCCGGAGCTCAGATCGGCCAAAACCTATTTATAGACCACGGCATCGGCATCGTAATTGGAGAAACAGCTGAAATTGGCGATAATGTAACCATTTATCATGGCGTAACTCTGGGCGGCACTGGAAAAGAAAAAGGAAAACGCCACCCAACGGTAGGAAATGATGTGTTTATCGGCGCAGGCGCTAAACTTCTAGGTGCCATCAATATTGGCGATGGAGCCAAGATCGGGGCTGGGGCTGTGGTTATAACATCAGTGCCCCCTAGAGCGACCATGGTCGGGCCCCAAGCCCGAATAGTTCGCCCCCGAGTTTTGGCTGAGGGCGAACCGTGGACACATCTAGCCCAGCGGCTTGCTTTTCTTGAGCGACGTGTAGCCGCCTGGGAGTCAGAGCTAAGTCTCTCCCCCTCTTTTATGGGCGAAAGCAATTGGGAAGCCCAGCGCAAAACTGAACCTGAATATATGTTTAACATAACAGGAAAAGAAGGAGACTATTTATAATGAAGATTGCTGATAATATTACTCAGCTTATAGGTAACACGCCCCTGGTGCGCCTGAATAGCATAGTTCCTGAAGATGGTTCCGAGGTGGTAGCAAAACTCGAGTTCTTTAACCCCTTGGGAAGTATCAAAGACCGTATTGCCCTGAACATGCTAAAAGATGCCGCTCTAAGCGGACGCTTGCAACCAGATTCCGTAGTTATTGAGCCCACCAGCGGCAATACAGGTATTGGCTTAGCTTTTGTTTGCGCAGCTTATGACCTGGACTGCATATTAGTTATGCCTGAGACTATGAGCCGCGAACGTCAGCTTATTTTGAAAGCTCTAGGAGCTAAACTTATGCTGACACCGGGAGAAGAAGGTATGAAAGGAGCCGTGGCTCACGCTCAGAAACTGACGGCTAAAAACCCTCATTACTTTATGCCCCAGCAATTCGAAAACCCAGCTAACCCAGCTGCCCATCGTAGTGCTACGGCCGAAGAAATCTGGCGCGACACCGACGGCCAAGTGGACATCATTGTTGCCGGAGTGGGTACCGGTGGTACCCTTACCGGCATCGCCGAGACGCTAAAGGCAAAAAAACCGACTATAAGGGCAGTAGCCGTGGAACCGGCCTCGTCAGCGCTTCTGTCCGGCGACGCACCCGGTCGGCATCAAATTCAAGGTATCGGCGCTGGCTTTGTACCCAAAGTTGTAAATCGTCAAATTATTGATGAGGTCATCCGCGTACCTGATGAAGCTGCCTTTAACACCTGCCGTAAGCTGGCGAAGAAAGAGGGGATCTTGGCAGGGATCTCAGCCGGTGCTGCCGCCTGGGCTGCAATTCAGTTGGCTCACCGGCCAGAAAACCAAGATAAACAGATAGTTGTAATTTTCCCTGATAGCGGCGAACGGTACCTGTCCACCCCTCTCTTTGACGACTGATATATTAACAGGCACGCCATTATCATGAAAACCCTTCTTCCCTGCCCAGCCTGCCCAGAGCAAAGCGGAGAGACACCTCTTGAGTTTCCGCAGAACGTAAAAAACCCAGCGAAAAAAGGGCTAATGGGATTTGTGAAAGCATTGCTTAAAAGACACCCTGCAAAATTAATAAAACCCCATATTTAGCGTCCCTTAAAAGGAGCCTTTTCTAGGCCCCTTTTATAATTTAATATTACCTCGACTTAATTTTTCCTTTAGCCGGCAAGCTTAAGTTCTAACTGTCGAGGGCCGCTGTGCCTCACCTTGAACCACCCTTGCACTCCCGTTTTTGCGTGTGCCAAAGTTAATAAAATGCCTTCCGCAATCTGATAATAATAAAACTGGACATCCTTTCGTAGGGCCCTAGCATTATAAATAAGCCGACGCGGTAACTGGTTAGTTCCGAGTTTATCAGCTAGCAGTCCCAACAAACCGATAGCGTACGTAAGAAGCTGATTTAGGTTATTAATTGATACTAAGCCCCGAACTCGAAAGTTCTCAAAGCCGAACTGTTGTTTTTTAAAACGAAAATATTCTTCAATGCGCCATCGGGACATGTAGGTTCTTACAACATAAACTACATCTTCTTTGCCGCGTATTGCTTTGTTCGTTGCCAACATCATAGGTGTTGAGCCTAGTGATATGCTCCCCTTAAAGTTGACAGACGAAAAAATAAAGTCGTCTGAAGACCGAAGGGGGAGTTTTTTGTCCAAGTACAAATTTACTTTAGAAGAGAAATTGCGGATACTTGCATGGATTGACGAGGGTCATAGAGTTAAAGATGCAGTGACCAAATTTAATGTTACCAAAAGCACAATTCGCCGCTGGCGCATAAAGCTAGAAGCTCATGGCATTGAGGCCTTAACTAAACAGCCCAGCAATATGCGTTATCCGACCAAGCTCAAAATTAAGACGGTAGAGTCGTACTTAGCAGGGGAAGGATCTCAAGACGACATATGCCGCAAGTATGGGATCAGAAACAGAATTCAACTGCAGAACTGGATTTTAAAGTATACTCAAGGAGAAACACTTAAAACTTCTCCGGGAGGTAAATCCAGAGCCATGAGCAAAAGTCGGAAAACCACATATGAAGAACGTCTGGAAATTGTCCAATACTGTATATCCCTTGACAATAACTACCAAGCAACCGCGGAACGATACCAAGTGAGTTACCAGCAGGTTTATTCTTGGATTCGTAAATATAACGACGGCGGAGAAAAGGCGCTGGTTGATCGTCGGGGTAAAGCCAAGGAAGAAACCGAGTTGACAGAGATTGATCGACTTAAGATTGAAGTACGCAAGCTGCAGAAAGCAAATTATAGGCTGGAATTGGAGAACGAATTCCTAAAAAAGTTAGAGGAACTCGAGAAGAGGTATCGCTAGGCCGAGTTCCAAGCTTTCTACTCCACCAAGCAATCCAAGAATTGCACAGCAAAGGCCATTCTATCTCTGAGCTGTGCAAGATTGCCAACATTAGCCGCCAAGCCCACTACAAGTACTTGAAGAAAGATCCAAGCGAAAGAGAACGTACAAACCAAGTGATCGTAGATACGATTGCCAGTATTTATGTAGAAGTTGACGGCATCTATGGTTACCGCATGATGCAGCTAGCTGTGAACCGCAAACTCCGAGCAAATTACAACCATAAACGCATTTACCGATTGATGCGGCTCATGGGGTTAAAGTCGGTCACTCGCAAAAAACGCAAAAAGTATGTAAAATCTACACCTCAACATGTTGCTGAAAACCTATGAACAGAGAGTTTAGAGCCGAAAAGAAGAACCAGAAATGGCTTACAGATGTAACTGAGTTTAAGTACGGCGACGGCCAGAAAACATATCTGAGTGCCATTCTCGATCTTCACGACAACAGCATTGTTGCCTATGTCATTGGTAAGAGCAATAACAATGCGCTCGTTTTTAGTACACTGCAAGCAGCTCTGCAAGCGAATCCCGGAGCCCGGCCACTCATCCACAGTGATCGTGGTTTTCAGTATACCTCCTACGGTTTTGTCAGAATCCTTAAGGCACATGGTATGACACAGAGCATGTCCAGAGTGAGTCGTTGTATTGATAACGGTCCGATGGAAGGCTTTTGGGGTAAGCTCAAAGCAGAGCGATATAACCTTAGAAAATACTACGAGAGCTACGAAGAACTAGTTACTGAAATAAGTGACTATATACGTTTCTACAACGAAGAAAGACCACAAAGAAAGTTCTCTGGCTTGACTCCGCTAGAATACCGAATGTGTGCATAAGCGCTTGGCAATCGGTGTTAGTGCACACCCTTGACTCCCTGTGCTTTAACAGGGTGCGAGGAGCGATGGCCGGGAGAGCGAGGACAAAACCTTATCGCCCCTCCACGCACAAATTGTAGCACAGGGGTCAAGGGACTTAACTACGTGATATTGCTCAGGGTTCTGACAGGGAGAGCCTTAGTATCCCAAGGCGTTGCGTAAAATACTAGCAATGCATTTAGTGCTAGTCTCCTACACTTACTAAAAAGCTCCCTAGAAATTCATCCTAAGGAGCAGTTGTTTTTGTTATTTCACTTGTCAACTTGACAGGGAGCACGTCAGGGAGGGCGGCTTTACTTGGTGTAGCCTTGTCTTTTGGGTTTGCTTTTTGTTTGATATTCTATATAAAAGAAACAAAGCTTATTTCATAAAAAGTAGGTGTGATGAATGACTTCAATAAGTATTACCTTACCTTCGCTTAAAAAAGGGCATCTTATTGTTCGTCCGAACCGGTTCTTGGCTCATGTGGATGTGGAGGGACGA
>JBMNSQ010000040.1:0-13636 GCA_050945275.1 bacterium | reverse complement strand
AGTGCAGGGCTAGAATTCTAGGGCAAAGGAGGGAAATAAAACTTGCAAAGACGTGAGCAACCGAGACGTAGGCGAGAACGCCGGGAAGAGGCTGCCCCGAGCGAATTTCAGGAAAAAGTGGTAGCCATTAATCGAGTGGCTAAAGTTGTTAAGGGTGGTCGGCGGTTTAACTTTAGCGCCCTGGTCGTAGTCGGTAACGGCAAAGGCAAGGTGGGCGTAGGCCTCGGTAAAGCAGCGGAAGTGCCGGAGGCTATCAGAAAAGGCGTTGAAGACGCCAAGAAGAATCTAATTACGGTACCGCTACAGGGAACCAGTCTGCCCCACGAGATTATTGGTCGATTCGGTGCTGGTCGAGTGCTATTAAAGCCTGCTGTCCCAGGTACAGGAGTTATTGCTGGTGGCGCTGTGCGAGCGATTCTTGAGTTAGCCGGAGTAAAAGACGTTCTTACCAAATCGCTCGGTTCCAATAATCCTAATAATGTGGCCCGGGCTACCATGCAAGGTTTATTAGCGCTCAAGTCTCCCCACGAAGTTGCCCGGATGCGGGGCCTTTCAATGGAGGAGCTTATCGGCTAAGGAGGTAGTAAGATGGCCAAGGTCAAGATTTCCCTGGTGCGAAGTCCTATCGGCCGTCCGGCCGATCAACGGGCGACGGTAAAGGCTCTCGGTTTACGCCGGCTCCACCAGAGTGTGGTCCATGAGCTAACACCGGCCATACAGGGAATGATTAACAAGGTTCAGCATTTAATTCAAACAGAAAACGTGTAGGCGAGGAGGTGCAGCCATGGATTTGTCTACACTGTCCCCCGCACCAGGTTCTAAACGTGACAGGAGGCGTGTAGGGCGCGGCATCGGTTCGGGATTAGGAAAGACGTCTGGGCGAGGCCACAAAGGACAAAAGGCTCGTTCTGGCGGGACAAAGGCGCCTGGTTTTGAGGGTGGCCAGAAGCCACTGCATTTGCGCCTTCCTAAGCGTGGTTTTTATAATCCGTTCCGTGTAGAATATCAGGTAGTTAACCTAAGTACGTTGCAAGAGCGTTTTAACGCTGATACAGAGGTTACACCGGAGAGTCTCCTTAAGGCAGGAATTATAAAGAACTTAAATGGCAGGGTTAAGGTTTTGGCTTACGGAGATTTGACCAAACCTCTTGTTATACGCGCTCACGCTTTCAGCAAGGCCGCATCTGAGAAAATTGCTGCGGCTGGTGGAAAGGCTGAGGTGATCTAGGTGCTAGAAGCACTCAGGAATGCCTGGAAGATACCCGACCTCAGGCGGCGGATTACCTTTACTTTCCTTATGTTCTTGGTGTTCAGGATCGGAAGCCATGTACCGGTTCCCGGCATTGACCCGCGGGTACTGCAGGATGTTTTTGACCAGGGCAATTTGCTGGGTTTCTTGGACTTATTCTCCGGCGGCGCCTTAAAACGGGTGTCTCTATTCGCCCTGAGTGTAACGCCATACATTACAGCATCCATCGTAACTCAACTTCTAACCATTGTTATTCCTAGATGGGAAGAGCTGGCTAAAGAAGGCGAAGAAGGTCGCAAGAAACTGGCGCAGTACACGCGGTATGGTACTGTTATCTTGGCTCTTATCCAAGCGATCGGTATGGTAGCTTGGATGAGGAGCGCTGTTATTACCCCGAATTGGACCACATACACCGTGATAGTATTAGCACTAGCGACCGGTACGGCTTTTCTTATGTGGCTAGGCGAGGAGATTACCGATAAGGGTATTGGCAACGGTATTTCTCTTATTATCTTTGCCGGTATTGTGTCACGGTTGCCGGTGGGACTGGGACAGATAGTTAGTTATCTTAAAGTAGGTGCTATCGGCGTCATTAACGTTGTCCTGCTTTTGATGGTATCCTTGGCAATAGTAGTAGCTGTAATTTATGTCCAAGAAGGCGAACGCCGTATTAGCGTGCAATATGCTAAGCGGGTAGTGGGGCGACGTGTTTATGGCGGCCAAAGCACTCATATACCGCTAAAGGTAAACCAAGCCGGTGTAATTCCCATTATTTTCGCCAGCTCAGTACTTCTTTTCCCAGGCACGGTGGCTCAGTTTGTGCGTCATCCGTGGGCACAGGCCGTGGCTAGAGTACTTCAGGTTGGTGCACCGCTTTATACCGTATTATATTTTAGCTTAGCCGTATTTTTCACTTTCTTTTATACGGCCATCACGTTTAATCCGGTGGAAGTCTCTAAGAACATGCAGAAGCATGGTGGATTCATTCCTGGTATCCGTCCGGGCCGTCCGACTTCAGACTATATTAGCCGGGTACTTTACCGCATCACAGTGGTAGGAGCTTTATTCATCGCCCTAGTTGCAGTTTTGCCTATGTTTATGGGTAGGCTTACCGGAGTAGAGGGCCTATCCTTTGGCGGTACCGGGGTGCTCATAGTGGTGGGTGTGGCGCTAGAGACAATGAAACAGATAGAAGCGCACATGCTCATGCGGCACTACGAAGGATTTTTGAAAAAGTAATAGGGGATAAGGAGCGGCCAGCCTAAGGGGGAGAGGATATGCAACTTGTGCTGCTCGGTGCACCTGGAGCAGGCAAGGGTACCCAGGGACAGTTGTTAGAGGAACGGTTTTCCCTGGTACGAGTTGCCACAGGCGATCTACTACGCCGGGCAATAGCAGATGGTACTCGGCTGGGAGATGAGGCTAATGCTTACATGTCTCGGGGGGAGCTTGTTCCGGATGAATTGGTAATGGAATTGGTAAGAGAAAAGTTGCAGTCTCCAGACGTTGCCCGAGGGTTTATTTTAGATGGCTTTCCACGCAACAAGAATCAAGCCGAAAGGTTAGATAACTTACTAAGTGAGTGGGGACGACAGACGTTAACGGCGGCGCTATATCTAGAAGTAGACGAAGCGGTGCTAATTGCACGCCTTACTGGGCGCAGGATCTGTCCTAACTGCGGAGCATCGTTTCATCTAACCGGCCGGCCACCCAAGCTAGAGGGTAAATGTGACGTTTGTCAAAGTCAGCTTATCCAGCGGCCGGACGATACCGAAGAGGTAATTCGAAATAGGCTTCAGATCTACCGGCGGCAAACGGAGCCCGTGCTCACTTTTTATGAGACGCTAGGAGTGCTGCGACGGATTGATGGGAACGGCAGCTTGTATGATATTTTTGGTCGTATCTTAGATATTTTAGGAGCGGGTAAACGATGATCATCCTCAAATCGCCGAGTCAGATCGAGTGCATGCGAAGAGCGGGACGGCTGACAGCCTTAGCAGTAGCTGAGCTAAAAAAAGCTATCCGACCGGGTATCACCACCGGTGAACTCGATGCCTTGGCCGAGGACTTCATCACTAGCCGTGGTGGCATACCGTCCTTCAAAGGGTACCAGGGTTTTCCTGCCAGTATCTGTACTTCCATCAATAACGAGGTGGTTCACGGTATCCCGGGATTAAGAGAGGTAAAAACTGGGGATATTATTAGTATCGATGTTGGCGTCACTTATGACGGGTATGTGGGGGATAGTGCCTTTACGGCGGCGGTGGGAGAAGTGAGTGACGAAGCTATGCATCTCCTTCACGTGACGGAAGAGGCGCTGTATAAAGGAATTGCTCAAGCAGTGGTTGGTGGACGCTTGACTGATATCGGTCATGCAGTAGAGAACCACGCTAAGAGCGGAGGTTGCGCTGTGGTTAGGGATTATGTGGGTCATGGTATCGGGGCTCGAATGCACGAAGACCCGCTCGTACCCAACTTTGGCCCACCTGGGCGAGGACCACGCCTAATGGAGGGCATGGCGCTCGCCATCGAGCCAATGGTGAACTTAGGTTCCCACGAGGTGCGGTCGCTACCGGACGGTTGGACAGTTGTTACGGCAGATGGTAGTTTATCGGCTCATTTTGAACACACCGTGGTCATTACCGCTGACGGGCCTGAGATTCTTACCCGAATCTAAGGAGGGAGCATTATGCTAAAGGATATTAGATTAGGTCAGCTTATTTGCTCCCAGGCCGGCCGGGACCGTGGTCGTTATTATTTAGTGGTAGGCCACCAGGGTGACCGACGGGTACAAGTGGTGGATGGGCACTATCGTCCGGTGAAAAAACCAAAGGCCAAAAACGTAGCCCACATAAAGCCCATTGGCCGTGTAGCGCTTGATGTAAACCAACAGCTGTCAAACGGTGGACACGTTACTGACGAGCTTATTCGGACAGCGCTAAATAGACTCTGCAATGATCTGTCGCGGAAGGAGGGCGATTGATGGCCAGAGATAAGACGGACAGTATGGAAGTAGACGGCATTGTCGTTGAACCGCTTCCAAATGCTATGTTTCGTGTTGAACTGGAAAATGGGCACCAAGTATTGGCTCATGTTTCTGGTAAAATAAGAATGAACTTTATTCGCATCCTTCCCGGCGATCGTGTACGGATGCAGCTGTCGCTGTACGACCTTAGCCGAGGGAGGATTACGTACCGATATAAATAGAGCGCACAGCCACGCTGCCGGGTTCTACCAGGGCCTGGGCAAGGAGGGTGAATAACAATTGAAAGTACGACCTTCTGTGAAACCAATCTGTGAAAAATGTAAAGTTATTAAGCGCAAAGGACGCGTAATGGTGATTTGTGAGAATCCCAAGCATAAGCAGCGCCAAGGGTAGGGCGCTCCTTAAGGAGGTGTAATTTATGGCGCGTATTGCCGGGGTGGATTTGCCACGGGATAAGCGAATAGAAGTAGCCTTAACCTATATTTATGGGATCGGTGCCAATTCGGCGCAGCAAATTGTGGCTAAGACTAATATTGATCCCAGTACCCGCGTGAGAGACTTAACAGAAGAAGAGGCATCGCGGCTCAGGGAAGAGATCGACAAAAATTATAAGGTTGAGGGCGATCTAAGACGAGAAGTAGCCCTTAATATTAAGCGCCTGATAGAGATTGGATCTTACCGTGGTTTGCGTCATCGCCGCAGCTTGCCGGTAAGAGGCCAGCGAACTCGAACTAATGCTCGCGGTAGAAAAGGACCGAAAAAGACTGTGGGCATCCGTAGAAGATAGTGGTAAGGAGGGATACCGATTATGGCCAGACGCCCACAAGGACGCGTAAGGCGTCGGGAAAGAAAGAACGTAGATCGCGGAATGGCCCACATCCACTCTACGTTTAACAATACTATTATTACCATTACCGACTTAGGCGGTAACGCCATTTGTTGGGCTAGTTCCGGTGGTCAAGGCTTTAAGGGGTCCAGAAAAAGCACCCCCTTTGCTGCACAGATGGCAGCGGAGAAAGCGGCTAAAATTGCCATGGAGCACGGCATGCGAGAAATCGAAGTAACGGTTAAAGGCCCTGGGGCCGGCCGTGAGGCTGCTATCCGTGCACTTCAGGCTGCCGGTCTAGAGGTAAGTTTGATCAAAGACGTGACCCCGATTCCTCATAATGGTTGCCGGCCGCCGAAACGGCGTCGGGTGTAAGATTGGAGGTGTAAGGTGTAAAATGGCAAGGTATACAGGTGCTGTCTGCCGGCTATGCCGTCGCGAGGGTATGAAGCTGTTTTTAAAAGGTGACCGTTGCTATACCGGTAAATGCGCCATTGATCGGCGCGGATATGCTCCGGGACAACATGGTCAGCGTCGTAAGAAAGTATCAGAGTACGGCATTCAGCTACGCGAGAAGCAGAAAGCACGGCGAATTTACGGTATACTGGAACGGCAGTTTAGCCGCTACTACGACATTGCCAGTCGCGCCAAAGGAGTCACCGGCGAAACTTTACTGGTTTTACTAGAGACCCGCCTGGATAATGTTGTTTACCGGCTAGGATTTGCACGTTCCAGGGCTGAGGCCCGGCAACTGGTTAGGCATGGTCATTTTGCGGTTAATGGCCGTAAAGTCAGTATTCCTTCTTTTAGGCTACGCCCCGGCCAGACTGTCAGTGTAAGAGAAGGTAGCCGCTCGCTGCCGCTATTTCAGGAGCTAGCTGAGATAGCCGGCGCTCGCACTGTACCCGAGTGGATAGAGTCGGTTCCGTCCGAACTAAAGGGTACAGTAGTTAGACTTCCTGAACGCGAGGAGATCGACGTGCCAGTGCAGGAACACCTCATTGTTGAGCTGTATTCTAAGTAATGAACCTTGGTTGTCTGCCCTCGCTCTAGAATATTCATTTTTAAGGAGGGTTAAGGTTCATGATTGAAATCGAAAAGCCGAGCATTGAAATTGCGGAGCTTAGTGATGATGATATTTACGGTCGGTTTGTGGTGGAGCCTCTAGAGCGAGGTTACGGAACCACCGTAGGTAATTCTCTGAGACGTGTCCTATTATCGTCTATTCCTGGAGCCGCTGTAACCTCGGTTAAGATCCAAGGTGTTTTGCATGAGCTATCTACCATTCCTAATGTGGTGGAAGATGTACCGGAAATTCTCCTCAATCTGAAGGAGCTGTCCCTAAAGCTGCACAGTGATGGGCCTAAGGTGATGCGTCTTGAAGCTAAAGCAGGCACCGAGGTTAAGGCCAGTGATATAATAACCGATGCGGATGTTGAGATTTTAAATCCGGATCAACACATCGCCACCTTGGACGACAACGCCGAGCTTGTCATGGAAATTATTGTTGATAAGGGACGAGGGTATCGGTCGGCTGATCGTAACAAAAACCCCGATGATCCAATTGGCCTTATTCCTGTAGACTCTATTTTTTCGCCGGTGCGAAAAGTGAACTTCCAGGTGGAGGATACACGGGTAGGGCAGCGAACCGACTACGACAAGCTGACGCTTGAGGTGTGGACTGACGGGACCATCTGTCCTGATGAAGCCGTGAGTTTAGCCGCGCGTATTTTAACCGAACACTTAGCGCTGTTTACTGATCTAACAGAAACAGGCAAGGATATGGAGATTATGGTGGAGCGCGAAGAGGAAGAAGAAGCCAGTGTGCTGGATATGACCATTGAAGAGTTGGATCTATCCGTGCGCTCCTATAATTGTCTCAAACGGGCGGGAATCAATACGGTGGAGCAGTTGGTGCAAAAAACTGAAGAAGATATGATGAAAGTACGCAATCTTGGACGCAAGTCTCTGGAGGAAGTCACAAACAAGCTGGCCTCCCTGGGGCTAAGCTTGCGTCCCAAAGACGAGTAACACGGGGCTCGGGCATAAGGCAGTAAGGCACATCCCTGCTGCCAAGCCTGGGGCCTCCTTTGAAGGAGGTAACAGCCATGGGCTACCGCAAGCTAGGACGCCTAAAAGGGCATCGCCAGGCTATGCTAAGAAATGCGCTGGTGTCGTTTTTTCGATACGAGCGCATTGAGACGACAGAAGCCAAAGCTAAGGAGCTAAAACGCCTGGCAGAAGGACTAATAACATTGGCTAAGCGCGGTGATCTTCACGCCCGCCGGCAAGCAGCAGTGCTAGTGCCGGATCAAGAGGTTTTAAGGAGACTGTTTGACCAAGTGGGACCACGCTATGCTGATCGCGCAGGCGGTTACACAAGGATTTATAAGCTTGGGCCGCGCCAGGGTGATGCAGCTCCCATGGCCATCTTGGAGCTAGCTTAAGCGAGGGTGGGGATCTGCCTCTTGGGCATAGGATCCCTGCTTTTTTTAAGCAGGTGGTAATAATGGAAGCAATGTTCCGATTAGAACAGGTATCGCATTTTTATGATGGAGGCGGTACCGAACAAAAAGTTGCGCTTAAAGATATTAACTTGACTATTTCTTCTGGGGAATTTGTGGCTGTAATTGGCCATAATGGTTCGGGCAAATCCACCTTGGCTAAACACTTAAATGCCCTTCTTCTTCCGTCTGAAGGGAGGGTATTAGTGAAGGGGATGGATACGAAAGCCCCGGAGCATTTGTGGGTCATTCGACAAACGGCAGGTATGGTGTTTCAAAACCCGGATAACCAAATAGTAGCAACGGCCGTAGATGAGGATGTAGCCTTTGGACCGGAGAACTTAGGTGTACCACCAGAAAAAATACGCTGCCGGGTTAAGGATTCTCTCCAGGCTGTTGGTATGCACGAATTTCGTAAAGCAGCGCCCCATCTATTATCAGGTGGGCAAAAGCAGCGTATTGCTATTGCTGGTGTGTTAGCTATGCGCCCCGAGGTTCTAATATTAGATGAACCCACAGCCATGCTTGATCCCTCCGGCCGTCGCGAAGTTATGGATACGGTGGCGCGTCTTCACCGTGAGGAAGCTATTACGGTAGTGCACATAACCCACTTCATGGAGGAAGCCGTGCTAGCCTCTAGAGTTATTGTTATGAACGACGGCCAGATAGTGTTAGATGGGAATCCACAGGAAGTATTTTCCCATGTTAAAGAGCTAAAGGATTTAGGTCTCGATGTGCCGCAGGTTACAGAGTTGGCCGAGCGGCTAAAAGAGCATGGAATTGATCTCCCCCCTGGCATTTTAACAGTTGAAAGGATGGTGGCCGAGCTGTGTCAATTGAGGTCAAAAATGTAAACTTCACTTATCAGCCGGACACCCCTTTTGCTACTACCGTGCTAAAGGATATAAGTATCACTATTGACGAAGGCGAATTTGTTGGTTTGATCGGGCACACCGGCTCGGGGAAGTCAACCTTGATCCAACATCTAAACGGGCTTTTGTTACCTACTGACGGGCGGGTGTTAGTTGATGGTGTTGATACCAAGGAGAAGTCCATGCGCCGGCTTATCCGTCGCAAGGTGGGGCTGGTGTTTCAGTATCCGGAGCACCAGTTGTTTGAAGAGACGGTAGCTAAGGACGTAGCCTTTGGACCGAGAAACCTGGGCCTTAGCGAAGATGAGATTGCCGACAGGGTGGACGAGGCCCTAACTACAGTGGGCCTGTCGCCGAAGGAGTACAAAGATCGTTCCCCCTTCGATCTTTCCGGCGGGGAAATGAGACGAGTGGCTATTGCCGGAGTATTGGCCATGCGGCCTAGCTACCTCGTGTTAGATGAACCGACAGCCGGCTTGGACCCTAGAGGACGAGATGAAATTCTAGGGCAAATCAGTGATCTACAAAAAGAGTACAACATGGCTGTGGTGTTGGTGACGCATAGTATGGAGGATGTAGCTCGCTTGGTAAACCGCCTGATTATCATGTATCGGGGACAAGTGGTGGCCGATGATGAGCCCCGGAACCTGTTCCAACAGGCTGATGAACTAAAAAGGGCCGGACTTGGCATTCCTCAGATCACCGATTTTATGCGCAGCCTGCACGAACTGTCGCCAGAGGTACGGACAGATATTTTGACCGTGGAGGAAGCAGTGACCGAGGTTCTGGCCTTTTTAAGGGGGTGAGCCCATGCTTAAAGATATTACGTTGGGGCAATATGTACCTGGAGACTCGTTGCTTCACCGACTAGATCCCCGAACAAAAATTATTGGCTCCATGCTCTATATTATAGCCTTGTTTATTCTTAAAAGTTGGATGGGTTATGTTGCAGTTACCGTCTTTAGCATGGCCCTGGTGCTTTTGTCGGCTTTACCGCTACGCTTTGTGCTACGTGGTATCCGCCCGGTGGCTTATATTGTTCTGTTTACATTAGTGCTGAACTTTTTTCTTACACCCGGAGAGATAGTATGGAAGCTCGGACCGCTTAAGGCTACGGCCGAAGGTATCAGACTGGGTGTCTTCATGGGTTGGCGTTTGCTACTTTTAGTACTGACCACGTCTCTATTGACATTAACTAGCTCACCTATCGCCCTAACCGACGGCATTGAGCATTTACTTAGACCATTTAAAAAAATAGGCGTACCAGCCCACGAGCTGGCCATGATGATGACTATAGCTCTTCGTTTTATCCCTACTTTGTTAGAAGAAACAGATAAGATCATGAAGGCCCAAATGGCCCGAGGGGCCGATTTTGAAACAGGCAACATAGTAAAGCGGGCTCGGGGTATGATACCTCTTCTGGTTCCGCTGTTTATCAGTGCTTTTCGCCGGGCTGACGAGCTAGCTACGGCCATGGAAGCACGCTGTTATCGCGGGGGTGAAGGTCGTACCAGGTTAAAGGAGCTTCAATTCGCAAGTCAAGATTGGGCGACTTTTGCTGTCAGTACCGTGTTATTTATACTTTCTATTGTGGATCGCATCGCTCACTAGAGGTGATTTAGGTGCGTACAGTAAAGTTGACGTTAGCCTACGATGGCACTGATTATGCAGGATTTCAGGTGCAGCCTAACGCCTCTACAGTACAAGGTGAATTAGAGAAGGCGCTTAGTATGGTTTTGGGTGAGACGGTTAGGGTAATGGGAGCTGGCCGCACTGATGCCGGTGTCCATGCTAGGGGTCAGGTAATAAGCTTTAAGACCACGGCCTCTATTCCTACCGATCGGCTACCACCGGCTTTAAATTCAGTACTACCAAGGTCTATTGCTGTCTGGCACGCCGAGGAAGTGCCGACTGATTTTCATGCTCGCTTTAGTGCAACCGATAAACTGTACCGTTACCTGATCTATCTCGGTCAGGTACCGTCTCCGTTTATCAAAAACTACAGTTGGCATCTGCCAAGGGAGCTTAGGATAAATGCTATGCAACAGGCAGCGGCCAAACTAGTGGGCCGGCACGATTTTTCGGCCTTCTGTGCTGCCGGATCAGATGTAAAAAGCAAAGTGCGTACAGTGCGACGCCTTGGAGTAACAGCCCAGCATGATTTGGTGGTAGTGGAAGCAGGAGCTAAAGGTTTTCTGTACAAAATGGTACGGAGTATTGTCGGGACCTTAGTAGAAGTGGGGCGCGGAGCTCTTTCTCCGGAGGAAGTACAGGACATTTTAGTAACCGGCGACCGGACCAGGGTAGGCCCTACTGCCCCACCCCAGGGGCTCATCTTATGGCAAGTAGCTTATGGCGGTGAGTGCGTTTGTGAAGAAACGCCCGGCAGCATTGGCTTGACACTGCCTTGGGGCTATGTTAAAATTTCGCTGTGAGTCTTTAACCGCCACGAGCCCCGGCGGGAGGAGCCTCAGCGGATTTCTCCAGTGGGAGGAAAGAAAAGTGAAAAGTTATGTGGCTAAACCAGCCGAAGTAGAGCGCAAATGGTATATTCTAGATGCCGCTGACAAACCTCTTGGCCGAGTGGCAGCGGTGGCAGCGCAGATTTTGCGCGGTAAGCACAAACCTACATTTACCCCGCATGTGGATACCGGTGATCATGTTATTATTATCAATGCCGATAAACTGATCCTCACCGGTAACAAACCTGAACAAAAAGAGTGGATTCGCTACAGCGGTTATCCTGGTGGCTTAAGGCGTACCAAGTATGCCGATCTTATGGCAACTCGGCCACAGTTGGTGATGGAGATGGCTGTAAAAGGCATGCTACCCCATAATCGGCTAGGCCGTGCTATGGCGAAAAAGCTCAAGGTATATCGTGGTATGAATCACCCTCACCAGGCCCAAAAGCCCGAGGTTTGGCCTGGCGAGATAAAGTAATCCTGGGGGAAAGGAGGAAAAATTCTTATGGCAAGTGTTAATTACTACGGCACCGGGCGTCGCAAGAAGGCAGTAGCCAGAGTGAGGCTATATCCTGGCGGGGGCCGTTTTGTGGTAAATGGTCGGCCAGCCGACGAGTACTTTCCCCTGCGGAGCCTGCAAACCATAATCGAGCAGCCCCTCAGGGTTACTGGCAATATGGGTAAGTTCGATGTTTTAGTCAAAGTAGAGGGCGGCGGCATTACCGGTCAGGCAGGAGCTGTGCGGCATGGTATATCGCGAGCACTTCTTAAAGTAGACCAAATGTTTAGGCCTGATCTCAAAAAGGCAGGACTCCTTACCCGTGATCCCCGTATGAAAGAGCGCAAGAAATATGGTCTTAAAGGAGCCCGCCGGGCACCACAGTTCTCCAAGCGTTAATAATGTACACAAACAAAACCTCAGCCGTTATCACAACAGCTGGGGTTGTTTTTTGTGTCCAAAGCTTAGGGCCATAGCCACCCCAAACCAAAACCCAGCAACAGGCGGTAGTTGCTTAAAACCAGTAGACTAACCATGAATTTTCCATAGGCGCTAACATATGGAGTTAACGGACTAAAATACAAGAACGGCAAGAATAAGGCCACAACCAGGGCAGGAATTCCAAGCAGCAGAAACTTTGGCCAATGTATATGTCTTTGCCTAAAGTCGTCCGGTACGGTTAATACAAATCCAGCCAAAGCTAGCAAAAGAAATTCAGGCAAGCATTGCCCCCAGTAAATACCGAGTAGGGGAAATTGAGTTGTTCGCCCGATAACCCAATTGACATATTGAGCCACTATGGCAGACACCCAAAGGAGAATTAGCACCGCTAGCACCCGGCCAGTAAGTTTAAGTGGAGTCCATCTCTTTTCCATGTTCACCCCTCTTTTCAGGGTTTATTGTTGATTTCTTGACCCTTTATCAATTTCCTGCATACCAGCCGTTGTTAGCCACTGCTAAATCAATGGCAGGCAAAATTTGAGGGTCTGCGCAGTCTATTGTACTCGTCAACACGCCCTGCGGTGAAAAACCGTGGGATTCATATTTTTCTCAGTTAATCCTGCGACTCGGTCTAAAGTGCAGCTATAGCGAGTATGTTGTTATGGCTGCTTTTTTGTATTGCTTTTTACTAAACCAAGTTCTTGGGGGTAGGGCTGTGTTAAGACACGAATCCAGCAAAAATAGATTAATAACCTTGCGCTGGCTTACGGCTATGGTTGTAGCGTTCGTGATTCTGGCGGCACTAAATACGCACGAGCGTCAGCTACGTCAGCGGGTGTGGGCCCAGGCATCGCTAGTGGCACCGCAGATTGTTGTGCTAGATCCGGGGCATGGTGGTATCGACACTGGGGCAGCTGGGCCAAATGGTGTAACGGAAAAAGACGTCACGCTTCCTGTTTGCTTGTACCTAAAAGAGTACCTGACTTTAAGTGGAGCTAGAGTACTGCTTACCCGGCAAGATGATAAGGAGTTGTCCGAGGACTTCGATGAGGACTTGCAATTAAGGGTGGATTTAGTTAAACAAAGCCGAGCTACGTTGTTCCTTAGCATTCACGGTAACAGCTTTCCTGGACCAAGTGAGTATGGCGCTCAAACATTTTTCTGTAACAATCATCACGAAAGTGAGCGGCTAGCCCGCTGTATTCAAGCCGAGCTTAAAAGACTGGAACCTTTAGGGGAGAATTATCGGGAAGTACAAAGCGGCGATTTTTATGTTCTTCGCAATTCACCGGTAGCGGCAGCGTTGGTGGAGATTGGTTTCTTGTCCCATCCACAAGAAGAACTGCTGCTGGCCGACCCGGCTTACCAGAAACAGCTGGCTTGGCATATGTTTTCTGCTTTGGTGGCTTTTTGGCGCGGTGAGGGTGTTTCTGATCAGTCCTTGACACCGGTTAGTCTTAGTTCTACAATCGGGTCGAGGTGATGGGCTTGAAAGCGGAAATATTGCTCACAGCGCTTGATAAAGCGACAGATTACATATCAGGTGAAGACATTAGTCGCCGCTTGGGGGTATCGCGGACAGCCGTATGGAAGTATGTTGAGGAGCTCCGCCAATTGGGTTACGTCATCGATGCTGTGCCCCGGCGCGGCTACCGGTTAATTAAGCGGCCGGACAAACTTTTGCCCACTGAGGTTCGGACTGGTCTAACAACGAAGCGGTTGGGACAAGTAGTTCATTATTTTTCTCAGACGGGTTCTACCAACGATGTAGCTCGTGAATTAGCCCAGATGGGGGCT
>JBMNSQ010000039.1:0-13648 GCA_050945275.1 bacterium | reverse complement strand
TCCCTCCGCTTTGCTCTGGGCAGGCTGGGCAGGCAGGATGACATTGAAGTAGTGCTTTTATAGCAATAACAGAAAATACGTTTATTTGTCATGCAAATCGGACTCCATATCCCAGGGATACTCCAAGACCGACAACAGCGTAGCTTCGTTCCCCCAGGACCAAGCTTTAGACCAAGCATCTTGTGCCGGTCGCCAAGCAGGCAGCAAATCTAGTTTAGCGGCCAAAGAACCGCTTTTACTTAAGTGACGAGCCAGCTCTACCGCCGCTCTGGTTTCGTCGGCTGCCCGCCGCCGCTGAACCACTAACCCTTCTACCCGTACCGGCAAATTCAAATCAGGCAAAAACTTAGGTGCCACCAGGGTAACCGGAAACGGTGTGGCATCACCAGGTTCTAACAGTCCCCTTTGTACACGCTCACTTCTTTCGATCACCGTTCTTAAAAGCCAAGGCTCAGCCGGCGCCAGTAGCGCTGCTCGGCCGGTGAAAAAATCCTGGATGCCACTGTAACTTTCCTCTGAGAGCGGCGATGGCAAATACCCTTTTTCTTGTAGCTGTTTTAATCGTATAGCTCCGGCGATCTCCGCCTCGGCTACCAAGTTCGGCATATCATCCACTTGGCCCAAGGATGCCACCGCCGCCAACAACCCCTGATAGTTGAAACTCACCAGGACAAAAGGTTGGCTCGGAAGCTGACTTAATACGTCCCCTACAGACAACAGAGCGTCCCAAGTTAGTCCCTCATTCTTAAGCTGCTGACCGGTCACCCCGGCGGCCTGCAAAAGTTTTTCATTAGCTAAGTACAATTGCGGGGCCAAGTAACGCGGCCAAATAGCAATGTCATTATCTTTAATCCCATCATTCCAGGCTAAAGAAACGTAATTTGCCTGCTCCTCTATCGTTAAGTGCTCCGCCGACAAAAATAAGTCGCGGGCAAAAGACAAGTCCACAAGTGGCCCTGTGGCCAAAACATCGGGCAACCCTTCCCGCTTCTTAATAGTTGCTGCCACTTCTTCTTTCTCATCCCACGAAAACAATTCAAGTTTCACCGCAATATTAGGATAAGCCTTATTAAATTCCCGTATTTCCTTATCGAGCTCTTCCTTGTAGCTATAATCGCTTCCTAGGGGCCGGTCAAAATCCCATAACACAAGTGTGTACTTCTTATGGGGATTAATCTCGGTGCTCAAATCAAGTTGTCTGGTTGAGAGTATCTGCCGCCCGGCCCAAAAAGCGGCAACCAAGGAAACCATAATAAAAAACATTCCTACGATTTTCCACCCTGGATTCGTTTTCAGGCCGGCTCCCCCCTTTAGCGTAGGCCCAGTAAGTACAGTAGATCATTATCCACCTTGCCTGTAGCTGCCAGTCCCCGATATGTTTGCCAGTTGGCTACTGCCTGCGCCGTATCCGCACCAAAAACGCCATCTGCCCGGCCAAGATCAAACCCCAGCTCTCTAAGGCGCCATTGAAGATAGACCACGTCTTGACCAACTGCACCCATAGCAAATTGCGATTGATGTAAAGCTGCACGACGACTTCCTTTCAAAACTACCAGCGTACCAATACTAACCCAGTCATAAAGTTCGCTCACGTCGTGGTTAAACATACGAATACAACCCGCGCTGGCTCTGTATCCGATAGAACCGGGGTTATTCGTGCCATGAATACCATAACTACCCCAAGGATTAGATAAACGCATCCACCGGACACCCGTAGCACCATGCCAACCAGCGATCTTTTCGGTGATTACCCATTCTCCTATCGGCGTCGGCGACTCAGGTTTACCAATAGCCACCGGATATAGCTTAAAAGGAATGCCATCGCTATACACAACTAGAGTTTGAGCATCAATATCAACTAAAACACTAATGATTCCTGTCGGCGGTTTCGTCGACGTTACCGGTCTCGTCCCATGAACGGCTAAAGCCTCCCAGGTGCTGTCATCCATATTTCCGGTAGCTGGTAAGCCAAAAGCAGTCTGCATCTTTTTAACCGCCTGAACCACAGGAAGAAGGTAAATACCGTCGACTGGGCCTTTATAAAATTCCAGCTGAGCCAAGGCTGTCTGCAGTTCTGTTACATCGGTCCCAGTGATTGGTGGCGACCTTAGGTACAGTGGACGGACCCTATCACAATTGCATAAAGGTGGTTCGAAAATTGTAGGAGCCGCTACTGCTACCGGTGTCAGCAGGGCCACTGTTACTACCACCGAACATAACACTATTGTTTGCTTTCTTTGCATTGATCTGTCCCCCTACAAACCCACCACTACAATTTGTCATGGTACAATGTATGCTCTATTAATAGGCCTTATGAAATCACAAACCCTGCTTTTGTTTAGCAGGGTTTGTGAGGAAACCGAAGTTAGGAGAAAAAGAGGGAAATTTCCCGGGCAGCACTTTCGGGAGAATCGGAGGCGTGCACTACATTTTTGGTAATGGATGTAGCAAAATCACCGCGAATAGTGCCCGGGGCAGCCTCTTTAGTATCTCCGACAAGACGTCTAACTCGTGCTATAGCATCGTTACCGGTAATAATAGCTGCCACTAAAGGTCCCGATGTGATAAAATCTACCAGTTCGTCAAAAAAAGGGCGTTCTCTATGGGGGGCATAATGTTCCTTCGCTAAACTGCGGCTTAAGGTAAGCATCTTCAACCCCTCAATCGTCAATCCCTGGCGTTCAAAACGCCTAAGTACCTCTCCACATAACCGGCGCGAGATCGCATCGGGTTTAATCAAAATCAAGGTCTTTTCCAATTAACTGTCTCCTTCCCTAGTTGCCGCTGCCTCATTTATATTTAGAAATCCGCGGTAAAGGCTGCGGCCGAGTTTTCTGTCCATGACCGACCACTTGGCATCCGATTCCTCAGCTTTTTGCAGCACACTTTGAAAATGGCTAAGCTCAGCACTAAGAAAATCAGCTTGGTGAAGGGCAAAGGCATTTACAGTCTTAGGTGGCTGAGGAGAACCCCATTCTTCGGTCCCGTGGTGGGCCAATATCATGTGGATTAGCTCTTGTCTTAGGGACGAAGGAAATTGGGGATACCTGTTAATTCTTTCGTCTACCAGCTTGGCCCCTAAGACCAGATGCCCAAATAATTTGCCATCATCGGTTAAATTAACGGCCAAGCCTTGCCAGTTATATTCTAAAATCTTCCCGCAGTCATGTAAGAGAGCGCCAGTCAGTAGCAGATCCCGGTTTATGTACTGGGGATACTGGGCAAAAATGGCCTCGGCAAAAAAGACTGTCTCCAGCGTGTGTTCCAACAATCCTCCCAAATAAGCATGATGAATTCTCTTAGCCGCCGGTGCCTGGGTAAACGCTTGATAAAATGCACGGTCTTCGAATAGATCGCTAAGAAGTGACCGTAGCGCCGGAAGTTGTACCTTTTTCAGTGCTATCCTTAACTCCTGCTCCATAGCCGACCGTGACCGAGATGTCTGGGGTAAAAAACATGCTGGGTCCACCGCACCCGGCTCAAGCTCCAGCCGCTCTACTATAATTTGCAGCTGGCCGCGATATTGGCCCACATTACCTTGTATTTGTACTACGACCCCTTGTTTAAGCTGGGGAAAGACTAATTCACCGCCTTCCCACATAATTGCCGGTAGAGAACCGCTCTGGTCCGAGAGGGAAAAACGCATAAAGCTGCCACTTTTTCCACTATCAGGTCGAAAAGGTATTAAGGCAGCATCGCTAGCCACAAAAACATCTTGAACTTTTTCCCCCACCTGTAACTGGTTTACATACCTTTTCTTTTTTATTGTCTCCTCCATAACATCACCTCATCCTTGAAAATACTACAACCACTGCGCTCTCTGTTTTTAATTTTAGCTGCTGGTCAAACCGATAGCAACTCTACTTAAGTCTGCTACTTCATGGTATTATGTAATCTAGGCTTGCACATCAAGAAGCAAAAGAGGGATAACAGTGATACGAAAAACAGTCGTTTATATAGCTGCTTTGACGGTAGCCCTATCCTTACCCGTGCTAATCACTTTGACGGCCGTCG
Organism: bacterium; assembly: GCA_050945275.1. Classification (GTDB taxonomy): domain Bacteria; phylum Bacillota; class DTU030; order DUMP01; family DUMP01; genus JAAYWY01. The sequence goes on along the minus strand of JBMNSQ010000039.1, from coordinate 9,634 downwards.
AAAGCATTGCTTTTTCCGAACCCTTTTTCTTAAGGCAGCATAAACTTTTGAAAATCGAACAAGACACTGGATTCACCGCCAGCGATTACCAACGGTTTAGCCGCGCATTATGGGATTATTATTTAGGTCGTGCCAGTTCGCCGCAAGTATTTATCCCAACTGACCACGGACCCAAGCAACCACTTTATAAAGATTATGAGCTGGCCCACCTGGCCGATGTGCACCATCTGTTTCGGTCAGGCGTCACCGTGCGCAACCTAGCAGCAATGCTTTTTATTAGTGGTATAGTGCTAATAATATTTCCTCAAAAAAAGCACCGTTGGCGGCTAATTGCCTCCGCCATCGCTGCCGGAAGCACAGGCGCTATTTTTCTGTTCGCTCTTTTACTTTTAGCCGTACAGACTAACTTCAACCAAGCCTTTACCTATTTTCATTATCTATCCTTTGACAACATGCTATGGCAACTGGACCCAGCCACAGATAACCTGATTCGCCTATTCCCCGAGCAATTTTTCTTTAACGCTACTGTAGCCATCGTTATGCGAGCCACAGCTGCACTTGTGCTCTTAGCCGCTATCAGCATCGTTGCATTGTATAGAAAAAAGTCATAATACAGCAAGCCCTGATTGAGCTGCCTACATCCCTTGGGCGTTCTGTCAGTTTGTATGGGCCTTTACTGTAAATTTTGCTTGCTAAGTCTTTGCTCGAACTTGGATTGGTTTTTATAGGGGCAACATATTACCACATAAGGTATAGTCTATCTATGATGCCCGGGGCGGCAGCCAAGGCTTCCCGCTGCCAAAACGCGTATCCACCACCGCTCCTAGCCCAATTAAGGCCACCAATGTTCCCTCTATAACTCTTATCGCCGGTATCTGGCTTATAACAAATAAAATAGTGAGCCCAGTAAAAAGAGCTACTGTCAGACTAACTTCGCAAGCTAATAAACGCCAGAGGCGATGACCAATAAATACTGCTACCGTTACTTTACCTAGTAACATAGCAACAGCCAGAGCTAACGCTAACAAAAGCGCCAACGGAAGACCAATAATCGTAAGTCCTACCAGAATAGTAACAATTACAGTAATTGGGTAGCTAACCGCACCAAGTAACATAAAGCGGATCCAATTTGAACCTAGAACACCTGTCATGTGACCTATCTGGCTAGGTAATAAAATAAGCACCAATCCGCCTAAGATTAGGTTAGTTATCAGCCGTAAAAATTGGAAAGCTCTAGTGTCCAAGCGAAATGTCCACCAGGGTGCAAGTAAATCCTGCTCATGCCCAAATGGCGTACGACGGTTAAGTCGAGGCCACCTTATATCAGGTAGCCCCGCCACTATTTTTTTCCCGGCCACACGAGCCCCCTCAGCCTCCTGCAGATTACCGCCGACAACTACCACATCTTTTTCAACAACTGCTGTTGGCATAAGAACAACCGTGCCGCCTACAACCACTACACTTTTCCCAATATAGCCAGCCACATACACATCTCCTGATATGACCAACACAGAATTCGTTACTTCACCCTCTACTTTGACCGAACGCCCCATCACAACAATATTGGATCGGTTGCTACCAACAGGAACTCGGACCAAAGAACGTTGCCCTAAAGTAGCTGTGTTACCTTCTTGAGCCGCCAGCGCCACCGAACCAAGAAGTAAAGCGGCAACCACTGTTGCTATGACAATTACTAGGCCATAACTTATTCTCCCCATAAAGCTGCCCCCTTAGAAAAAGATAGCACCGTTTATCTTTACCTAGCCTATTGAGTATTGGCAGAAAAAGTAGGGTTATGTTATCCTGAGAAAGAAACTGCTAAGAAAGGTCGTTCATCCATGAAAAAATATTGCTCTCGCGGTAGAACCGCACCCCTAATACCTGATATGGCAACTGCCTCCCCCACTCCCAGCCGTCTTTTTTGGTCATTTTTAACCATTGGCGCCTTTACCTTCGGCGGTGGCTATGCCATGCTACCTTTGATCCAAAAATCTTTAGTGAAAAAGTCCAAGTGGCTTAGCGATGAAGAGTTCATCGACGCCATCGCTGTCGCTCAAAGCTCACCTGGTCCTATTGCCGTGAATATAGCTGTTATCACCGGTTACAAATTAAGAGGCTTATCCGGTGCTCTAGCCTCTGTGCTGGGAGCCACTCTTCCCTCATTTTTTATACTACTTTTTATAGCTACCTTTTTCTTGAGTGTGCAAGACAACCGCTTCATCCGCGGGGCTTTAACTGGAATGCGTCCTGCTATAATCGCCCTAATGGCCTCTGCTGTTTATGACGTAGGTAAAAAAACCATTCGATCACGGCAAACAGCTATCTTATCATTAAGTGCTCTTGTCCTGCTAACTATATTTAACCTACACCCAGTTATAGTAATAATAGCTGCCGCTGGTTTCGGTTTGGCCCTAAACACTACTAATAAATCTAAGGCCACCGTACCTTCTGACAGCCAGAGTCACAGTGAAAGTCGAGGCGATAACAAGTGATTCATCTTAAGCTATATTTGACCTTTTTGAAGATTGGACTGTTTAGCTTTGGCGGCGGTTACGCCATGCTACCAATAATTCAAAAAGAAATTGTCATGAATACTGGCTGGTTAACCTTATCCCAATTCATTGACGTGGTAGCCATCTCACAAGTAACACCGGGGCCCATTGCCATTAATGCCGCTACTTTCGTTGGTTACAAAATGGCCGGGGTCTTAGGTTCCATTGCCGCAACCATTGGTGTAATAACTCCGTCACTGATAATTGTTCTCACACTTACCCTTCTCTTCTTGAAATACAACTCGCTCGATCAAGTGCAGGCTGCTTTCACTGGGATTAGACCCGTAATCGTAGCGCTGATAGCCGCTGCTACCTGGGGCATATTACCTTCATCTATACAATCTACTTCTAACTTGGCGATAGCGGTCGCAACCTTTTTTTCCATCCGCCGATTACACCTTGACCCCATCGTAACCCTAGTTATAGCTGCTGCCCTGGGAGCCGTTATCTACAGTTAATTGAAGCCCTCATGGTTTCATGTGCATAAAAACTGCACTTTCCCAGCAAAGAGAGCGTAGCCCTTCCGATTGCTGCAATGCCGAACAAACTTCCTGCCGGTCAATAGTACGAAAACCAAAACGATAAAAGTAATCGGCTGCCGTCTCAGTGGATAAGTATAAATCGGTAAGCCCTAATGAACGTGCCTTGTTAATTACTGCTTTGGTTAAACCGCGACCGAGTCCCGAGTGACGATATTCCGGCATCACAGCCACCGATCGAAGCAGACCTGTTGTATCGTATACTTCCAGACCAGCCACGGCCACCAGATCACCGTCCAGTATCAACTTTAAGAAGTGTTCAAAATGCTGTTCTATCCCAGCACAAGAAAGATTAGCCTCCTCAAGAAGCCTTTTTACCTGCGGAAGGTCCTGCTCTTCTACTGGCACTATCTTCAACTTTTACCCCCCTTGGTTGAACTGCTTCTTTAAGATTATATTCGCTTTTTCCGGTCAAAAACCCGTTGGACTATATATTCTACCCCGGCCGGAACTACACGAGTTAAATAAGCAAAAACACGGTCTTGAAGCGTTATAAAAATGTCTCGTTTTCCTTGAGGAGCCTGACGCAATATTTGTTGTGCTACTAATTCCGGGGCAACCCTTGACAAGCGCGGTTCAGCTTTGTCATAAGCCTGACCAAAAACATGATCTCTAAATTCGGTTCGGGCAGACCCTGGATAGACCGTACATACATGGATACCGTTTGCTTTAAGTTCCATCCGTAGTGCTTCGCCAAGTTTAGCTAGTGCTGCTTTGGTGGCCGCATAACCACCGATATTAGGAGCCACTTGAATAGCGCCTAAAGAGGCAATATTGATAATAAGGCCTGCCTGTTGCTGTTTGAAAAATGGCAACGCTGCCTGCATAAAATTAAGTGGTCCGATCACATTTATAGCCGTTGCTTCTTGTAGCAACGTCCCATCCAAGGTCTCTACCGGTCCGTGAAGGCCGACACCGGCATTATTAATTACTATATCTAGCCGTCCCCACTTGTCTATGGCGCGGCGTACCACCTGATCTGCGGCTAACTTATCCCGAACATCAACGGCCATAAAGACGCAATCCCCTCCCACCTGGGAGAGCTCATCTGCTACCTCTTTTAGCCTGGCCTCACTTCGAGCCACAAGTACCAACTTAGCCTTAAACTTAGTTAGCTGCCGAACTAAAGCCAGGCCAATTCCACGAGAAGCACCGGTAACCAGCACTACTTTACCTTGCCAAAAGTCCAAGCCCACTCCCTCATTTCCATTCCTGGTTTCGGTATCGTTTAATGTATCCCATGTAACGGTTCGCAGTTTCTCTAAACTTCAATATCTCTTCCGAGGAAAGTTCCCGAATCACACGGGCCGGATGCCCCAGTACCAGGCTACGTGGCGGTAGCACCGTGTTTTCTAGGACCAAGCTACCGGCACCGATCACCGTCTCCCGACCAACACGGGCGCCATCTAAGACGATAGCCCCAATACCTACCAAAGCACCCTCTTCTATATGACAGCCATGTAAAATAGCACCATGGCCCACCGACACGAAGTCTTCAAGCACTACAGGAAATCCATGGGATACGTGAACAATAGACCCATCTTGAATGTTACATCCTTGACCTATGGTTATACTGTCCACATCAGCGCGAACAATGCTACCAAACCAAATGCTGGAGCTCGGACCAATACTTACCTTACCCACAATTTGGGCACCAGGCGCTACAAAAGCGCTAGAATCGATCATCGTACTTACCTCCTGTTCTGTGCTCTTTTTCGCCATATCGAGCCATTTTCCTTCCACGTGTCAGAACAATTGCCCGGGACTTATTACCCGGGCAATAATCACGAGGAGTAGGTTCGTTTATGTCAGTACACAACGTAAAGGAAAACGATACCAACTATCTTCTCTTAGTGACGAATAAGCCGCCTGCTGAGCCAAGGGCGGTGTATGATCACGGCCTGCACAGGGCACAGTTCTTGGCAACAAAAGCAGCGAATGCAATCGGTCAGTTTAATAGTCGGTTTTTTGCCGCTCAAAGTTAGTGCCTTAGCCGGGCAACTGCGTACGCAAATGCCACAACGACGACACTTGTCGGCTTGAAATACCGGCCTAGCCCCCAACCAACCACCGACCAACTTCAGCACCCGCGGAGGCAGACGGTAACCTAGTAGGCGAAAACTCGTTCCCCCCGGGGGCGGTATTTCAAAATCGTGAACTACTTGTTCCCTTAAGTTTAGTCCGACTACTATTTCATCTACAACTTTATTAAACAGGCCTCGCGTCTTAGCTAAACGAGTAGTAGGCACTTCTTCTTCCTTAAGCCCGATTAAGTTCACCGCTGCTGCGTCTAAGGCAAACATTGACGAACTAGCCAACACATAACCCAAATGCCGAGGTGTGCCAGCCGACGGACCTTCACCTTCCATCCCCACTACTGCGTCCATTATTGTTAGGGTCGGCTTTACTGTAAGCGCTAAATCCAACAGGAAATTCGCAAACTGATCAAGTGTCGGCAATTGCAGGTGATATTCGGCCTTGCTGAGACCAGGTATGCAGCCATACAGATTCTTTACGGCACCGGTATATCTAGTGAGACCGTGACTTTTTAGTTTGGGTAAATTGATAATAACGTCAGCAGTGGCTATCGCCTGGCTTAGCGTAATGTTTCGAACCTGTGCTTTCTCGGCAGCTGTCACATTGACTGTAGCAACATCCCAATTTAGCTTTGCATCAAGTTCAGTTGCCACCTGTGTCATACCGCAACTTGCATAGACACCCTCAAGCGCAGATTTCGTAAATGGCCCCCCAGGACTATCATAAATAAGCGGCTGGCCTCCTGCCCGTATTACTTCTTTGGCCACAGCTTTAACCAGCGCTGGATGAGTAGTAACAGCATCCCCCGGCGGCCGTTTGGTAAGCAAATTTGCTTTTAATAGTACCTGCTGGCCCGGCTGGACAAACTTATCCAGGCCACCTAAATAATCCACCGCTTCTCTTACCGCACTATCCACCTTATCCTCGCTATAATCGGAGCAGGCCACCAAAGCCACCTGTTCTCCCAAACCATCTCCTCCATTCAAAACAGAATCTTTTGGCGACGCATATGCACATTAAGCAGTAATCCCAAAGCCATCATGTTAACAAGATAGGAGCTACCACCGTAACTCATAAACGGCAACGGGATTCCGGTGACCGGCATAACGCCCAAAGTCATACCCACGTTCACCAAAATGTGAAAAGTAAACATAACCGTCACCCCAGTAGCCAATAAAACTCCAAAATCATCCCTGGCTTTAAGGGCTACACGAATGCCTCGATAAATAAGGATAAAATACAGCGCTATAATTACCGCGGCCCCAATAAACCCTAGTTCTTCACCGATAACCGAAAAAATAAAATCGGTATGTTGCTCTGGGAGAAAGCCTAAACGATTTTGCGTGCCGCCGAACAACCCTTTCCCCCATACTCGGCCGGAACCGATAGCGATCATCGATTGAATAACATTATAACCGCTATCGGTCGGATCGATATACGGATTAAACACCACTAGAATTCTTTTTTGCTGATAATCCTCAAGTAAATAAAATAACAACGGGGCAAGAGCTCCCCCGAGGGCAGAAAATCCGGCCAAGTACTGCCACTTTATTCCCGCTACAAACAGCATCCCCACTAACAGTCCGATAAAAACCATTGATGTTCCCAAATCCGGCTGCTTTAAAATAAGAGCCATCGGTACTCCCACGTGAAGAAGTGCCGGAAATAGATCCCGCACTGACCCCGTTTGCAAAGATGAAGCTCGTTTAGACAACAGGTCGGCCAAGGTGACAATAATTATAAGCTTAGCTAGCTCGGACGGCTGCAGTTCAAAAAACCCCAAGCGAAGCCAGCGCTGGGCACCTTTGGCTTCCCGGCCAAAAATAAGCACCGCTATAAGGAGTGCCAGATTAAGGTAATACAGATGGTTAGCATATGGGATCAAGTCGTGGTAGTCAATCGATAGCACCACCACAAATAGCACCAGTCCGACTGATACCCATATCCCTTGTCGTTTAACAAAGTAGTACGGGTTTTCTGGACTTGCGCTCGCGATAACAAAAAAGCTGATGGTGGTAAGTAGTACCACCACAGCAATAATTACATAATCCAAATTCTTTAGTAAGCGCTTATCTATCATAATACCCTCCAGGGAGAAAGGCTGTTCTCGTTCTTATTATAAGTCTTTCTCCCTGCATAGTCTAGCCGTTTATACTGCCTTGACGGCTCGTTTCATCTTTTTAATAGGAATACTGGCCACAAGCGCAACCGAACGTTCCAGACTATGGATACTAACCTCTACCCCACCAGTATCTATCTCCATGTACTCAGTGATTACGCCAATAACTTCTTCCTTAATCAACTCTAGAAATTGCGGTGATACCGTGGCACGATCATGCACCAATACCAAACGCAGCCGCTCTTTAGCAATATCCTTACTGGGAGCCTCATCCCTCCCAAAAACCTTTCCTATGATATCTAACACAACTAGTCCCTCCTTCCTTATCCCTCAGCGACCGAAGCCCAATAAATGCCTTACCCGAGCCATGAACCCTTCTTCAGCCTCTAAGGGCAAAAGCGGAACCTGCTCTCCATTTATTCGCCGAGCAATGTTACGAAAGGCTTGGCCAGAACGGGACGTGCTATCTAAAACCGCGGGTTCACCACGGTTTGTAGCTACCACAATACGGTCATCCTCTGGCACTACTCCGATCAGGTCCACCGCTAAGATATCGATAATATCGTCAATGTCCATCATGTCCCCACGCCTAACCATGCTAGGCCGGATACGATTGATTAAGAGATGTACCTCGCCCATTTCAGACGCTTCTAATAGGCCGATAATTCGATCGGCGTCGCGCACCGCGGACACTTCCGGTGTTGTAACGACAATTGCTCGATCAGCACCGGCAACAGCATTTTTAAAACCTTGCTCAATACCGGCCGGGCAATCTACCAGCACAAAATCGAACTCCGTTTTTATCTCCTCGTTTAAGGCCTTCATCTGTTCGGGATTAACCGCTGTTTTATCCCTTGTTTGAGCCGCCGGTAACAGGAATAGGTTCTCATTGAAACGTTTATCACGAATAAGCGCCTGCTTTAACCGGCAAACTCCTGTCGTAACATCGACGAGGTCATAAACAATTCTATTTTCTAGTCCCATAACTACATCCAAATTACGAAGGCCAATATCTGCGTCCAGCAACACCACCCGGTGCTCGTTTAATGCCAGGGCTGTACCTAAATTTGCTGCAGTAGTGGTCTTTCCCACACCGCCCTTGCCTGATGTAACTACAATTACTTCTCCCATTGCCCTTCCTCCCTTTCTCAGCCGCGCTGCACCAAAGATAGTGTCTGAAAAGTAGAGCTTTGTTCTACCACCACATTGCCACCGCGCAGTCGTGCTATCTCCGGCCTATCGCCTTGGGGGCGAGCATCCTCATCCGGAGCGCGAGTGAATACACCAGCTATTCTAAGCTGACTAGGTTCTAAACGAAAAGCTGCAACAAAGGCCTGTTGGTCTCCACCGACCCCAGCATGTACCAGTCCTCTTAAAGCTCCGATTACAACTACGTTACCGTGGGCTACAATCTCAGCTCCAGGATTAACGTCACCAATCACTACTACGTGCCCAGTAAAGTTCACTTGCTGCCCACAACGTAGGTTGCGATCGATAAACGTTACCGGTAGTGGCGACGCTTGGCCCAGGGAATTCTGAAACAAGTGCTGATCCTGCTCTTCGGATTTGATATGCGTTTCTTCTTTGCCTGGTACCTCTTTAGCTACTGAGCTTTCTTTGTCCGTAGTAAACCCTTTTAACGTCAGTCCTACCTGACTATTAATTAATTTGGACAAAGTTTTCTTTTGCCTACTGGTTAGCTTCCTGTTTCCAGGGTCAACAATAACTTGAGCTCCCTGGAAAAAACCACGGGCCGCTTCCAGTTTAGCCTTTAGCCCGTCCACTACCTGCTTAAACTCGCTTTGTTCATGAAGTATTATAAGTAGTCCGTCGCGCGTGCCCTTGAAGACCGTTTCTTCTTTGCCCATACTTGTACCCTCTCCCTACTACAGGCCTACTTAGTGCGTGCCAATTAACCCACTTCGGCAACCCACTCAATAACCCACTCAATCCTATTCCATTTAATTCTAAATCTAAGCTTGTAAATCCTGCTTTCCCCAACAAAAAATTGCGGAGTAAATACCCCGCAATTTACCATGTTTTGACAAAAGCACTAATTAGTAGTCACTCCCGTACCCGTAGCTGTTGTTTCCTCGGTTGTGAGAACCTCGGAAGGTAAGCCAAAGTAAGCTTCAAGGATAGCCTTGGCCACTGGAGCCGCCGCCGAACCACCATGTCCCCCCTGTTCCACCAATACCGCCACTGCTATTTCCGGATCTTCATAGGGAGCAAAAGCGACAAACCATCCATGATCGGCGCCGTGAGAATTCTCAGCCGTACCCGTTTTGCCACCTACCTCAACTGGAAATCCTTGAAAGTAGTAAGCAGCTGTTCCTTCCCCTTGGGTAACTAAATGCATACCCTTGCGAAGAGCAGCTACCGTTTCG
>JBMNSQ010000038.1:0-13862 GCA_050945275.1 bacterium | reverse complement strand
TCTTCTGACGGGGCATTAAAAAGCTTACGAATAATTTCTCTGGTGTCCAGCACTATACGAGCGGCTTCTAGGCTAAGGTTATAACCGCCTCGTCCGGGACTGGCTCCGATATGAGCCAGGTAGTCCATCATGGCCTGCTGGACAATTTCCGGCTTCGGATAGGAGGTGGCCGCATTATCTAGAAAAACTTTATTCGGGTGCATGTTAGTCCCCCTTACAGCTATCTAATATAAAGCGAACAAAGGCTTCGGTTACCGGTGATAACACTTTTTGCTTTTGTTTAATTAGATAGAATTTGCGGCGTAGATCAAGGCTGTCAACGGAAAAGGCAAGCAATGTTCCGTTTTGGAGTTCATTTTTTACCGCTAACCGGGAGGTAATCCCCAGTCCCAACCCTGATAAGATGGCTGTTTTAACGGCTTCCATACTTTCGAGACGAGTTCGTATAGTGAGGGCTTGTGGGGAAAGCCCCTGTTTAGTTAGGGCATCGTCAAATGTCTTTTGGGTGCCGGAACCTAATTCGCGCAGTATTAATGGTTGGTTAATTAAAAGAGGCAGGTCAATCACTGGTGGCCACTTAATGTATTTGCCGCTGGCTGGGGCTATGATGACTATTTCGTCGTCTTGAAGCGGCGTGCATTCCACAGACGGTTGGTTGCGGCAGGTTCCAACAATGCCAAAGTCGACTTCATAGGCTAAAACTTTTTCCCACACCGCATCGGAATCTGACCGCAGTAGCTCGATATACACTTCGGGATGTTGCTTCAAAAATTGGGAAATGAGCCTTGGTAGTATGTAATCAGCGGGAACAGTACTGGATGACAATTTAACGGTGCCCGACATGGCTTTCTTGTACTTGGCCAGCTCTTCAAGGGCGCGGTCTCTGAGTCCCAGCATGTCGGTGGCGTAGCGGCGTAGTATTTGGCCGGCGGATGTCAGGGCCAAGTGTTTTCCTTGACGTTCGAATAACTTTACCCCTAACTCTTTCTCTAAGGCGGCTGTTTGTACACTAAGGGTAGGCTGGGATAAAAACAACCGCTTGGCCGCTTCCGAAAATGTGCCACATTCGGATATAGTCAAAAAAATGACAAGCTGCCTCAGTTCCATCATGGATCCCCCCAAATTTCCATATTAAGTATCCCACTTTGTCAGTGATTCTGTCAAGAAGCTATTATGTTTAGCAATACAACCCATTAGCAGCATTAATAAAAACTATTTGTCATTTAGACTGATGGTACCTATAATGAATTTGATGAGTTGTTATCAAACTGGGGAGGGAGATGCTTGATGAACCAAAAAAGGGTTATCTTGGTGGCTGGTGCTGTTGTTGGTGCCCTTAGTGTATTGTTAATGAAGGCAGGCAATCCGGCTAATATGGGTATTTGTGTGGCTTGCTTTATTCGAGACATTGCTGGCGCATTGGGATTGCATCGGGCAGAGATAGTGCAGTACATACGGCCCGAGGTGCCCGGCTTTATTCTAGGTTCTTTTCTCGTGGCGCTGGCCAGCGGAGAGTTTAAGGCCCGCGGGGGTTCGTCGCCGCTGGTGCGGTTTGTTTTGGGCTTCTTTGTTATGCTAGGTGCATTGGTTTTTCTCGGATGTCCGTTGCGGATGGTTTTGCGCTTGGCTGGTGGCGACCTAAATGCTTTGGTTGGGTTGGCCGGTTTTGCCGTTGGAATCTATGTGGGACTTCAGTTTTTGCGAAACGGTTTTTCTCTTGGCAGAAGCAGCAAACTAGAGGCAGTGAGCGGATATATACTACCAGTAGCTGCAGTAGTGTTGCTGGTTCTTTTGGTAACAGTACCGCCATTTATTTTCTTTAGTGCTGAGGGACCGGGTTCTATGCATGCCCCTTGGCTATTGGCTTTGGCGGCCGGCGTGGCGGTGGGGATTTTGGCTCAGCGGTCACGTCTTTGTATGGCCGGTGGGATTCGTGATTTATTCCTTATTCGGGATCCCCATTTATTCCGCGGCTTTGTTATGATTTTTGTAGTAGCTTTGGTATTTAACTTGGCGTTTGGCGGTTCTTTCAAACTGGGTTTTGCTGACCAGCCAGTGGCACATAGTGACGGTCTTTGGAATTTCCTTGGCATGGTATTGGTTGGCTTAGGTTCAGTGCTCTTGGGCGGTTGTCCGTTGCGCCAATGTATACTGGCTGGAGAAGGCGATGCTGATGCGGCGGTTACTTTTCTCGGTATGCTAACTGGTGCTGCTTTTGCTCACAACTTTGCTATAGCCGCTTCGCCCGCTGGGGTAACGATAAATGGCAAAGTGGCTGTACTGGTGGGTATTATTACAGTGGCGGCTATTGGCTATTTATGTATCCCGAAAGCAGTGACAGCCAACATAAAGGGGGAGAAAGCATGTCCTATCAGGTAGACGCTCGCGGTTTATCTTGTCCCGAGCCGGTGGTTTTGGCTAAGAAGGCAGTGGAAGGTACAAATGAGAAGTTAATAGAAGTGTTAGTGGATAATATAGCTGCGCGAGAAAACGTGAGTCGTTTTGCTCGTTCAGCTGGATGTCAGGTGGAGGTAACAACACAAGGCGAAGACTATTTGATTTGTATAACAAGGAGCTAGGGGCGTACGGTGAGCAATGCAAGTGAAACCAATCAGGAATTGGTGGTAACCTTTCCTTCCACTCATCAAGCTTTGAAGTGTGATCGTAGCTTCAAGTCCCGAATAGAGGGGTTTCAGTTGATGCCGGTACCACGCCAAATAAGTTCCAGTTGCGGGTTAGCGGCTAAATTTAAGGGGTTTAGTCTAGATCAATTAATGTCAGAACTGGCGGCAGCTAATATTGAATATGAAGAGGTATATCTGTTCGGGCGCGATGGAAAACCTGAGCGGGTAACGGGGCATCTAGATCAGGGTTAAACAAGAAAAGGCCTCTGCCGGGTGGCAGGGGCCTTTTCTGGTGTAGTTTTTAAGCTAGATCTAAGTTTGGAAGATTTTTTGTCTGTTTTTTGATATACTACTTTTGGTAGGCATCTTATTCAAGTGTCTGTTTAATCGCTATTTATTTGGGCGAGGTGCCAGAGGGAGGAATATCACTATGACTCGAACAGTCGGCACCACCGTAAGAGGCATTCGGGCTCCGGTAGTACAAGAAGGCGACGATATAGTGGCTGTGGTTGTAGATTCGGTCCTTAAGTCGGGGCAGGCGGAAGGTTTTTGCCTGCAAGACCGCGACGTAATAGGCATAACCGAATCGCTGGTAGCTCGGGCCCAAGGCAACTATGCATCTATTCAGGATGTTGCCGATGAGATAAAGGCTAAGTTTAAAGGAGACATAGCGGTGGTGTTTCCTCTTCTCAGCCGAAATAGGTTCGTTCCTGTACTAAGGGGTATAGCCACAAGCGGACGAAAGGTTTACTTACTGCTAAATTATCCGTCCGACGAGATGGGAAACCCGCTAATGGATATAGATGCCATGGACAAAGCTGGTCTAAATCCGTACACAGATATGTTGACTGAGGAGCAATACAGAAATATTTTTGGCGAGCAAGTACAGCACCCCTTTACGGGGCTGGATTACGTTGGTTTATATAAGAAGCAAGCAGTGAATGACAACATTACCATATACTTAACCAATGATCCGCGGCTGGCCCTAGATTATACTAAGGAAATATTAGTGGCTAACGTACACGAACGGGAGCGGACGAAGAGGATATTAAGGCAGGCTGGAGCGAGTACTGTGCTAGGCCTGGACGATCTACTAACTCGGCCCGTAAATGGCAGCGGCTATAATCCTGACTTTGGCCTATTGGGAACTAACTTGGCTACTGAAAACACGATCAAGCTTTTCCCTCGGGATTGCCAAAGAATCGTCACTGAAATACAAGCGGCTATAAAGTCTAAGACAGGTAAACAAGTGGAAGTGATGGTTTACGGTGATGGGGCATTCAAAGACCCGCAGGGCAGGATTTGGGAGCTGGCTGATCCGGTGGTATCTCCCGGCTACACTGACGGGCTAAAGGGAACCCCCCATGAAGTAAAACTTAAGTTCATTGCCGACAATGAGCTGTGCGATCTAAACCACGATGAGATAGCTCAGGCGTTGAAGAGCAGAATAAAGCAAAAGAAAAATAACGTTATGGGTGCGGCATCGTTGGGGACAACTCCTCGCCATTTGACCGACTTGCTGGGAAGCTTATGCGACCTCACCAGCGGTAGCGGTGATAAAGGTACCCCAATAGTTTTGGTTCAGGGCTATTTTGATGATTACAGTGCCGAGTAATAGTTATTCTCAGCCACTTGAAAGAACTGGGACCTGGCAGGGAGCCTCTTGGGAGGCTCCTTTTGTCATGTTTGCCAGCCATAGAAGGAATAAATTGGATTAGGGACGAAATAAACGGTATGGCGCAGCACCGAAAGGAGAATCGAGATGAGCTGGGATGTTGTTATCATCGGTGGCGGCGGTGCAGCCCTTTGTGCCGCTTTGAGTGCAGCGGAAACCGGCACTAGGGTTCTCGTTATTTCGAAAACAAAATTAGGACTAGGGAACTGTACTGCAGTTGCTGGTGGTGGTTTCACCGTTGGTGTTGGCGGGTTCAGCCCCGACAAACACCAAAGAAAAACTCGCGAGACCGGACGATGGGTCAATGACTCTAAATTGGTGGAAATCCTCGCTGCCGAGGGGCCAAACGCTGTGCTTGGCTTACAAAAGCACGGCGTGAAACTAGAGGTTACCCCGGGCCTTGTTTCTACAGTTAAGTACGCTTCGCGGGAGATTGTAGCCGGGACAGCCTTTACTTTGCCACTGGTGGAAGCAATACGGGCGTGTCCACATATTCAAGTGAAGGAACGAGCTCTGGTTACGGAAATATTGACTGGTACCAAGGGATGCCTGGGCTTAGAGTACCTGGACCTAAATGAGGGTGTGATTCACCAGGTGGCGGCCCGATCGGTAGTGGTAGCCACGGGTGGTGCCGGCCAGCTGTACGCCCGGACAGATAATCCCGTTCGTACCACAGGGGATGGATACGCTCTCCTTTACCGATTGGGGCTGACGCTTAAAGACATGGAGTTTGTTCAGTTCTTTCCTCTGGGTTTTGCCGACGAAGACTTGCCTGCTTGGTTTCTTCCCTTAACTCTCATTGATGAGGTGCCTCTTACTAATTCCCAGGGAGACGAGTTTCTGCGGGCAAAACTTCCTGAGTGGGGAATTAAATCCGGGGCAGCAGCCGAACGCTATGCTAGGGATCGGTGCGCTCAGGCAGTAGCCAAAGAAGTGGCTTCTGGCCGGGGTGCCTTTCTGCACTTGAACCAGCTGCCGGAGACAGCATGGAAAAGCGGTGTTATAACCGACTTGGCACGCATTGCTCGCCGAAAAATTGACTTAGAGCGAGAGCCGGTGGCGGTCGCACCAACCCAACACTTTTTCTGTGGCGGCGTTATCGTTGGAACTGAGGGTGAAACGGAGATCCCAGGGGTCTTTGCCTGTGGGGAGGTGGCTGCAGGGGTCCACGGAGCAAATCGGGTTGGTGGTAATGCCCTTACGGAACTTGTGGTCTTCGGTCTGAGAGCAGGGAAAGCAGCGGCGGTGTATGCTCGTGAAGCTACAGATGAGCCAGTGAATATGATCGCTAGCAACACTGAAGCGCGCCTGAAAAAGTGGGAACAAGGGCAGGGTATGAACCCCAGAGAGTTTAAGCGGCGCCTGCAAAGGATGGCTTCACGTCACTTAGGAGTATTACGTACGGGGAACGGGCTAGAGCGTGCCCTGGACGAACTGAAGGAACTTGGCTCAGCGGTCAGAGAGCTTAGCGCACAGAATCCGAAGGCGCTTCAAGAAGCCGTAGAGGCCGAGAATCTTTACCAAACTGCCCTTATGGTAGCGCAAGCTGCCCTCCTGAGGGAGGAAAGCCGAGGTGTCCATTATCGAGAAGACTTTCCACTAGAAGACGACCGCAGCTGGTGCTGCAGTATCCACCTTCAGCTAGGGGAAGACGGGCATCCCAGGGCGCAAAAACAAATAAAAACGGTGTAAAGCAACTCTTTGATTGGCAATTGACATTGTAGGAATACTAGGAAAAACGGGCTGGGGGAGACAGGGGTGCAGTCACTTTGGAGTCAGTTATTCTTGATAATGTTACTAGTATTACTAAATGCGTTCTTTGCCGGATCGGAGATTGCGATTATTTCGGTGCGCAGGACCCGCATACGGCAACTGATCAATAAAGGGAATAGGTCGGCTATGCTTGTTTCACGGCTAACACGTGATCCAAGCCGATTTTTGGCCGCTATTCAAATCGGGGTGACATTGTCAGGTTTTCTGGCCAGTGCCAGCGCGGCGGTTAGTTTGTCGGTGACGTTAGCTAGGGTGCTAAAGGGGATTCTTCCTATACCGGGATTGGCACAGGTAGCTGAGCCGCTGTCTATTGTTGTGGTGACAGTGATGTTATCCTTTGTTACGTTGCTCTTTGGCGAATTGGTCCCCAAACGGCTTGCCTTACAGCAGTCGGAGGCGGTGTCCTTGCTGGTGGCTCGTCCTTTAGTATGGTTTTCCTGGTTGACCTCGCCTGTGGTAACTATCTTAACTTGGTCTTCAAACCAGGTGGTGAGATTGTTAGGGGGAAATCTAAAGCAAAGGGAACCGAAGGTAACTGAAGATGAACTGAGGCTGCTGGTGGCGGAGCAGGCAACTTTGCAGTCTGAAGAAAAAGAGATGATACAAGGGATTTTTGAGTTTGGGGATACCATTGTTCGGGAAGTGATGGTGCCCCGACCAGACATAAAGGCGGTTTCTTGTGCCCTTACGGTACACAAGGCGGTGGAGGTACTGCTGGATACGGGCCTGTCGCGGTTACCGATATACGACGGTGACTTAGACAATATAATAGGCCTTGTCACAATTAAAGACCTGCTGGCGGCGATGGCTAGGGGTAAAGAAAAGCGCATGGTAGGTGAACTTGTGCGCGATGTTGTATTCGTGCCGCCTAGCAAACCTGTGCTGGACCTCTTTCGGGAGCTTAAGAGTACACAGCAGCATTTGGCAATAGTATTAGATGAGTATGGTAGCGTAGATGGGTTAGTTACCCTTAAAGATATTGTAGAGGAAATTGTGGGCGATATTGATGATGAAGGTGCTCAGCCTGAGACGTGGTTGGAGCGGCTGGACCCGCGAACGGTGCTTGTGGATGGGCGTATGAATACTACGGACTTAAACCAAGAAGCCGGATTACAGCTACCGGATCCTGCCATCTATGAGACGGTGGGTGGGCTCTTTATGAATCAGCTGGGTCGCATTCCTGAGAAGGGGGATTCAATCAAGATCGGTTCCCTTAGACTTACCGTAAAGAGTATGGAGGGTTACCGGGTGGGCAAGGTACTGTTGGAAGAAACTGAGTAGAATCGTGCCACCTGGGAAGAACCGTAACATACGTAATTTAGGAGGTGGCAATATGGCGAAGGAGCAGATAAGGAAGGAAATTATTCGTTGCGGGAATCTGCTTATCAAAAAAGGGTTGGTTACCGGTACTGGGGGAAATATCAGTGCACGGATACCGGCAGAAAAGGTGTTTTACATAACCCCCAGCGGCATTCCTTATGAAGAAATTGCGGTTGATGATATAGTTGTGATTGACTTTGACGGCAATGTCATCTCGGGAAAGCGCAAACCTTCTATTGAGTCTATTTTGCATCGCTATATTTATATCGCTCGACCGGATGTGAATGCTGTGATTCATACCCACGCTGTTTATACATCGGCTATCGCTGCTACGAGGCAGGATTTACCCCCCTTTCTAGATACCCTTGTTGCTGTTTTTGGTGGGGGATTAAAAACGGCGGGGTATGCTAGTATTGGCACGGAGAAATTGGCCCAAAACGCTGTGGAGGCCTTGGGAACCCGCAGCGCCGCTTTGCTGGCCAATCACGGGGCTGTTTGCACCGGTCAGAACTTGGCCCAGGCCTTTGACCGCGCGGAGTTTTTAGAAGCTAGCGCCAAGACCTATATTATGGCTCACCTTATAGGTAAGCCGGTGACTCTCGATCAGGGAGTTATTGATAAAGAAGCCGCCGATTTGGTCCGGCGCTATGGGCAAAACTAAAGAGAAGAAATAGGATAAATTCCTTTACGTATTATTTATGCTGGTCTATAATCAAAGTAGGCTGAATTTTCGACCCGCAAGGAAGAATAGGGGACGATGAACGTGAACAAAGCATTAGTCCGGATATGCCAAAAACACAATATTAAATTGGTTTATCTTCTTGGTTCTCAGGTTGAGAAAGGCTTAAAAATCCTACAGGGCGAAAAGGTAAGCGTTTCCGATCCGTTAACTATTCGTCGCTTCGATTCAAGGGCATGTATCCTAGGCATTCTGAAATGTTAGAAGACAGAGGACCTTCCGCCTGGTAAATAGGGGAAGGTCTTTATGTATCTTAAGGGATAATGGTACTTGACCCGGCGCACGATACTTACTGAGTGCATATAAGTGTTCGGTCTGCGTCCCCTTTCTTGCTAATGTTTTTGCCAAAAGCATAGAAGCAGCACAGGGGCTGTTCCCTACGGTCGACGCGTGTGATGTCTTTGGGGCATGTGTGGGGGGCGGCTTTTGTGCCGCCCCGGATAATAACGCCAAACCATGAGTGTCCTATTGACAAGTTTAGCTAGGAAATATATACTACCCTTAGGGATACCCCGTAGGGGTACAAACTGTGGCAAGGGAAAAGAGGGAGAGAAATGGAACGAGTAGTAGTCAAAAAAGATACTTTAGCCCTGGAAGGTATGAACTGCGCTGCTTGTGCTCAGAGTATTGAACGTGCACTAAACAAGTTGGACGGGGTACACACGGCCCAGGTTAACTTAGCTGCCGAAAAAGCTTATGTGGAGTACGATCCCAGCACGTTGGACCGCAGGGCTATTGAAACGGCTATTGTTAAAGCTGGCTACGCTGTTAAAACGGAAACGGCCAAAGTAACGTTGGCTATCGGCGATATGAATTGTGCTGCTTGTTCCAGCAAAATTGAACGGAATTTGCAAGAAGCGCCGGGAATAAAAGAGGTAGCAGTGAATTTAGCGGCCGAAAAAGCTTATGTGGAATATGACCCTAGCGTTACTAATGTGGATAGTATAGTAGCCATTGTGACGAACAGTGGTTATCGGGCGGCTGTTTTTGAGGAGGCAACAAAGGAACTGGATGATGATTTGGACAAGGTGCATCAGGCCGCTCGCAGCATGCAGAGAGCGTGGGCCTTTACAATTCCCATTATGGTATGGATGCTACCCGGCATGTTTATAGGCATCCATGGATGGCCTTTTCCTGGTGCTTTCGATATCGGACTGGTTTTATTAGCTGCCCCGGTAGTATTTTGGGTGGGCGGGGAGACCCTGAAATCTGGCGTCCGGGCTCTGTTTCACGGCAGTGCTAATATGGACAGTCTAATTGCCATTGGGGCGCTCTCGGCTTTTGCTACCGGTCCGGCTGTCTTCTTTACACCGATAGAAAATTACGCCGGAACCTCGGCCATGATTATGGCGTTTCACCTTACGGGCCGTTATATAGAAAACAAGGCTAAGGGGCGGGCTTCCCAGGCCATTAAAAAACTACTGCAGCTGGAGGCCAAGACAGCAACAATTTTGGTGAACGGCGAAGAAAAGGAAGTTTCTCTGGAACAAGTCGCAGTGGGTGATGTTATGGTGGTTCGTCCGGGAGAGAAAATCCCCACTGACGGCGTGATTGTAAATGGGGAAAGTTCTTTGGATGAGTCCATGGCGACCGGCGAATCTATGCCTGTTCGGAGGACGGTTGGGGATGAGGTTATCGGAGCAACCATTAATCACGAAGGGTTGCTGCAGGTAAGGGCAACTAAGGTGGGTAAAGATACTTTTCTTGCGCAGGTAATAAAGATGGTGGAGGAATGCCAAGGAACGAAGGTTCCTATTCAGGAGTTTGCCGACAAGGTAACGGGCATCTTTGTACCTACGGTAATGACCATCGCTGCCCTGACTTTTATCGCTTGGTTAGTAATCCCGACACCGTTTAAAGCAGTGGGCATATGGGCCCAAAGTTTCTTGCCGTGGGTAAATCCGGATTTAAGCTCGTTTACGTTGGCTATATTTGCGACGGTGGCGGTTTTAGTAATTGCCTGCCCTTGTGCTTTGGGGCTGGCCACACCCACGGCGCTCATGGTGGGAAGTGGCTTAGGGGCGGAAAACGGTATCCTCATTCGCAGTGGGGAGGCAATTCAAACAATAAAAGAGCTAGATGTAATTGTGTTTGATAAGACGGGAACCATCACCAAAGGCCAGCCGGCGGTAACGGATGTGGTGGCGGCTTCTGGGTTTACGAAAGACGACGTGCTTCTTTACGGAGCCAGTGTGGAGGCGGGGTCGGAGCACCCACTGGGTAAGGCTATTGTTGATCATGTAAAGCTCGGCAAGCAGAGGCTGCTTGATATAACCGATTTTTCTGCTGCTGTTGGCCGCGGTGTCCGGGCTACAATTGATGGTGAGGCTGTCTTGGTAGGGAGCCGAAAACTGATGATGGAAGAAGGAATCGATCCGGCGACATTGGAAACCGAGATGGTGCGGCTGGAGGAAGAGGCTAAGACGGCGATGCTGGTGGCCCGCGGCGGAAAACTGATGGGAATTATTGCGGTGGCTGATACGCTGAAGGAAGATTCGGCAATGGCTATCGCTGAGCTGGAAAGCATGGGCCTTACCACAGCCATGATCACTGGTGACAATGAGCGTACGGCGGCGGCTATTGCCCGGCAGGTGGGTATCTCACGGGTGCTGGCCGAAGTTCTTCCCGATGGTAAAGTGGCGGAAATTCAGCAGCTGCAGGCGGATAACAAGAAAGTAGCTATGGTGGGTGATGGTATCAACGATGCGCCGGCTCTTACCCAAGCTAATGTAGGCATTGCCATTGGTACAGGGACGGACATTGCTATTGAAGCTGCGGACATTACCTTAGTTGGTGGCAGCCTCAGCGGTGTGGTGACAGCGGTAAAGCTATCTAGGGCTACTTTTGCTAAGATTAAGCAGAATCTATTTTGGGCTTTCTTTTATAACAGTATTGCTATTCCCCTGGCCATCTTGGGCCTGCTTCATCCGGTTATCGCGGAGATTGCCATGGCCTCAAGTTCTGTTACGGTGGTTACCAACGCTAATCTACTTCGTCGAGTCAATATCAAGCCTAGCTATCACTAGTAGAATCGAACTGATCAACAAAAAACCAGGCGTTTATGCCTGGTTTTTTGCGGCGATATTTTCTTTATTCGGCTAGCCTTTTTTGGCTAAGCAGTACATAAGTCCAATTGTACCAGGGCCAGCATGGAGGCCAACTACCGGTCCCACCGGTACCACGAGAGGTGTAATGTTATATTTTTCATGGATGGTTTGGGCTACTTCTTCGGCCTTCGGTAGGTTATTAATATGCTGCACAATTACTGCCTGCAGCCCATGCGCTTTGTAATCAGCTTCCATTAGCTCGATCATGTGCTTAATGGCGCCGCGCATACTCCGTACTTTTTTGGCTACTGCTGTTAGTCCTTCGGCGTAATATAAAACTGGTTTTAAGTCCAAGATTGACCCGATCAAGGCGGCAGCGCTACCGATGCGGCCGCCTTTGCGTAAGTGTTCCAAGGAGTTAGGAACGAAGTAAAAGCGTACTCGTTCAAGCAGCTTTTTTGCACTTTCTGTCAGTACACTAAGGGACTTACCAGCCTGTGCCTCCTTAGCCGTTTCTATTACTGGGTAGCCAAGGGCGGTGACAGTGTTTAGCGAGTCGATAATTTCGATTTTGGCTTGGGGGTATTTTTCTAAGACCATTTCCTTGGCGATCAAGGCATTTTCGTACGTGCCGCTGATTTTAGATGATAAGAAAATAGCCAGAATATCATGGCCTGCTTTGATTAAGCGTTCAAAAACAACCTGGATATCCCCTGAAGAAGGTTGGGAGGAAGTAGGGATAACTGGGCTGCTCTCCAGTTTGGAATAGAAATAGTCTAACGGGACCTCACCTTCTACAAAGGATTCGTCAGGAAAGTGTATAGTCAAAGGAATAATGGTAATATCTAGTTGTTGCTTTGTCTGCTCGTCAATGTCCGATGTGCTGTCAGTTACTATTTTAACGGCCATGAGCGAACCTCCTGCTAGGTTAATACCGCTTGTATTCTACTTGCTAGGACGGACTTCCTGCACAGTATTTGTCAATTAAGCTTGTTTTAGTCTTTTTATAGCTTTAGGTTAAGTGGCAGCTTTCTAAAAGTTACACTTCTATCGTCTTCCAGTGTTCGGAATTGTACCTGGTGTAGATGAAAATGGAACGGAAGGTCTGGTCTAAGAAGTTGGCTGTCCAGGCACCGAGCAGGCCGAAACCCATTCCGATAAACAGCTTAGCAAAGACAACCCTAATACCCCAGATGCCAATCATGGTGGCGTACAGAGGCCAACGGGTATCGCCGGCACCTCTTAAAGCCCCGGCCAGGATGAATTGGGTAGATTGTAAAGGCTGCATAATGGCTAAAACTTTTAGGGCGGCAGCGGCCATGAGAGCTACTTGTAGATCGTTAGTGTATAAACCAGCAATTTGTTTACCAAAAAAGAAAAATAAGGTGGTAACAGATGCGGCTACCAGCATACCAAGACGCCTGGTTCGTAAACCAAACTTTTCAGCAGCATCGGGTAGGCCAGCCCCTAGACTTTGCCCAACCAAGGTGGTGGCGGCCATGCCAAAGGCTTGGTTTGGGGCAAAGGAAAGACCCATTAAGCTTATGCCTATTTGGTGAGCGGCAAATACTGTTGTACCCAGGCCGGACACTGTGCGGGTAAACTCTATTTGACCTGTCCTTAAAATCAATTGTTCTATGCCTGAAGGAAGACCGATGCCCAGTATCCGCTTTATAATCTTAAGGTCGACTTTGAATTTCTTATAGGTTGAGAGACTAAAAAGGGAATCCGACCGATAAACAGCATACAGAGCCATTGCCATGGCCAGACCGCGGGATATGGTGGTAGAGAGCGCGGCTCCGGTTACCCCAAGGGCCGGGAAACCTAGCTTGCCGAAGATTAAAATATAGTTGCCAATGACATTTAAAAAATTAGCGATGAGGTTGTATCTCATCGGGGTGACTGTATCTCCGGCACCTCGGAGTGCGGCCCCGATGCCCATAGTAACGGACACAAAAAAAGCCCCTATGGACGTTACGGCGAAATAGGAAGTGGCCGGGGCGACTACTTCTGGTTCGGCTCCCATAAAAACTACTACCTTTTGTGCTAGGCTGTATCCTAGTACGCTACAAATGGTACCGAGTAACAGCGATATAATCAAGGTTTGCTGCAGTACCAGGCGACGTGATCGGTGATCGTTAGTTCCAGTAAAGCGGGCCACCAGAGCCATGGTGCCGACGTTCAAAGACTGGAAGACGGACAAAATGAGCATATTGGGCTGGTTGGCAATACCCACTGCTGCCAGTGCCACCGTGCCCACATTGCCTACCATAACCATATCGACCATATTAAACAAGGTTGCTAGCATAAGCTCAACTAAAGCCGGCAGGGTGAGCCCCCAAATGTGTTTGTCTACTGCCTTGATATTACCCCAGTCCTCATTAAGCAAACTGGTGAGGTTCGCAGCCGGCGTTAATTCCCTGACTGTTTCCTTAGATTTTTGCTGTTCCTTCCCAAGATTCATTATTTTAAGATCCACCTTTCTCAAGTCGACTTATATTGTAGCATACTTTGCTACATAAAAAAACCGACCAGGCTTAGAGCCTGGTTGTGAAACGCCCAGCTCGACCATGAGAGTGTAATATTTAAGTAGGCAAAGCAGCATAGAAGGACTTTCCGGGACGAGATGAGAAGGTAGATCTCATGAAAAAGGCCCTGGATGTCTCTGGTAGAGACATCCAGGG
>JBMNSQ010000037.1:0-13975 GCA_050945275.1 bacterium | reverse complement strand
AGGCTACACCAAGTAAAGCCTCCCTACGTTTAGGGAGCGGCTTTTTGAACTAACTTATATTTGGATCAAAGCAATTTTACTTCCCGCCTACATTTACTCCTGCCGGTAAGGTCTTGAGTTCTCCCTCCGTCGATGCTACAACTACAGCACCAGCGGCGTCACCGATAACGTTCATGGAAGTACGGATCATGTCAAAGATTCGATCCACGCCAGCAATAAGGAGAATGCCGTCTAGCGGCAATCCCACTGTCTGCAGCACCATGCTGAGCATAATCATACCGGCACCAGGAACACCGGCGGTACCAATGGAAGCTAATGTGGCGGTGAGGATAATCATTAGTATCTGCGGTAATCCTAATGTGATTCCATAAACCTGAGCGATAAAGTAGGCACAAACACCTTGATAAATAGCGGTTCCATCCATATTAATGGTAGCACCGAGAGGCTGAACAAAGCTGGAAATCTCGCTGGGAACTCCTAGATTCTCCTGAGCATTACGCATGGAAACAGGCAACGTGGCACTACTGGAACAAGTAGTAAAGGCCACGGCCCAAGCCTCAAAAATTCCTTGGAAAAACCGCAAAGGACTCATGCGAGCAAAGAAGTACACAGCACCGGAGTATATAACAGCGGCATGCAAAATATTGGCGATATA
This sequence comes from bacterium, assembly GCA_050945275.1. Lineage (GTDB taxonomy): Bacteria > Bacillota > DTU030 > DUMP01 > DUMP01 > JAAYWY01. The sequence continues at coordinate 13,320 of JBMNSQ010000037.1, read as the reverse complement.
AACAGCAGCCAACGCTTTAGCTAATGGGAACAGCACATCCGGCCCGTTAGTAGCTGTAACCCAGGCCATGAGAGCACCGGCTGCATAAGGGGCTAAACTCATTACCATGCCGGTGATATTATACATAACTTCGGCCAAACTGTTGCAGAAAGCCAAAAAAGGTTTGCCCCTCTCGCCGATCATGGCTGCACCAACACCGGCAAAGAGGGCAAACACAATGATTTGTAGCATGTTATCAGTGGCTAAAGAATTGATAATATTGGTCGGTACCATGTTAAGAAAGACATCAATAACAGAAGGCATAGCGGCCGGTTCATACTTTTCTACTTCCTTAAGCACAAAGCCAGCTCCTGGCTGCATCACAAAGGCAACAATAAGACCGATAACAATAGCTACGGCTGTAGTAACCATGAAATAAGCTACAGTTTTGCCACCAACTCGACCAAGTTTCCTTAGATCACCAATACTGGAGGCGCCCACTACCAGTGAAGCAAACACCATGGGCGCAATAAGCATCTTAATAAGCCGAATGAAAAGGTCTCCTACAGGTTTTAATGCCGCTAGCTGTGGGAATGTAAGGCCTAAAACCGCACCGATGACAAACCCGATTAGTATTTTCTGCCATAGTTTCATGCCCTGTAACCCCCTATTATTTTATCGTTGTTCTGATTACCAAATGGGACACTTTTCTTTTTGCCTTTGCCATCACCCCCTCAGTTAAAACAAGCCTCTCATGCCATATTAGCTATTACTTTCTTTTGACGTCGTTCGGCCGATTTCATAATTCCTTTTAGGCTAACTACTACTCGTTCATGGATGCCAGAACCAATTTCGCCAACTTCGTCATAAGCCTTAAACCGGAAGAAAAGCCTACTATCTTCTATCCGTTCCAAGACTGCTTCAACAGTGACAGTAAGGCCAATAGCTGTTGGTGCTGTGTGCCTAAGGTCCAAACCAACACCTGCTGTTACTAAACCATCCGGAAGCATAGGATCCGCAGCTCGTACTGCTGCTTCCACCACCAACGCAACGAACACAGGGGTAGCAAAAAGATTCTTTAGGGCACCGCTACCAAAATGGAGGGCTGCATCGGCTTCAGTAACCAGCTTTTGTACCGTGGCTGTTAAACCTGGTTGCACAGCATGGAGAGTCGGCATATCTCCACCTCCTGTTTTTGGGGGCCTAGTGCAAACATTGTACCATCTTCTGACTTGCGCGGCAACAGGCGTAGGGGTTTTGTTGCTAGTTGTTTTATTTATATATTATTGACGTTCACAGCTAAAGTTTCCTACTCCCGACGCCAACTACAGTGTGAAAGCTTTTATCCTCTAAGCAATAAAACTGACCACTCTATATCTACGTTGGTAATACCCCTGAAGTAACAATGGGCAGAAGCGTCCACTAAATAAAATCTGACTATGGCGCTGGTAAACATTTATACCCCGCTTGTAAAAAGCGAGGTAAGAAAAAGACCAAAGGAAAAAATAGTTCTTGATGGTTCAGTTAATGAGTTACTGCGACCGCTTCTGTCGCTGATTTACCAATTGGTAAAGGGCGGTATAAATTTCTCCTAATAGAGACGCTGCCGTAAGCCCTGTTAGTCCTAAAGCTGACAATACTATCAAGTCCAGCTCCTGGCGATCTTTTTGCCCCAATTCTTGCTGAATCGGTAGCACTGCTCGCCCACACAGGCGGCGAAAAGCAGTTTTTAGAGCCTGCTGCTGTTCACGAGAAAATAACGTTGGTTTAACCAACGGTAAATCGGTTAGCTCAGGCCCGTAAAAGGTAAGGACCCCGTCTCCCATGTTGGATCGTCCCCATAACTCCACATGAAGAAAGGTAATGGTGGAATTTAAAATGGACGCCACAAGTTCTGGATCTAAGCAACCGGTAAGGTAGTAAAAAGTATGGTCACACAAAATCGCTCCTGGGTTGTAAGGGAAATTAAATCGCATATCATAAAATTGGCGGGCCAAAACCTGAGCCGGTAATAGACGGGGCAAACTCCACCACAAGGGACGAGCTTTTAGAGTCGGGCGCTGCTGGTAACCCTGCTGCTCTCCCCAACGGATATAATCAGCTACTTTAAGTCCTTTAATATAATCTTCATCCGGCGGTAACATCAACACCCGTGAGCGCAGGCGTTCTTCCCGGATAAGGTAGCCGTCCACCTCACGCGGCGTTTTGATAAGCGGCAACAAAAAACGTTCTTCCACCGCAAAGTAGACCTCTTTTTTACCAGCGCGAGCAGCGATAATAGCTAAACCGCTGTCGGCAGTAATACCAAGCTTGCGCCTAAGATCTGGCAAAGCACCGGCTGTTATGTCCTGTACAAAGAAAAAAGCATTTGCTCCGGTAGTAAATCCTCGTCTCACTTCTCCTACCTGCCCAGCAGGGATCCACCTCTTTGAGGTTTTATCATGTAAATTAAAATAGACAGCTGGGGCTCTTAGTAATGTGCCCCAGGCCGCCCGTACCGGCTCCTCTCTTTGCGTTAAGGCCTGTAGGCGCTTTTGCGGCAAGGTAACTGCCTGCCAATTAAGGTCATGCTTAAAACCAGGGGGCATTTCAGCCAGCATTGCTATCTCTTCCGGCTGTACGGCCGCAAGCGGCTGCATTAAGTTAACCATGGTGGTGGGGCGACGCGGTTTGCGCTTATCGGTGCGGCGCACTAATGTAGTGACCACGGTGTGTACAGCTGCCTCTTCAAACCACCGTTCACAGGCCGAGCCCATAATTAAGGGGATCTCTAAACTTTGTTGTAACAGTTTCTGCAGTGCCCGGCCGTAATCTACCTCTAGCCAGGCGGTAGGGGTAACCACGGCAGCAGCTCCACCTGGTTTTAACATGTGGGTAAGGTTAGCCAGAAAGTAAGTATAAAGATCGGCCTGTTTTGGTATTAACCCTTGGAAGCGATTAACCAAAAAGGACTTTAATCCCGGCTCCATAGTTTCCTGCCGCTGATAAGGGGGATTAGCCAACACCATATCCGCTAAAAGGGGTGGTTCCTGTAAGCTGTTGCCTGTAACGATATTAGGCAAAGCCGGAAACAAACGATCGCCAGCTTGTACTTCCTCAACCACTTCCAACCACAAGCGAGCTTTGGTGAGATCAACTGCCCCGGCATCAATATCGCGTCCAGCCAAAAACGGCAGCAAAGCGCGTTTGGTTCCTTCGGGCCGTAAGTCAGATGGTAAGGAGACCAGTTCGTGAAAAGCCGCAACCAAAAAAGCTCCGGCTCCTACCGCCGGATCCAGTAATACAAAAGAAGCAGGCAACCGTAACCTGTCTTTGTGCCGGTTTCCTGCCGATCGTGGGCGCATCCGTTCTCTAAGGTATAAGTTCAAACCTAAACGGGCCATAACTCTGGCCAGCAGGGGATGGGTATAATACACGCCTTGATCACGTTCAGTGCTGGTCTTGCTACGCCAATAAAATTCTTCAAGTGCCATTCCCAACTCTGATGTGCTTGGGCCAATGTTTTGCAATTTAGCATAAAGGGCAGTGATGGCAACGGGACACCCACTCACCCACGCTGGCTTACAAAAAGGGCCGCCCCAGTTAATCAGCTCTGCCGGAGACAAGTATGTAAGTCCCAGACGCCATAAAAATACACCCTGCACCAGAGCCATTAGTGTCTCTGTGCACGAATTTTCTATTATTAATTGTTCCAGGGCGCTAGTCAATACTGCTGCAGTGGCTTGTACCTTAGCTGTTGACACTGACATGGAGCTGCTGCCTCCTCGGTAAACAACGTTTTCTCTTTCGCTTCTTAAACTAATTTATTGGCTGCTACCAATGTCTTTTCCTGCTGCCGGTACATATTTAGTAGGCCTTTGGGGGTATTCTAGCAACGGAGGTGATTTAATGGCCCAAGGGCAGCAAATTATGTGTAGTGTCAACAACTGTCATTACTGGAAGTCAGGAAACCGATGTGATGCCAATGCCATTATGGTGACCGCCGACAGCTTCGCTGCTTCCGCACCTGACACCATTGATGCACCACAAGCGTCTACCTTGTCAGCCACGCCTACCGACCGGTGCGAGGAAACTTGCTGCAAAACCTTTGTCTACAAAGGATCCGGCAAAGAACGCATGGACAGCGTCATTAGGTCCTAAGGCTGTCCGAAAGGGGGCTAAAGGCCCCCCTTTCTTGTCTGATTAAATCCCCATACATCATCTAAGAGCCCTTACCGGCTCGTTATTTGTTTTGTAACGCAACTCCTAGACAAAACCTGATTTCTGTGTCATTATTTGGTCGAGGGGCTATACAGTCATTGTCTAGGAGGCAAACAAGGTGATGCAAAATGCAACGACCAAGCAAACCAGCTGGACATCTCGCACCTGGTTAGCTTTTGTCTTAGGGAAAATTTGTATTGTTCTATTAAAGCTTACACACTGGTTGCGGCTACCCTGGGGTGGTACGGCTTTTCCCGGCCGAGTGGCGCTGAAGGTAGATCGCAACATCATAGCCACCCTGCGCGATCGCTACCAAGGGTTTATCCTGGTCACTGGCACCAACGGTAAAACCAGTACCACCGCCCTAATAGTCAAGCTGCTTCAAAGTACCGGTTTTAATATAGTCTCTAACCCCGAAGGAGCCAATATGGTTCCTGGCCTACTTACCGCCTTGCTTAAAGCTGAGTCCTTGGGAAGCACCGCTGCAAATGGCAGGACCCGCCTAGCGATATTAGAGGTGGATGAAGGAAGCCTACTGCCCCTATCTAAGCTTCTCCCAGACGTAGACTTAGTGGTGGTAACGAACCTTTTCCCTGATCAATTGGACCGCTACGGCTCAGTCATTGCTTTGGGCAAGCGGATGAAACAAGCAATTGCTGCTTGGCCCTGCGCCACCTTACTGCTAAATGCTGACGATCCTCTAGTAGCTTCTTTCGGGCATGACCGCGCCCGTACCCACTACTTCGCCATGGATACAGCCGAGGATGACCCAGCCGATACAAATCTGGAATCGGATGAAGTTGCTCTATGTCCAATTTGTAGACAAAACCTTAGTTTCAGCAGTCGGCGCTACGCTCACTTGGGAAGTTATACTTGCGGGACTTGCGGATTTCGCTCACCGCCAGCTGTCCTTATCGGCTCTCCATTGCCCACTATTGAAGGAACCGGCAGCAGGTTAAACATTCGTACGATTAGTGGTCACGAACATGCATTCAACAGCACACTAACCGGCTTGTACAACGGATATAACATCATTGCAGCCATGGCTACAACCTTATTATGGCGACCAGAAACCGAGCTATCCTCCCTGATGCCGGTGGTAGCTGCTTTTCGGGCCCCGGCTGGACGCACCGAATACTTCTCCTGGCCCGACCAGGGGAAAAAAGGTACGCTAGTACTAGTAAAAAACCCAACTGGGTTCAACCAAGCGTTAACCACTTTAGCCAAAGCCAAACCAACAACCGAGCTAACAGCCACCACGTTGGTAGTAGCCATTAATGATCTTCCAGCTGACGGCCGAGATATCTCTTGGCTTTGGGACACGTACATCAGTGCTATCCCTGAACAGGTATCCATTATATGTAGCGGCCGCCGAGCCACGGACGTGGCAGTATGCTTTAAGTACCACGGTGTGCCGCTGGATAAGATTAGGATAGTATCGGGAGTTGATCAGGCTGTCCGATCAGCTCTGACCGACTCAGCGCCTAACATCATCTTTCTCTGCAATTATACTGTGTTAGCACCGCTAAGGCAGTCTTTGATAAAAAGAGGGGGTACAACCCATGCGGCTTAGGATCTTACTCCTGTACCCTGATTTACTAAATCTAGAACAAGGAAATATCCCTGTGTTACTGCAGCGGGCTAAGTGGCGAGGCATTGACACTGAAGTTAAGGAGGCCAAGCGATCCGAGCCCTGGCCAGTAGACGACTCTGATCTGGTGTTTATTGGTAGCGGCACATTGGAAGCACAAACGGCTATAATCCAAGATTGGCCCGGTAAGGTGTCCGCCTTAGCACAAGCCGTCGATAACGGGCTGGCGCTGCTGGCCATAGGTATTGGCTTTCAACTAATGGGCACTGAGATCCGGACCCATGGAAACGACACGATTAGCGGTGCCGGTATCTTTAACATGGTCACTGAGATTAAACCACGTCGGTTAGAAGGCCCCATCGCTGTTAAGTTACCCTTTTTGCGGTCCAAGCAACCGATGGTGGGATACGAAAACCACCATGGACACACTAGGATAGTATCTATTTCCGCTGCCCATGAACGAACTGCTACACCCTTGGGGCGGGTAATCTATGGACAAGGTAACAATGGCCTCGACCAAACCGAGGGCGCTCGCTATAAAAATGCCGTAGGCACGTACATACAAGGGCCTGTTCTAGCCAGGAACCCCCATCTGGCTGATTTTCTCTTAGAACAAGCCCTTAGCCGCCGCTACGGCCACGTACATCTGTCACCCTTAGATGATCGGCTAGAAAATCAGGCCAATCAAGAATTTTATCTTCAATATCGCCCGCACCCGATAGAACAGCTTCTGCTCTCCCGCCGCCGCTAAGCCACTTTTTTTTATAAAGGATGGCAAATTGTAGAAAATGAAAGGTCCTTCTTTTTTATACCAGCATTCGAGTGTAACCGTTACCAACGTCGAGGACCTTGCGGTGCTGTAATCCCAAGATGGCTTTTTAATGCCTCCTGCAGTAGTTGTGAGAAATTAACTTCGGCCTTTTCAGCCTGGGCATTAAGCCAACTCGGAATAGTAAGTGTCTTTTTTATAGCTCGATTATCGTTCTCTCTTCGATAAAGATCAGTATCCGCAACTATATAACTAATAAACTTAGGATGCTCTACAATTAGCTTTTTGGATACCTTAGGAATGTCTTCCATGTTATCTTCTGCATCGCATAACCACATAGCAGCTGCATCTTCAGCCATTTCTATAGCATCCGCTAAATTTTGATCACAGGTAATACATCCTGGTAAATCTGGAATTCGAACATCGTATTCACCTGTAGCCAACGGTGTAAGAATGGCAGGAAAAACATATTTTATAATAAATGGCCACCTTTCTTTATAAGGCTACCTTAAACCTGCCCTTTCTAGTATCCCCTGCGCAGTATATTCATTTATCTCTTTATGCCTTGGAAGGGGTATTTTTATACCTGGCTTATCAGGATGTTTGGCCATGTCATGTCTTTTTCCACGAATTATATACCAACCAGCAGTTATTATGTCTCGCCTTTTCACACCTTCACCTCATGGTTATATTATAATACGTACCGACACGTGTATAAGCGGCTAGGATTTTGGCAAAAATTTTTTATGGTTTAGCAATAGCTGGTATCGCCTGCCCTGTACTCAAGAAGTAAATATAGGCTTCGGCCACCGGCAAAGGACTAAGGTGAGACAGAGCCATAGCATAGAACTGTATCTGTTTTCTATACCCTTCCAGTCGCTCGGTTAAAGCCGCCCTGCTGGCGCGGTCGGTCTTAAAATCAAGTAGCAGCCAGCCGTTTTCTTCCTGCACGAGGCAGTCAATTATACCTTGAACCAAGATTGGTTCGGCTCCTTCGGCCGGGAGAAGTTGCTGCTCCGGGTACACCTTCGCCGCCGGTAACACCAAGCTAAAAGGCACTTCCCGGCGGACCATATCTGGCCTAGCCTTAAGACGACAGCCTAAAGAACCGGCAAAAAAGTTAGCTAAAGCACCTGCATCTATAACCTGAGCTGCCTCTTCGGCCAAAAGTTCTCGCTCCACCATGCCCGCAATCTGCTCCTTGATATCGTCCGCTGTCAGGGACTGACTAATATCTAAATGCTCCAATACCAGATGCACAGCACTACCGTGTTCCACTGCTGTCAGACCGCTATGACCGCTAACAAAACGCGGCCGCTTGGCTAACAAGGGTTGAAACATTCTTCTTAGTCCTTCATCTTCCTCCCCAGTCGCTGAGCCTAAAGTCAGGCGGCCTTTAAGCTCGCTAACACTCACTTTGGCAGCTAGCGAAGTCGCTTTTTCGTAGGGGTAGCGCCAGGATAACGCCTGCTCTACCCTAGATATAAGCTCCGGGGGCGGTGGATTCTTGGATGCCAATAGCTTCCCAAGTTCTTCAGGGTGAACGCTCACTTCTAAAGCGGAAGCCGCTTCCATCGTTGCCATCTTAAACTCGGATGCTTCATATAAACATACCTGCCACGAAGAAGGATCTTTAGCTAGGCGGGGGGCAACCACGGACATATCATCCTGCCGAAGAGCACTCGCATCTGGGTGGCGGGCCACAGCTGGCCCAAGCCAGTCCAAGTATGTCTGAGCGGACAGCAGCAAACCGGCGGGCAACTGCCATCCGGTTCGCCGAGCATTAATGCCCCAGGCGCGACACTTGTCCTTAAGGTTGGCTACCGATCCTACTAAAACAAGTTTTTCCCGAGCCCTGGTAAAAGCCACATACATAATCCGCAGTTCCTCAGCTAAGGTGTCCCTAATACCGGATACGTTTACCGCCCGGTGGGCTACACTGGGATATTTAACATTAAGCCCTAAATCCACCACCATTGGCCCTAAACCAAGATCACGATGTAGTATAATGTCACCACGTAAGTCTTGAAAGTTGAACTTCTTCCCCAGATCAGCAACAAAAACCACCGGGAATTCTAACCCTTTGCTCTTGTGAATGCTCATTAGACGCACCACATTCTCGTTCTCCCCCAGTGCCCGTGCCGTCCCCAAATCCCCGCTCTGGGCTTGAAACCGCTCCAAAAAACGCAAAAAGCGAAATAGCCCCGGTCGTCCATAGCTTTCAAACTGACAAGCCCGATCATATAAGGCCCGAAGATTGGCCTGACGCTGGGCCCCAGCCGGCAATGCCGCTACATAGGTAAGGTACCCCGTGTCACTGTATATTTGCCAAATGAGCTCTCCTAAGCTGCGGCGACGGGCCATGGTACGCCATTTGTCAAGCTGGGCCAGGAACTTATTCGCCTTCTGACAGCATTCATCCAGAGACATCGTTTCAGCCGCTGCTTCCAGTGCCTGAAAGTAGTCTCCCTCTGGATTAGCCAGTCGGATCTTCGCTAGCTCAACCGCCGACAGCCCAACTAAAGGTGAACGAAGCACTGCCGCCAAGGGAATATCCTGCCGGGGATTATCGATAATTTTGAGCAAAGATACCACAACCTGAATCTCTGGAGCCGAGAAGTAACCGGTCCCCAGGTCGGCGTACGCAGGTATTTCCAGTTGACGCAAAATCTCAAGCATAGTATTAGCCCGTCCCTGCATGGTACGTAGTAAGATTACAATATCACGATACATTACCGGCCGATAACGTTTCCCTTCTTTATCCCATACCACAAACTCCGGACCGGGTCGCTCTGCCGTTCCTTTAATCATGGCCTGTATACGACGGCCGATAACCAGTGCTTCTTTCTCCAAAGCATTAAGATCGGCCCCGGTGGCCGAGACAGATGCCGGTGTTGTTTGATCCTCTGTGTCTGGGCGGTCAGAACTGGCCGATTCATCCTGGCGTTCCACTAAATGTAGTTCCACCGGTCCATCTGCAGAATCTGTGTCAATCGGAGGATCAGCATACTTGGCCCCCGGTACAAGCTGCGCTGCCCGATCATAAGTCAATCCACCGACCTGGTCCGTAAGAAGCTGGCGAAACAAGAAATTAACCGCCGTAAGTATGCCAAATCGACTGCGGAAATTGGCGGTAAGCGTAAGACGTCGCTGCGCTCCTCCAGCTGTTTCCGGATAGGTCAGATATTTGTGCAAAAACAACTTGGGCTCCGCCAAGCGAAATCCGTATATACTCTGCTTAACATCTCCCACTAAAAACAGGTTGGGACGAGAGCTATCCTGTCGAGAAATCAAATTCAAAATAGCATCTTGAACAGGATTTATGTCCTGGTATTCATCCACCAACACTTCAGCATATTCTTCTTCTAGCTGGCGAGCTGCCGCCGATGGCAACGATAGGTCAGGTGTAGATGAGGGTTCGCGCAGAATTCGGAGAGCATAATGCTCTAAATCAGCAAAGTCCACCCGGCCCAGAGCTCGTTTAGCCGCCTCAAAGCGCTGCCCGAATTCCAGCACCAAGTCCACCAGCATAGCCATAACCGGAGCTAACTGGCCAAGCTCGGCCACAAGCTCTGGCTCTGGCCGACCAAAGACATCGCGTTTAAGATCATTAATAATCTTTTTCGCCTTGTCCCGGGCGCTAGTGCAGTAAGCTTTGAGGGCAGGATCGACATCATCTTTTTTCCGGATCGCACTAAGGCGGCCAAAGGAATAACCCAACGCTGCCCGTAGGTTTTCCCAAGAACCGCAGCGGGCAATACCGGCCAGTTCTTCCAATGACGTAGCTTCGTCATGCAAGCAAGGTAAGTACTTAGCCGGCCCACCAGGCAAGGAAGCATAATAAATAGCTTCCTTTATATCCTCTAGGGCCATGTCCAAGGCCATTGCTACATAATCCAGCAGGGGCGGCCCCCAAGGTAAGTCGCTTAAAGTGCTACCAGCGGTTACCTGAAAACAACTCTTCGCCTGCTGCAGCCAATTCTCAGGCCATGATTGGCTGCGGCTAAAATGATATAGTTTAAGGACTAGTTCCTTTAGATTATCATCACTGCGAGCCACTCCGTAACAATCGAGCAAATAAGTAAAGGGACCGCCACTGCTAGCTTCTTTGGCGTATGTTTCCTCCCACAGCTTCTCCAAGACATCACGCTCAATTAAGGCCGCCTCTGCTTCGTCGGCTACCTTAAAGCTAGGATCTAAGTCCAGCAGATAAAAATAGCGCCGTATTATCTTCAGGCAAAAGGAATGAAGAGTGCTGATATCAGCTTTATTAAGAAGGGCTAGCTGCCGCTCCAGACGAGGATCTCCTGGCCGCTCGCCCAGGGCTTGGGCTAAAGCCGCTCCGATGCGCTGGCGCATTTCCGTCGCTGCCGCTTCGGTAAAGGTAACGATGAGCAGCCGGTCAATATCCACCGGCGTTGACTTATTAAGTACGTGCCGAATAACCCGCTCCACCAATACCGCAGTCTTGCCAGCCCCGGCGGCCGCCGACACCAGCAAATTACCCGGCAAGGTAGTAATGGCTGTAAGTTGCTCTTTTGTCCACTTAGTCTTACTCATGCCCACCATCTCCTTTTACTGCCAACTGCAAAGCTGACCAGGTTTCCTCTGTCGTAAGTTTAGGCAAGACCCGGTAATCATTGTCCGGCAGCAACGGATCAAACTGACAGACGGCAGAAAAATCGCAGTAGTCACAAGCAGAAGAACCGGACAACCTGTATGGCGCTATTTGCACATCACCTTGCATTACTTGGCTTCCAATCTCTTTTACTTTCTGGGCAGCAAAATTAAGTAGAAGATTAAACTGCTCTTTGCTGCAAGCCGGACTACCTTTTCTAATACTCCCATCTTTATTAAGGATGGGGGCCATTACTGTCCCACCACCCTGACGGTCTAGGAGCCGTACTACTTCTTCTTCTCCATACACTAGGCCCTCTAACCGGAACTGTTTTAAGTAGGCCTGAGCCGCCTCATTAGGTGACAGGGGCCCGGTACTCTTCACAAACCCTTCCTGGACAGCAAAATAGAAAATACCAGCGGGAAGCACCTGGCCCTTTCCTAGCCGGCTTAGCCCCTCAGCCGCTGCCAACAAATAAAGTAGCAGCTGTAGCGACAATCCAAAGTAGACTTCAGGTAAAGACAACTTCTTCGAACGGCTTTTGTAATCTACAATTACAAAATACATCTGGTCGTCTTGTTGGGCAAAATCAATACGATCTATTTGACCAGCTAAGGTGAATTGACTGCCGTCGGCCAGATGAAATTGCAGGGCTGGCCAAGCACCACCAGGGAGACCAAATTTAACTTCGGTATAGTGAGGGCGAAAGTCACCACAGCGCCCTTGTTCACTAAGCACCTGAACAGCAGCCAACAGCAGCCGCTGCAGACGTCTAGTGAGATACACATAACGAGGAGAAGTCTGCAGGATACCACCGGCAAACTCTAGAGCCATATCTTCCACTTCCAAGCCAACCATGTTGGCTGCCTCTTCCGGTAGCAAGTCACCAAAACTGCGTTCTGTTACCAGGAGCCGCTTGGTCACTCGGCTTAGCACAGCGTGGGTAAACCGCCCCAGGGAAGGCAAGTCCACACCGAAAACTTCCCGTGCTCTTAAATTTAGACCGTGATAAGTAAAATGCTGAAAAGGACAAGCAGCAAACCGCTCTAAACGTGTAGCACTAGCCCTATTATGACGTCCGTATAATGAGCGCGCCAACTTTCGCGAAAGAGGCTGTTCCTGATTGTTATACCTGAGCCCAGAAGTAGCCTGTGTGATAAGGGCTGCCATCTCCGGGCGAGACCAGAGATATTGCTGCAGCGCCACCCACACCGGACCCACCTGATGTCCGACCTTAGCCAGGCGAAGTTGGCTGGCTAAATGTTGCAACGCCTGCTTGGGAGCAGTGAGAAATTTAATATCGTCGGCCGGATTACCGCTGGGTTCGGCCGCCGCATACTCTTCTTGAAGGCCAGGGAAAAGCTCGCGCAGGCGGGCAATGAGGCGCGACGGGGCCAAAGCTTTTCCTTCAGCGTCAGCCAAGGGGAAGCTTATCCATAAACGTTCACTGGCCCTGGTCAAGGCTATGTACATAAGATAGCGCTCGTGGAACTGATTGGCCCGGCTAGTGGGCGCTAGCTCAATACCGGCCGCCAACAGCTGTTCGCGCTCGCGGTCATTTAAGACTGCATCTTCGCTCGCTCGACCTGGCAGCACCCCTTCACTTACCCCCAGCACAAAAGCTGCCCGTACATTGGGATGCCGGGAACGCTCTAAAGATCCTACCAATACTTGATCTAAACTAGGTGGCACCAATCCTAATCGCAGCCCTTCCAGACCGCTGGCCAAAATCTCAGCGTATTCGATGGCAGTAAGAACGGTATCACCTAAACCTACCACCAGTTCATCGAGAAGTTCCAGAAAACCAGTCCACACCTGTGTATGCTCTTGCGCCAGCTCCAGGTCACCGGAGGCAGACGCCTCCTGGGCCCATTCCATTAGCTTTGATCCTACCTGCATCTCTTCAAAAAAAGACCATAAAGCAAGGCTCAAACTAGCCCCGGTAAGTAGTGGCTGCTCGCAGGCTGAAAACAGCGGCATCAACCAAGAAGCCACCTGGCGCCGGAGCAAATCTATATCATCCCAATCTTCTTTCCGCCCAAAACCGGTGTGAAAGTCCCACGGGGCCGTTCGGGTCCAGGTACGGCCTTTGATCCCATAAGCCAATACATAATTCTCCAGCCGATCCACATCAGCTCGGGAAATGGGCAGCAAATCAGTTTT
>JBMNSQ010000036.1:0-14864 GCA_050945275.1 bacterium | reverse complement strand
AATTGGTGGACAACATTGTGTATGAAGCGTATAGGCTAAATGATGGTAACAAAACAAGGACAGCCCGCTATCTAGGCATTTCTCGCAGTTCGCTCTATAGCCGATTAAAGCGGTTAGAAAAGGGAGGGCGCAGTTTGGGACTATATAAGTGATGGATATTGTACATAGTGACTATTTTGATGCATGGATTTGCACACTGGTGTTTGCGGGATAGGAGCAGAAAGGGTGGCGCGGATGAGGGCGTAATTTGTAGAAACGAGAGGATTTACCCTAAAAGAGAGCCATGCCTCAAAGCAGGCATGGCTCTTGCATGTATATATTACCAAACGTTCTTACATCTTTGTGATGTTGTTAGCGTGGCCGATGCAGGGAGGTGTCAAGTTGGATACAAAACAGGGTTTTATTGGCGAATTGGAAGAGTTGTCGCGGGATCTAAACATTATTTTTAATAGCACTCAAGATGCCATGTTTCTGGTCAAGGTGGATGGAAACGAGTTTCGCTACCTTAGAAACAACATTTCTCATCAGAGGCTGGTTGGTTACAGTTTCAAAGACATAGCCAACAAGACCCCGATGGAACTTCTTGGCCCTAAGTTGGGACAAACCCTACAAAACAGTTACCAAAAATGCGTAGATGCTAAGGTCCCCATAACCTATGAGGAAACATTAACCTTCCCGGCGGGCACAAGGGACTGGCTAGTCAGTCTTAGTCCGGTACTAGACCAGGGGGAAGTTCGGTACATTGTGGGGGCGCGAAAAGACATAACCCTCCAGAAGAAAGCTGAAGCGGAAAAGGAAGAGCTCTTAACAAGGCTTCAAGCTATGTTCGACAAGCACGATGCAGTTATGCTACTGATAGAACCTGAAAGCGGGCAAATAGTAGATGCCAATCCATCGGCATTAGCCTTTTACGGTTATACCAGGGAAGAAATCCTTAACCTAACCATTCAGGATATTAACATGATGCCAACTGAGGAAGTGAAGCGATTAAGGTATATGGCGCTGGAGAAAAAGCAAAAGTATTTTCTTTTTCCTCACCGCTTGAAGAGTGGGGAAATCAGACTAATAGACGTGTATTCTTGCCCTATAACTTATGCCGGGCAAAAGCTGCTATTCTCCATTATATTCGACGTCACGGATCGAGAACGCTACAAAGAGCAGCTCTATTTGGAAAAAGAAGTGCTCAGAACCACACTCCTTTCTATCGGTGACGGGATGATAACTACCGATAGGGAAGGCAAGATAACGGTCATGAATGCTATGGCAGAGAGCATTACCGGTTGGAAACTGGAAGAAGCCAGAGGGCAGTCCTTTGACAAGATTTTCCGGTTGGTTAGCGAAGAAACCGGTAAAGAGACCGAGAACCCAGTAGCTAAGGTGTTACGGACAGGGAGAATAGTAGATCTTGCTAACCATGCTATTCTTATAACTAAGCAGGGACTGAAGATCCCTATTGCTGACAGCGCAGCCCCCATAAGAGATGATAAAGGGCAAGTCCACGGTGCAATTATGGTGTTTCGTGATGTTACCCGGGAAAGAGAGTATCAACAAGAGATTATTCGCCTAAGTTATCGTGATCCTTTAACCGGTCTTTACAACCGTAGGTTCGCTCAAGAGGAGATCAGGCGCTTAGATAACAGCTCCCAGCACCTGCCGGTAGCTGTTATCTTAGGGGATGTCAATGGCCTTAGATTAGTAAACGACATTTTCGGGCACCAGGAAGGAGACTATTTGCTTAAGCGGATGGCTAAGATATTAAGCGATAACTGCCGCCGAGAAGATATAATTGCCCGCTGGGGAGGGGATGAGTTTTTGCTCCTTCTTCGCCAGACCGATGCCAGCTCAGCAGAAAGGATTGTGAATCGAATTGAGGAAGCTGCAAACAGCAGCAGTGGACCAATTACGAGTATAAGCATCGCTTTAGGTCTAGCTGTCAAAGAAAATGAGACCCAAGAATTTGACCAAGTCCTAAAAGAGGCGGAAGACCGCATGTATAGGCAGAAGCTTTTGATGAGCAAAAGCTACCGCAACGTACTCCTTAATACTATGCTTGCTACCCTGTATGAAAAAAGTATGGAAACGGAGCAACATGCTATGAGACTTAAAGAATACTGCTTTGCCCTTGGCCAAGAGCTTAAACTGTCGGCCCGAGAGCTGGACGAACTGGCACTACTATCTATGTTACATGATATCGGAAAGATTAGCGTGGATACAAAAATTCTACACAAACCAAGTGTACTTAGCTTGGCTGAATGGAAAGAAATCAAAAAACATCCCGAGGTAGGTTATCGTATTGCCAGCAATACTCCGGAGCTATCTACGGTGGCCGAATACATACTTCATCACCATGAACGCTGGGATGGTAAAGGCTATCCCCATGGATTAAAAGGTGAGAAAATCCCGCTGCTTTGTCGGATTTTGGCTTTAGCTGACGCTTTTGATGCCATGACTAATGACCGGCCTTATCGTACAGCTATGAGTAGAGAGCGAGCGCTTACGGAGATAAAAAGAAACGCGGGAACACAGTTTGATCCGGCATTGGCAGACATGTTTATCAAGATAATAACAGAGGGTTGCTGCTTTAAAGAAGACGAAGCTATGTAACACGTTGGGGTTGGCCAAGAGACTGTCGGGTATGGGATTGGCTCAACTTTGTCCGTGGAGGTGTATTGATGGACATTAAGAAAGGTTATAGCTATCTTACATGTCTGGAGCAATTATCGGACCGCCTTTACCGACATTCGTTGGCAGTAGCTTGGCTAACCCTTAAGCTTGGTTTAACTCTTAACGTTGATGTGCTTACTTTGGAGAATTTGGTTGTTGGGGCGTTATTCCACGACATTGGTAAAATATTGCTACCAACGATTATTAGCAAGAGTGGTCGACTTACGGAACAGGAAAACCATTTGTTGCGTAAGCATCCGGAATTGGGAGCTTGGCTTCTAAAGAAGTTGGGTTGTTCTGCTGCCACCCTTGACTGTGTTCGTTATCACCATGAGCGATGGGACGGGGGAGGCGAGGCAGGGCTATCAGGGCTTGGTATTCCTATAGAAGCTCGCTTGGTAGCTTTGGCTGATAGTTGGGATGGTGCCACGGCTACATTATCAAAGTGTACTTGGGATCGGTCCCAACTAAAGGGAATACACAGACTAAAGAAGCGCAGGGGTAGAGAGCTTGATCCCCAGCTAGTAGAATTATTCCTCGATCAGCACGTAATTACCGGGGCTACTTTCGCGATGTGGGAGAAGGAGATAAGTACGGCCAGAAATTGCCTGCACAATCTTTTTGATACCTACAAGACACTGAATCATCCAGTGGTATATGTGCAGAGTCGCTACCTGGACGACCTCACTAATTGCTATCATGTACAAAAAAAGGACCAGAAGAAGAGGCCTCTGTTGCTGCATGGGTAGAGGTTCACCTCGTGTTACTTAAAACGTTAGCAGCCGGCGATCATTTCTTAGCCAGACGCGTAGGGGCCGGACTCCGCGCCGGCTCCATATAAACGTACAAGCCTCCATTGACAGCGAATACAGCGAATAGTATACTTGTAACTACCAGTGTCTATTCAACGATATGGAGGCGTAGCCCATGAAAACCAATGTGTATAATAAGTGGTACTGGCCAATTCTCTTGGCTTTTATTCTCTTAGGGATTTTCGGCAGTCCGAAATTTGGTCTAGTGGCTATTGTTTGCATGGTAGCACCAATAATTATAGCTCCCTTTAAGGGGCGGCTGTGGTGTGGGCACTTTTGCCCCCGGGGCAGCTTTTATGACCAAGTACTGACTCGCATCGACAACAGAAAAAGAAGGATTCTTAGCTCGGTAGTGTATCCATGGACCCGCTGGCTAGTTTTCATTGGCTTGATGGCTTTTCTTAGTCGTAACCTATATTTCGCTTGGGGTGACATTGATGCCATCGGCAAAGTTTTCTTAAACATGGTTATCCTTACTAGCGTGGGTGGAGCCATTTTAGGCTTTATCTATTTGCCGCGCACCTGGTGCAAGATTTGTCCAATGGGTAGTTTGGCTATGCTCCTTAGCCGTGGGAGTAGAGCACCCGTTAAGGTAACAGCCTCGAGTTGTACGACCTGTGGCCTGTGTGCCAAGAAATGCCCCATGGGTATTTCCGGCTATCAATATGGCGACGTCGGCCAAATTAACCACCCAGATTGTATCAAGTGTGACCTATGCGTAAATAATTGTCCCACTGGGGCCCTAATTAGCCCCGAAAGCACCTCAACAGCGAAATTCGTTGGTGCTGCTAAGTAGTCAGTACACCTATTACATTAATCCCTATTACGACTCAACAACCCCCGTCCACAATAGGACGGGGTTGTTTGTCAAAGGCTTACCAGGCAGGAAATTGCATCCGTTTACCGAATAGTAGCATAAGAAAAACACCGAAATTAGGGCCACTGCTAAAGCGAACAGTCTAACCATTTTAATAAAGGACTTTTTAGAAGTAACTATGGGGTGAAAAAATGAGTATTACTGTAGGGCAGGCTTTAGAAATGGGCCTATTTTCAGAAGCAGAGGTAATAGCTGGTTATGAAGGACTAGGGAGGCCTATTCACTTTGTGGATATTTTGGAGGTTCCTGATCCGGATAAGTACTTCCGAAGCGGAGTATTGCTTGTTAGTAGTTGGTATGCTATACGTGACGATGTGGAGGCTCAATGCAGGTTAATACAATCGGCCCACAGGGTTGGTGCAGCAGGCTTTGCGCTCAAGGTTGGTCGCTATTTGGGCCAAGTTGCCGAGAAGGTTCTTGATCTGGCTAACCAGTTGCAAATTCCTGTTATTAATATCATTAAAGATGTTCCCTATATAGAAATTACACATCCATTGTTGACTAAAATTTTGCATGATCAAGCTTTTAGGTTGGAATATCATCTTAAAGTTCATAGATTATTTAGAAGAGTGGCGTTGGAGGGTGGTGGGTTTGAAGCTATTGTTAGAACGCTTTGGTCCCTAATCCACAAGCCTGTTGCTATCTGTAATGCTGAAGGCAGAGTGTTGACCTGGCTTCCGAAAGAAACAGATCAATGGCCTTCGCTTGAAGTAGATATGGTAGTATTAGATGAAATGGACATTCAGCACCTTGCCCATGTGGACCATTACGATCATAGAGATTTATCTCATGGAATTGGTGATTTGATAGTATTTCCCGTTCGAATCGAAGCGGGAATATACGGCTATTTTTTAATTAAAGAAGTGAATGGACCTTGCAGCGAACTAAATCTTATCGCGTTAGAAAACGCGTCTACAGTAGCTGCACTGGAGGCTACCAAGCGGGCTGCTATTGCGGAGGTAGAGCACCATTTGCGTAATGACTTTGTCTATGACCTAATTAGTGGTAATTTAGTTTCCGAAGAAGTTGCCCAAATGCGGGCGGTGTCTCTTAGCTGGAATTTTATTGCACCGGCTGTGGTAATAATTGCCGACATAGATGGCTTCGGTGCGATGGTAGAAAGCAAACTGAATGAGACTTATGCAATGACCGTGAAATCAAAGATGTTAGCTGCAATACAAAGGACGATCACTTCGTTTAGTCAGTCTTTTATGGTGGTCGGTAGAAGTGATAGTTGTATAGCTATTGTAAACCTACCTAGTCTAAAACATTGTAAGAACAAAAAATCCAAACAGCTTGATAGTCTATTGAAAGATATTCAAGGGACCCTTAGAAAGGAACTAGATGAAGTTACGGTTTCAATTGCCGTAAGTGATCCGCTTTATAGCCTAATAGATATTAGTTCCGGTTATAAGCAGGCATGTGAACTCATGAAAATAGGCAGGAAAATATTTGGACCCGGTCAGTTGGCCACCAAGGACAAGTTAGAGATTTATCGCTTGTTTTATCGGTGTGAGCCTAAAGAAGAATTGTTTGCTTTTTGCGAGAAAATGTTGGGAGCACTTATTAAATATGATAACAAAAGGGGGGCTGACTTGGTACATACACTTCGATGTTATCTTGAGAAAGGGGCTTCAATAAGAATGGCTGCCCGATCTTTATTCATTCATGAAAATACACTGCGCTATCGTTTGAGGATTATAGAGAAGATAACCGGCCTTAACCTAAGAAAGGCAAGTGACCGTTTTCATTTAGCGATGGCTTTGCATATTAGCCCGTTTTGTGAAAACAAATAACTGTTTCGTCCGCGCTCTACAAAAAAAGGGCGCGTTTTTGTTTTTTACCTACGAAGGCAAAACAACAAGTTTAGTATAAATAATGTTAATAGTGGTTAAATAGTGCTCTGCTCGTCGGTTTGTCATTGATCCTAATTAAGTGAGGAGGGGATACATAAGGATAGTATTAACGGCAGTGCCAGACTTCTTTCAGTTAAGACTACGATGGTTAACTTGAGGGAGGGACAAAAATGGATGCAAAGAGAATTAGGCACGAAAAGGCATTGGAGCCAGCAACGTTCATTCTTAGTATCCTTATGGCGGCATTTGCGGCAATTATTTGCATGCAAATTATTTCACGAATCGGGATCACGCCTAATACATCAATAATTGGGGCCGTTGTTGCCATGGCTTTAGCCCGCATTCCTTTTGCTTCAATGACCAAGTTTCGTTCGCTGGAACGGCAGAATTTAGTACAGACCATGACCTCGGCAGGTGGTTTTGCTGCTGCAAACTGTGGCATATTGGCTGTCGGTATAATTTATCTTTATGGGGAACCAGGGTTGGTTATACCAATGTTGATCGGTTCCACAATTTCTACTTTAGTAGGTATGAGTTTTGTCTACAGTGTATTTGACTCGGATTTGTACCCAGGAGATGGTGCTTGGCCGCCGGGTGTAGCTACAGCCCAGGCTATTATTGCCGGCGACGAAGGAGGGCGCAAAGCTAGAAGGCTGGTGGAAGGCATTGCTGCCGGAGTGATTGGTACCCACTTTGGGTTGCCCATGGCTGGAGTGGGGATTGTTTTTATAGCAAATATATTTGCTATGGTTGCACTAGGAATAGGCTTGCTCATACGGGGCTACTCCCAACAGTTGTTCGGCATTGACCTGGGTGCTACGTATGTACCCCATGGTGTTATGATTGGTGCTGGGGTAGTCAGCTTGATTCAAGCGGTAATAATTATACAGCGTGGCTCAAGGGCTTACAAAATAGGCGGAGAGGAGAAGGAAACGAGGAAAAAGACTGTCGGGCCCGCCCAGATGCAGCGTGCTGCTTTTGTGCATCTAGGATTATACTTGGCTGGAGCAGTTGCCCTGGCCATTATAGGTGGTATTCTGGCTGAAATGAGTTTCGGTACTATGGTAGTATGGACACTTTGGGCCGGAATTTCAGCCCTGTTAGCAGCTATTTTAGTTGGGTTGGCGGCTATGCACTCCGGTTGGTTTCCTGGCTTTGCTATTACCGTTATTTTCCTAACCTTAGGATTATTTATGGGATTTCCAGGTGTGCCACTTGCTCTTTTGAGTGGTTACGTTGCTAGTTCGGGCCCTTGTTTCGCCGACATGGGTTACGATTTAAAGACGGGCTGGGTTTTGCGCGGCGATGGTCGGGATCCCGAGTATGAAATGGAGGGACGCAAGGAACAGCTTATCGCTGAATTGGTTGGTGGAGTTGTCGCCATGGTTATCGTTGCACTCTTTATGAACATGCATTTTCAGCTAGATATGCTGCCACCTGTAAGTCGGGTCTTTGCCACCACTGTTACGGCAGGTGCTGGTGAGCCAGGAATTGTGCAGCAGCTGGTAGTCTGGGCTATACCGGGAGCAATTCTGCAGGCTGTTGGTGGATCCGGTCGGGCAATGGGGATTTTGTTTGCCACTGGACTATTGATCAATAATCCTATCTATGGAATGGGTGTTCTTATTGCAGTGATCATACGACTTATTATAGGGACAGAGCCCATGGAAATTCGGGAGGCTGGACTTATTGCTGGGGATGGGCTATACGGATTCTTCTCTGCTGTAGCACGATCATTCTTTTAACTAGATAAAAGGGGGCTGCCGGGTATTGGTCGGCAGTCCCTAAGAAATCTTGGTCAAACACTTTGCGAATTAGGAAGTGAGAAAGATGGGAAAAGAAAGGATTGGATTAATTCGAGTGTTGACGACTGATGACCCCCTGGTTTTAGGTTTACACGGAAGACTCATTATGGACTTGTTCCCGGAGTTAAAGGTGATTACACGTTGTATTTCCGACCAACCTCAAGGTGTATTTAACTATAAGACGGAGGAGCAGGCCTGGCCTAAGGTAGTGGCTTTAGCGCAAGAGATGGCTGAGGAGGATGTAAGTGCAATTATTGTAAGCTGCGCTGCTGATCCTGGAGTACAGCAAGCTCGAGAAATACTGGACATTCCTATTATTGGTGCTGGTAGTGCAGCTGCTCACGTTGCACTTGCCTTAGGCGCTAGTGTTGCGGCTCTTGGTATAACCGACAATGTTCCTAAAGCGATGTCAGATGTCCTAGGGTCCGCTCTTTTGTCTTCTGCTAAACCTGTCGGCATAGAAACCACCGTAGATCTTATGAAAGCAAGTGGGAAGAAAGCGGTTTTGGAAGAAGCGGAGAAGCTGAAGGGGAAAGGGGCTAAGGTGTTGGTTTTGGCTTGTACCGGCATGTCAACCATCGGGGTAGCTCAAGATATCCGTAGAGAGCTGGATATGGAGGTAGTAGATCCTGTTATCGCGTCCGGCCTTTTTGCTTGGTATGTGGTTAGAAAGCTTTAAAGGAGGGTTACTTGTTGGCGGAGTTGATTCTTGATCAAGAATTGGTGGAAGCCGCTGTGATTGGTGGTGCTGTTTTGGGCGGAGGCGGCGGTGGTTCCATGGCGTGGGGGCGGGAACTGGCACAATTGGCTGTTAGAATGGGTACCGTTCGTCTGGTTGATATTGATGATGTTGAGGATAAGGCTATGTTGATAACAGTATCAGCGGTAGGTGCGCCAGCAGCTAGAGAAGCAATGGTAAAACCAGTGAGCTATGTACGAGCAGTGCAATTGCTTAGCGAAAAGACCAACATAAAGGCTGACGGGCTAATCACTAATGAATGCGGCGGCACCGCAACGATCAATGGTTGGTTGCAGTCGGCTATCTTAGGTATTCCGGTGGTAGATGCACCCTGTAACGGCCGTGCTCACCCGACGGGAGCCATGGGGTCTATGGGTCTTCATGCTAAGAAAGGCTATGTATCTTATCAAGCGGCAGCTGGAGGAGATTCTGCCAAGGGAAGCTACGTGGAACTTGTTGTGCAGGGTAATATCGAACAAGCAGCAGCATTAGTGCGCCAGGCTGCTGTGCAGGCCGGAGGATTAGTGGCCGTAGCACGAAATCCCATCGATGCGGCTTACGTGAAGGAAAATGGAGCCCCTGGGGCGGTTCGTCAGGCGATAACTGTGGGTCAGTCTATGTTGGAAGCCCAACCTCAAGGTGGACTGGCCATGATTGAAGCAGCGGCAAAGGTGTTGGGCGGTAGTATTGTAGAGACCGGGGTAGTAGAAAAGGTTGAACTTGAAACTGCGGGCGGCTTTGATTACGGCCGGGTAATTGTGGGGGCCTTCAAATTAACTTTTTGGAATGAGTATATGACCTTGGAAGCAAACGGAACAAGGTTGGGGACTTTTCCAGATCTAATAATGACCTTTGATAAGTCCACCGGTATTCCTGTGTCGTCGGCTGATATTCGAGAACAACAAGAAGTGGCCATAATCAATGTACCTAGAGCTAACCTATTGCTCGGGGCTGGTATGTTTTCTCCGGAACTGTTTGTTTCTGCAGAGGAAGTAACAGGAAAAACTATAATAGAATATCTTCAGCAATAAAAGGAGGGTCTGATTAACAATGCTTTTGAAACAGGTTCTTGAGGTATTCGATCTGCTGGACAGTCCCCATGCTGACGGGGAGAATGTCAAGAAACTTTTATTAGAGGCTGGCGTTCACCAAGTGGAGTCTCAGCGAATCCAAGGACCCAAAGGCTATACCGATTTTATTAAGGCTGTAATTCCGGGCCGGTCAGGCAAAATTAGCGGTGGTAACGCTCCTACATTAGGAATTGTCGGTCGCCTGGGTGGATTGGGGGCACGTCCGGAACGAATCGGATTTGTGTCTGATGGTGATGGAGCAGCTGTAGCTGTTTCAGCCGCTTTGAAGTTGGGACGCATGTATTCCCTGGGTGATGTGTTAACAGGCGATATCATTGTAACTACTCATATTTGTCCCCACGCGCCTACAAGGCCTCATGATCCAGTTCCGTTTATGGACTCGCCGGTAGATATTGCGACTATGAACAAGCACGAAATTGATCCGGCCATGGATGCTATTCTCTCGGTAGATACTACCAAAGGTAATCGAATTATCAATCATCGTGGTTTTGCTATTTCACCTACAGTTAAAGAAGGTTATATCCTCAGGGTAAGTGAGGACCTGTTGGATATTATGACAATTACCACAGGTCAGTTGCCGGTTGTCTTTGCTATTACGACGCAAGATATTACACCCTACGGTAATGATGTTTATCACGTTAACAGCATTTTGCAGCCTTCAACAGCAACAACTGCTCCCTGCGTTGGTGTGGCTATTACGGCCGAAACACCTGTTCCCGGTTGTGCTACCGGCGGCAGTCATCCTTATGATATTGAATTGGCCGCTCGCTTTATTATAGAGGTCGCTAAAGCCTTTGGAGAAAACAAATGTAAATTTTATGATGAAAAGGAATACCAACATCTGGTGTGTCTATACGGCTCTTTAGGTCACCTGCAGACCTTGGGCCAAACCTGCAAGAAAGAATAGATATGAAAGCCCAGCTAACTTTAACAGTGAGCGAAGGCAAAAAGCTCATAGCTCTAGCTGTCGCACAAATGCCGGAGGTACAGTCAGCCCTAAAATCGGGGAAAATCCTTCTCAAGGGGGGCACAACTGTATCGGTAGTAGCCGAAACCTTAGTGGGAACACCACTTAGGATTTCCGGGCGAATTACACCTCTAGGAACTAAGTCGGCTCGTGTAACTGTGGATGCGCCACATTCAATTTTAATAGAAAGAGGAGAGCCACGAGGAATAGATGATGATATCGAAAAGGTTGTTCTTGGTATGGGGCCTGGGGACGTGGCCATCTGTGGGGCCAATTTAATCGATCAGTATGGCAATGCTGCTTTAATGGCCGGTAGCCCCTTAGGAGGAAATCCGGGCCGTGTTATCTCTGCTTTGGTGGCAGAAGGAATCACCACCATAATACCGGCTGGTCTTGAAAAGCTAACCCCCGGTTCGATTGCGGAATCAACTTTAGCAGCTACCCGGCAAGGTATCGATTGGTCTATGGGTATGGCAGTAGGGCTAATACCGATACCAGGCCAGATAATTACCGAACTAACAGCCTTTAGTCTCCTCGCCAGGGTAGAGGCTACGGTCATTGGGCGCGGAGGTATAGTAGGGGCCGAGGGGGCAACTACCTTTGTTGTGGAAGGAAGCAAATCAGAAGTTCAAAGACTTTGTCATCTGGCAATGAAGCTAAAAGGGGCACGTACCAGTGCAGCGGATGGCAGTTTGGAAGAATGCCGGCGTGGTTGTCCCAACTGTGATCGTCACTTAGGTTGTGTCTATGGGGGAAAAGAAAGAACCAAGTTACTGCCGGAGGTGAAAAATGATGAAAGGTAAGATTATCGGGGCGGTGACTATTGGGCAAGCCCCTAGAGTTGATATAATGCCGGAGTTGATGGAAATTTTGGGCCCTGAAACAGAGGTTAAGGAAGTAGGAGCATTAGATGGGCTAAGCAAGGAAGAGATAGCAAATTTTGCTCCAAAGGCTAGGGATTATGTGCTGGTTACACGGTTAGCCGATGGCTCGTCGGTAAAAGTAGCAGAACAGTATATTACCCCTCGAATTAAAGAAAAGATACAAAACTTATTTGATCAAGGGATTGAAGTGGTAGCTCTCCTTTGCACCGGTGAATTTCAATTGGCCGGGAAGGGATTGCTTGTTCGCCCCCAACCCATACTGTACAATGTAACCAAGGCAGTAGCGGATGGATTGAAAATTGGGGTGATATCCCCGGCTACGGACCAAATTCCTCAATCACAAAAACGTTGGCATCAAGTTGGCACAGAACAAGTTATGGTGGCAGCTTCTCCATATGGTGATATAGCAGAACTTGACAAAGCAGCAGATGTTCTAAAAAACGAAGGCGTGCAGTTGGTAGTTCTGGATTGTATGGGATACACTTTGGCTATGCAAGAAAGAGTAAGAAATATCACTGGAGCGCCGGTTATTTTGGCCCGAGGAATCTTTGCGCGAGTCCTCAAAGAGTTAATTGGGTGAAGGGAAGTAGGCTTATGAGTAAGACTATGGTAAAGATTGCGGAGCATCTTTTGATGCAGAACTTGGCTGTAAAGAACGAAGAACAACTGTTGGTAATTATTGATGACACCACCTTATCTATTGGGGAGGCTTTGTTTGCTGCCGGAAAAAAATTGGGTGCTAAAGTGACACAAATGCAAATTGAGCCTTTAGGCAAAAGCGGTGTCGAGCCAAATCCCATAGTCGCCCAGGGTATGTTGGTAGCAGACGTAGTAGTAGCAGCAACAGCACACTCGCTTACACACACCCAAGCCCGCAAGAAGGCTTGTGCTGCCGGTACTCGTGTCGTAACCATGCCTGGGATAACGATAGACATGTTTATGGGAGGTTCCCTCGCTGCCGACTATGAAATAATAGCAGATCGTACCGCTAAATTAGCAGACATTCTTACAAATGCCAAAGAGGCGGTACTAATAAATAATGGGTCTCGTCTTAGCATGTCTTTGGAGAGTCGTAGAGCCGTAGCTAGTACTGGCATCTACCGTAACAAGGGTCAGGGAGGGAATCTTCCTTCCGGAGAGGCTTTTATAGCACCGGTAGAAGGAACAGCTGAAGGTGAGATCGTAATTGATGGGTCTTTTGCTGGCATAGGAAGCTTACGGGCTCCACTTAAATTAACATTTTGTCAAGGAACTTTGGTAGATGTAATTGGACCCGATAGAGACAGACTTATCACTTTGCTAGGTAATAATTTGTTAGCCCGTAACTTGGCCGAATTAGGAATTGGAACCAACGACAAAGCGCGGGTTATTGGAGTAGTTCTAGAAGACGAAAAGGTCTATGGAACTGCTCATATTGCCTTGGGCAGTAACGATACTTTTGGTGGACAGGTTGCTGCTGGTATCCATGTAGATGGGGTTATTATGGCCCCGGAGCTGTACTTGGATGGGCAACTAATACTTCGTAAAGGTCAACTGGTATTGTAGTGCATACTTCACTAAGATCTATATGCCTTAGAATGACCCACAGGCATCCTAGCTACCGATGTTAACCTATCTATAAACTTCGAGCACCCCCGTCTAGAAAGTGGCGGGGGTATGCCTTCTTGTATAAGGTGCCTTGTTGTTTTGGTGCCGGGTCTGGACGAAGAAGATGCCGACCAACAATTTTTGCACCATGGACAGCTATATGTAAAAAATAGTCTAAATATAGTGCAAAGTTATTATAAATCAGGGAGGAAAAAATGGTAAGTAAACGAAATATAATTTCATGAAGGGGGTAATGATCAAGAAGCTAATTAGTGCTTGGTGCAGAAGGTAGGTATACTTGGGCATTTACAGTAGAGGGGTATGGTGAAGATGACCAATGAAGGTATTTTTGGAAAACCGTTTTTTAGAAAGGGGCGTTAATGCAGATGAGTCTAAGAAAGCTATTTGTGGATATTGATGATGTGGTTTTTGCAGACAGGACTACTGTAGAAGGACGTACATTGTATATTAATAAGAAAGAAATATTAGAAATGATTGCAGACATTAGGTTTCAGAGTGTCGAACTGGAGCTTGCCTTTCCGGGGGAAAGTTGCCGTATTGCCAGTGTAGGTGATATTGTTCAACCTACGGTTAAGTTAGGCAATGAAAATGCTACATTCCCAGGTCTGCTAGGCGAAATGCAGCGCGCTGGCACCGGAGAGTCCCTTTTCTTGCGCGGAGTGGTAGTTACCGAGACTTACGAAACAATGAAGGTTAATGGTCTGCTATTAGATATGTCTGGTCCCGCTGCAGAGCATACGATTTTCTCTCAGATGATTCACGTCGTAATTGTCGCCGAGCCGGCTGCTGGAGTCGACAAATATTCCTATATGGACGCACTTAAGCAGGCGTCGCTCCGGGTGGCGGTGGCCCTTGCCGCAGCCGCAAAGGATTGCATTCCAGATGAAATAAAAGAGTATAGTTTACACAATAACGAAGACCGTAAGTTACCCAAAGTTGCCTACGTTATGTATAACTGTAACCTTGAAGAAATTCAGAGTGACCGTCTGTACGGTAGTGATGCCATGGAAGCTTTACCAACCATAATGGATCCCAATGAGATTCTTGACGGCGCTCTAGTGAACTACAACCACGATCAGATTGTCAACTCTACAGTAACCTATACTTATCAGAACCAGCCAATTATTGAAGAGCTTTATAGTCGCCATGGCAAGGACCTTGATTTTGTCGGCCTTATAGTGGCGACTGTTCATTTTGCTATGGAAAGCAAAAAAAGAAATGCTATTTATACTACAAGGCTGGCACAGGAAGTTTTAAAAGCGGATATTTTGCTTGTAACTAAGGAGAGTGGCGGTCATCCGCAGATCGACTGTGCTATTGTATGCGACCTAGGAGAGGAAGCCGGGCTCCAGGTGGCCATGATTCAGTCAGAGTTTACCGCTACCAGCATGGGGAGCGACGAATCTCTCCTGTTTAACACCCCTAACGCAAAAGTAATTGTCTCTGCTGGCTGCCTTCAGCCTTTAGATCTACCCAAAATGGACAGGGTGATAGGGAAATGTATAGACTATATACCCTATGACAAGACTCCGCTGGATGGCCCGGTTAAAACCACCAATTG
>JBMNSQ010000035.1:0-15466 GCA_050945275.1 bacterium | reverse complement strand
TTATCCCGGCCTGACCTATGTAGATAATCATTCCCGGCTTGATCGGATTCACCCCCTGGTCAAGCTGGTGCTGCTCTTTAGTTTTAGTGTTACAGTTTTTGCCGTGTTTTCTATCCCAGGGCAAGGTTTTCTTTTCGCTCTGCTTTTAGTTTCTTACGCTCTGGCAGGGCTGGGCGGGACTTTTTTCCTCCGTAAACTGCGATTTATTTTTGTATTCGGCTTTTTTATTTTCCTAGTTCAAGCTTTGGCAGTAAAAGAAGGTGTATTGCTCTGGCATTTTTCCTGGGGCCCAGTATATCTGTCTTTATGGTCAGAAGGGCTCCAGGGAGGTTTGAAGATGATGATGCGTTTTATTAATATTATCGGTTCCAGTTATCTTTTTGTGGCGACCACGGATCCTAACAAGCTAGCCTATGCTTTGATGCAGGTTGGTTTGCCATACCGGTTTGGGTTCGCTCTTATCACAGCGCTGCGCTTTATACCAGTTTTTCACCTGGAATTGGAACAGGTAAGGAACGCCCAGATGGCCAAAGGAATTGAGCTTGAAGGTCTTTCACCAAGAAACTTACTGCGGGCAGTCAGATACCTTTTCGTGCCGCTGGTTATTTCGGCCCTGAGCCGCGTGGATAACCTGACTATTTCTATGGAGGGACGTGCCTTTGGCTTGCACCCTGTAAGGACTTACATGTCCTCACAAGCTCTGTCTAAAAGAGATAGGATAATCATCCCGGTAATCCTTCTATTCTTCTTGTTTTCATATTCTGTTTTCAAATGAGCAGAGAAATAGTCAAGAAAATGTCTCCTTTATTTATAGTGACATTTTCTAAGTCCCGTTACAGGGTGACATTATCACAGATTGACTACAATTGACACAGACGAGTGTTGACGACGACCTCGCAATATGCTATAGTTGTGACCGAAGTAAGTAGAAGCCATCCGCTTCTCACCCCGGAACGCTATTGCTGTTACCAGGGTTCCTAAAGACAAGGGTCGTATTGTCTCTAAGGGGCGGGTGGTACTCGTCCCTTAGTTTTGTTTTCTCAAATATATTGGAGGTGACGCGCTATCAGTAGAGACCTACAGGTCAATGAACAAATTCGCGTCCGTGAGGTTCGCCTAGTGGACGATACAGGTAATCAACTGGGTATTATGCCGACGCGGGAAGCTCTCCGGCGAGCTCAAGAAAAAGGCTTAGACCTAGTTAACGTTGCACCCGATGCAAGGCCACCTGTATGCCGAATTATGAACTACGGCCGATACAAGTATGAGCAAAGCAAGCGAGAAAAAGAGGCACGCAAAAAACAAAAGATTATTACCATTAAAGAAATTCGTCTAAGACCCACCATCGATGAGCACGACTATCAGGTCAAGTTAAGAAATACGAAGCGCTTTCTAACTGATGGTGACAAAGTTAAAGTTTCTGTACGCTTTAGAGGTCGCCAGGTAGTTCATGCTGACAATGGCAAACAGCTATTGGAACGCATGGCTGAAGAGATAAAGGATTTAGGCTCGGTAGAGCGGATGCCACGTTTAGAAGGGTCGCAGATGATAATGATTCTTACCCCACGGTCTGAGGAAAAGGGAGGTAAGTAGCAATGCCAAAAATGAAGACACGTCGCAGCGCGGCCAAAAGGTTTAAGTTTACGGCCACTAAGAAGATTAAACGGGCCCAGGCGTTTAAGAGTCACCTATTAGGCCATAAGACTGCTAAGCGTAAACGCCAACTGCGCAAAACTGCTCTAGTACACAGCACTGATTATGAACGCGTACGTAAAATGTTGCCATACGCATAAGTCAATTGTTGACACGAGGAGGCTCTAATCATGCCAAGAGTAAAACGCGGTGTCACCGGCAGGCGCCGTCATAAGAAAATACTAAGACTAGCCCGGGGATATCGTGGCGCAAGAAGTCGTACATTTAAAGCCGCTAACGAAAGTGTTTTAAAAGCACTGTTTTATGCCCGGCGGGATCGTAGGGCCAAAAAGCGTGACTTTAGGCGGCTATGGATTGCTAGAATCAACGCTGCAGCCAGGTCTAAAGGGATGACTTATAGCAGGCTTATTAATGGTCTAAAATTAGCTGGTGTGGGGGTTAACCGGAAAATGCTAGCCGAAATCGCTATACACGACGATAAAGCATTTTCACAGTTAGTTGCCTTAGCAAAAGAGAATATAGCTGCTAAGTAATTTACCCGGGCCTATCAGCCCGGGTTACCTTGTAAGTTGCCTCTATAGTGGGGCAGACTGTAATAAAACACTAATCAGTTGGAGCGAATTTAGGTATGGTGATTATAAAGTCACGCCAAAATCCTTTAATACGAGATGTGCGTGCCTTGCGCAATAATAAAACTCGCCGGACAAAGGGGCAGTTTTTAGTCGAAGGTGTACGGTTACTTGAAGAAGCTGTCTTATCCGGTTGCATTATTGATACTGTCTTGTACTGTCAAGATGTGGCTTATGACTCTCGGAGCCTGGCGCTGCTGCAAGACTTGGAATGCCAAGGCGTTCCTATGGTAGCCACTACTTCTTATGTACTGGCCAGTGTCTCTGAAACAGATTCCCCGTCTGGATTAGTAGCGGTGGTGCAGTTCCCGTCTCTGCCCACCGTTGATGCCATCGTGAAAGCAACCGATCTTATTGTTCTGGGGGACCAGATCCAGGATCCAGGTAACGTGGGGACTATTATTCGTACGGCAGAAGCAGCCGGTGCCGGAGGAGTATTTCTTACTACTGGTTCGGCTTATCGTTATGGTGATAAAGTTATTCGAGCAAGCATGGGATCTTTATTCAGATTGCCGGTAAAAGCTGTGGCCGACAGCGGCCGTGATTTATATGATCGCTGCTTAAGTGGGGGCTGGCAACCGGTATTTACTGTTCCCGAAGGCGGGGTACCTTTGTGGGAGGTTGACTTTACCAAGCCGACGCTGCTCGTTTTTGGTAACGAAGGTGCCGGTATTAGCCCTGAATTAATTGCCAAAAATAAGGGCCGAAAATTATCTATACCGCTAACTTCGCCAGTGGAATCGCTCAATGTAGCTATTGCAGCGGCCGTGGTGTTGTTTGAAATTGTCCGTCAGCGTTCAATCTCCCATAGTTGTAAATAGACGAACCTTATGCTATAATCAAGGCCAGAAGATCTCCCCAGTACAAAAGAGGGGTGGATAGCGCATGATGACCGCGGACTTTTTTTGGCGATTATTTGAGAGCACCGGGTCTGTCATCGCCTATCTGGTTTATCGGAAGTTAATGCTTCATTAGAAAATCAGTCAATAGGTTATGGCGACGAGGAAGAGAGTAGATCGGCTCTACCCTACAGGGAGGCGATAGCCGTGACTGAGAGCTACGCTGGGCTAGGCACGATCGAAGTTCGCTTCTGAGCTGCAGGCTGAAGTATTAGTAGGCTGTGCCGGTTGGCCCCGTTACTGGCTATAAGGATGTTCTTTGACATCGAAATAGGGTGGTACCACGAATAGAGCCTTCGTCCCTTTGGGAGATGGCTTTTTTTGTTACCAGAAGGAGGGCAAGACAATGGAAGGCAAACTAAGGTCATTATTGGATGATGCTATGCAGTTGGTATCAGTGTCTAGGTCCCAAGAAGAGCTAGACAAAGTCCGTGTTCGATTCTTGGGTCGTAAGGGAGAGCTAACTCAAATTTTACGAATAATGAAGGATATTTCTCCTGAGGACCGGCCCCGTATCGGCCAATTGGCCAACGAAATTCGTAACCGGCTAGATACAGAGCTAACTCGCCGTATGAACGATATTGCAGCGTCACTTCGAGAAAAACAGATAGAAAAAGAAACATTGGATGTTACTTTGCCGGGAATTAGGCCAACTGTTGGATATCGGCATCCACTGTCGCTGGTGTTAGAGGAAATAGTAGACACGTGCCAACGGATGGGCTTTGATGTTGTGGAATGCCCAGAGGTGGAATACGACTACTACAATTTTGAGGCTTTGAATATCCCAAAATTCCATCCGGCACGGGATATGCAAGACAGCTTTTATTTAACAGAAGAGATTTTGCTAAGAACCCATACGTCACCGTTTCAGGCCCGTACGCTGGAGCGGATGGCTCCTCAAGTTCCGGTAAGGGTTATCTGTCCGGGGCGCTGTTACCGGCGGGATCCGGCCGATGCAACCCATTCGCCTATGTTTTACCAGACGGAAGTTCTGGTGGTGGACGAGAATGTGAGTTTTGCTAACCTCAAGGAAACTCTTCTCTTGCTTACACGGGAACTGTTTGGCGAACAAAGGCAGATACGTCTGCGCCCCAGCTTTTTCCCGTTTACCGAGCCTAGTGCCGAGGTGGATATTTCTTGTTTTATGTGTGACGGCGAGGGATGCAGCATCTGTAAAGGTACGGGCTGGATAGAGATTCTGGGATGTGGTATGGTACATCCTAAGGTGTTAGAGATAGCTGGCTATGACCCAAATAAGGTATCCGGGTTTGCTATTGGCTTGGGTCCTGATAGAATTGCTATGCTAAAATATGGTATCGATGATATTCGCCTTTTTTACGAAAACGACCTTCGTTTTCTATACCAGTTCTAACGTAAGGAGGGATACAATATGCGAGTCCCGTATAGTTGGCTTCAGGAATATTTGTCGGAAAAGCTGCCGTCCCCGAAAGAACTAGCCGATATGCTAACCTTGGCTGGTTTGGAAGTGGACAGCATTGACAGGGTCGGAACCGGAGAAAATCAGATTGTTGTGGCCGAGGTAAAAGAGATAACATCTCATCCTGATGCTAGCCATCTGTGGGTGGTCAAGGTAGATGCAGGCGCTTGTGGCTACAAACAAGTTATAACTGGTGCTAGCAACTTAAGGCCGGGGCTTAAAGTTCCGCTGGCGCTGACAGGAGCAATATTGCCTGGCGGTCAAGCCATTGAGGCTGCTCGCTTCCGGGGTTTATTGTCTGATGGTATGCTTTGCTCTTCCGAGGAATTAGGGTTATCTGAAAAACAACCCCATGGAATACTGATTTTGCCCGATGATGCAGTGTTAGGCACCAATGTAGCTGAATTTCTGGACATTGGTGACATTGTGCTTGATGTAGAAGTAACTCCTAACCGGGCTGACTGTTTGAGCATAATCGGAGTTGCGCGAGAAGTAGCTGCTGCCATGAATGCAAAACTGGTTTTGCCAAAAGTCGGTAACCCTGGTGCGCATCAGGCCCAAACGTTACCGCCACCGGATATCACAATTGCTACTCCCGACCTTTGTTTTCGCTATGTCGGTGCTTTGATTTCTAATATTTCTATAGCGCCATCGCCGGGTTGGCTCAGGCGGCGATTGACAGCAGCCGGCATGAGGCCAATCAACTCTATCGTTGATATCACTAATTATGTTATGTTGGAAACAGGCCAACCCTTGCACGCCTTTGACTGTTCTACACTAGCGCAAGACAAGATAATTGTCCGTCGGGCACAGCCTGGTGAGACATTAATGACGCTAGATGGAACCACCCATACATTAACTGAAGAAATGCTAGTTATTGCCGACGGTGAAAAACCACAAGGATTGGCTGGTGTTATGGGCGGTCTTGCTTCGGAGGTGACACCGGATACTAAAATGGTGTTGCTGGAATCGGCTTGTTTTGACAACATCAACATCCGCCGCACAGCCCGCTCATTGGGTTTTCGCACGGAAGCATCTTTTCGCTACGAGCGCAACGTAGATCCTAATGGAGCTCTTTATGCGGTTCTGCGTGTCCAGGCTTTGCTCCAAGAGTTAAATGCCGGCGAATTGGTTGCTATTTCTGATGTTTATCCTGAGCCCGTCTTACCATCGACAATTAAGATAAACCTGAACCGCGTACGCCAACTGATCGGTGCGCCGGTGACAGACGAGTTTATGAAAGAGGCTCTTGGCAAATTGCAACTAGATGTGGTTTCAACGGACGATACTTCCTTTACGGTAACAATCCCCACCTTTCGTCCGGATTTGAAACAGGAAGCTGATTTGGTGGAAGAAGTGGCGCGATTATACGGTTTTGATAACATCCCGGCTACGCCCTTGGAAGGAAAATTAGAGATAGGCAAAGAACCGCTGGAAATCAAAATGGAACATATGATAAAGCGTCGCTTACTAAGCTTTGGTTTGAGCGAAGTTCAAACCTATAGCTTCATTGACCATGCATGCATTGATAAGCTCAAGCTAGAACCTGCTGATAAGAAAAAACAGCAGATACCGCTTCTGTTTCCTCTTAGCCAGGAACAATCAGTTCTACGCACCACGTTAGTACCTAGTTTATTGGAAGTGACAGCTACCAACCAGCGGCGTAAGGCTCGTTCCATTAATATTTTTGAGATAAACCGGGTTTACCTGCCCCAGCAGCTGCCGCTAACAGAATTACCAATTATGCCGCGGCAGGTAGCGATAGTCTTGAGTGGGCTGGCAGAAGAACAATCATGGCAGAATGCACCACGTGAAAATGATTTTTACCGAATTAAAGGCATATTGGAAAGTATAATAAGTGAACTTGGGGTTAACGGGAAATTTGTGACCACAACAACTTCGTTTTACCATCCAGGTCGGCAGGCCGGTTTGGAAGTAGCCAGTAGCGTAGTAGCCACTTTTGGCGAACTTCATCCTGATGTGGCCGAAGCATTCCACTTAAGCGGCAGGATATATGCCTTGGAACTGAACCTCACAGCGTTGCTACCCCATATGCATCTTACAACAAGATATCAACCCTTACCGCGTTTTCCGGGTATAGAACGTGACCTAGCTCTGACTGTGCCTGAACACGTTGAATCTGCTAAGGCAACCGAAACCATCCGACAAGTTGCCGGTCCTTATCTGGTGGAACTAAAACTATTTGATGTTTATCAGGGCAAACCTATTCCTTCAGGATATAAGAGTCTTGCTTATTCACTGGTAT
Source organism: bacterium (assembly GCA_050945275.1). Lineage (GTDB taxonomy): Bacteria > Bacillota > DTU030 > DUMP01 > DUMP01 > JAAYWY01. Next base: position 8,581 of record JBMNSQ010000035.1, on the reverse strand, counting down.
TTAGGGCCAAGGACCACACCTTGACGGAAGAAGAAGTTAACCCCTATATGGATGCTATCTTAGATGAGGCTGTAGCAAAAATTGGGGCCTCGATAAGGCATTAACAAAAGAAATTGCTCCAGGGAAGGATTTTTCTCTACGCATGCTGAATAAGGTTTATGAAAACGCATAGCAGTTGCATGCAAGTGTACAAGTGAAGGTGAGACCATGGTAAATAGCACTCAAAACCGAGTTACCATTCGCATTCTAGGTGAGGAATATGTAGTCAAAGGGAAGGCCAGTACAGACCACATTCGTCGACTTGGTTCTCATGTAGATAAAGTGATGTCAGAGATCAAGGAGAAGAATCCTTGTCTTAGCACCATGCAGGTAGCAATTTTGGCGGCGGTAAATATTTCGGCCGAATTTCATCGAATACAGGAAGATTATGACGAACTGCTGCAACTGCTTCAAGAATCGGATTCACCGTCCGAACCCAGGAGTGAAAACCGGTGAACTTACTGGATCTGGTAATAATCCTGATCCTAGTTGTTAATATGATGGTGGGCTGGCGCAAAGGATTATTGGGCATGTTAGGAGAAATGGGCGGCTTGACCCTGGGTCTTTGGCTAGGCGTTCGCTACACCAAGTATGTAGCCGGCTTTGTCAGTATTTATCTGGTGGGGCCGGCTTGGCTCCTTTTTCTCTTGTCTTTTCTTGGCTTATTCTTATGTGGTCGTTTAACGGGTAGAATAATAGTAGCAGTAGCTCAGCGAACTGTAACTATTCCCGGCTTGTCCACAGTAGACCGTATAACGGGGGCTGCTTTAGGGTTGGGAATTGGTACCATAATGGTTACCTTTCTCATGAGCTTATGTGCTTTTATACCGCTTCCCTATTTGACTAATCTTATTCAAACATCAGAAGTGGGACAATACTTTTGGTCGGCGGCTCCTGTTTTCAACCGCTTTTTGTGGCAGGAGATAGGGCCACGATTATTGTTTCCGCCTGTAGAACCTGGATCAACAGGTTTAAGTGCTGTACTAGTTGGTCAAATGGATATGTAACGGTCATGAGTGTTAAGGAGGACGGGCTGTGAACAACTTGGTGATCTCCTGGATTTTTCTCGAAGTAGCTGACCTACTGGAGATAAAGGGGGACAACCCGTTTAAGATTCGGTCCTATCGTCAGGCAGCCCGTTTATTGGCAAATCTAGATAAAGATATTAGTATCTATTGGGCTGACGGCCGGTTAACTGAACTCCCAGGGATTGGGTCGGCGTTAGCCGACAAGATTAGTGAGTTACTAAACACTGGTCACTTGTCTTATCTCAAGAAACTGCGGGAAGAAGTACCGGCCCAGTTTCGTCAGCTTTTGACCATTCCTGGGGTAGGACCGCGAACAGTATATACGATACATAAACACCTAGGGGTAAATACCATAGAAGAACTAAAAGCGGCGGTTTCTGATCGGAAATTGCGCGATTTGCCAGGTTTGGGAACTAAGTCGGAACTGGCTATAAAACATGCTTTAACCCAGCTGGATTCGGAGTGTTTGGGGCTACCCTTGGGTGATGCGGCGACTATTGTATCTGAATTAGTAGAGGCTATGGGTCAATTACCTTTGGTGCAAAGCATTAGTGTAGCTGGGGAAATTAGACGAAGAGAAGAATTTATTAATGAGGCCCAGCTAGTAGCAGCTGCTTCACCAGAAAATATTTCCGATATTCTTGCAACGTTTAGTTCGGCACCCTATGTTCGTAAGATTATAGATACCTCTTCAACCTCCATAACAGCTCTCTTAGGTATTGGACTGGAAGTGGAATTAGTGGTCGTGCAACCGAATGAATTTCCCACCAGCCTTTGCTACTTCACTGGTCCACCAAAGTATTGGGAAAGTCTTTCCCACTGGGCTAAGGAGCGAGGATTTAAGCTCAGTCCGACAGGGCTTTTTTACCGTGGTCAGCCTATGGCCTTAGTCACGGAGGAGGATCTATACCGCAAATTGGGGCTGGAGTTTATTATACCGGAACAAAGATTCGATCACCAAAGTATATTAGCTGCTGCCGGCGGCACCTTACCGAAAGTTATTGAACCGGAGCATATTCGCGGGGATTTACATCTTCATACGAGTTATAGTGATGGTAGAGAAAGTGTCTCTTCTCTGGCCCAAGCAGTTGTGACTCGGGGTTACGAATATATCGCTATTACTGACCACTCTCAGTCACTGAAAATTGCTCGTGGTCTTGATGCTGCTCGACTAAGGGCGCAAGCCCAAGAAATTGACCACGTGAGAAAGAAATTTCCGGAGTTAACGATTTTGGCAGGCATTGAAGTTGATATCTTAAGGGATGGACGGTTAGACTTTGGTAACGATGTTTTATCTCAGCTTGATTTGGTCATAGCTTCTGTTCATTCTGGGTTTAAACAGGACAAAGAAACAATGACCGGGCGCATTATGTCGGCTTTGCGCAACCCTTATGTCGATATTTTAGGCCACCCCAGCGGTCGACTGTTGGGTAGGCGTCCGGGCTACAGGGTAGACTTAGATGCTGTAATTAAAGAAGCCAAACTTCAGGGAAAAGTATTGGAAATAAATTCTTCGCCTGAACGGCTGGATCTTAGCGCCAAATGGGCGGCTAAAGCCAAAAAAATGGGCGTTAAAATAGTGATTAACAGCGATGCTCACGACGTACGACGTTTAGCCGATATAGAATATGGTGTAAGTGTAGCCCGGCGGGCGGGCTTGGAAATAGATGATATTATAAACACTTGGCCTGTAGCTCGACTAAAAGAGTTTCTGAAAAACAGGGGCACTTCTACCAGGGGGTGATGTCATGACGGTAGCAACTGCTAAAACAAGAGCCAAACTAGAATGGGATAAGATTATTGACCAATTGGCAGCCCAGGCGAGCACTGCTTTGGGAAAGGAATTGTGCTTCAATCTGGAACCGTCCGCTAGTGCTGCTGATGTTAGCGCCTGGCAAACAGAAACTAGTGAAGCAGTTGGCCTTTTGTACCGGGGTAGTAACGTACCTTTAGCTGGCATTAGGGATATTAGAGCTTTTTTATCTCGGTGCCGTCGGGGAGGCCTGCTAACCACAGAAGAACTCTATAGCATTCGACTAACCCTGGAAGGCGGTCGGAAGACACGAACATTTTTATTAGCAGAGGGTAAAACCTCGTTTTTTGTTGATATGGGTGCGTTAATGCCTGTTTGTAGCCGGCTGCAATCCGAACTTGAGCGATCAATAATAAACCCTGATGAAATAGCTGATGATGCTACTGAGGTTCTGCAGAGTTTGCGGCGCGATATTGTTCGCACGGAAAATAGAATTCGGGACCATCTCGATAATATGACTCATTCGTCTACAGTCCAAAAGTATCTTCAAGAACCACTGGTTACCATCCGTAACAATAGATACGTGTTGCCGGTAAAACAAGAGTATCGTCAATACGTTCCTGGCATTGTTCATGATCAATCCGCGAGTGGTGCTACATTGTTTATAGAACCGTTAACTGTATTTGAGTGGGGAAACAGGTTACGAGAACTAAAGGCTAAAGAGGAGCATGAGGTTAGCCGAATTTTATTTAACTTATCGTCGAAAGTGGCCGAGGATGCCGAAAAAATTGAGACCCTCTTGGTGCAGCTGGCGCGGTTGGATTTTGTCCTAGCTAAGGGGAAACTAGCTTTACTTCTAAAGGCGTCGGCTCCCAAGATTAACCAGAAGGGGTATATGGAACTGCGTCAGGCCAGGCATCCGCTTTTGGGAGAAGAAGCAGTCCCAATTACGGTGTGGCTAGGACGCACTTTTAATACTTTGGTCGTGACTGGTCCTAACACCGGAGGTAAGACAGTCTTACTAAAGACTATTGGTCTACTGGTTCTAATGCACCAGGCTGGACTCCATATACCAGCTCAAGAGGACAGTGATTTGCCGATATACAGACACCTTTTTTGTGATATCGGTGATGAACAGAGTATCGAGCAAAGCCTCAGCACGTTCTCGGCTCATATGACCAACATTATTTCCATTTTAGAAAGGTGCACTCCCGGTAGCCTTGTTTTGTTAGATGAGCTTGGCGCCGGTACAGATCCCAGCGAAGGAGCAGCCCTGGGAATGGCTGTATTGGAGTTCTTGGGGCAAATATCTGTATCCACGGTTGCTACTACTCATTATAGCGAGCTAAAAGTGTTTGCCTATACTCGCTCAGGCGTTGAAAACGCCTCCGTAGAATTTGATCCGATTACCCTAAAACCTACTTACCGGCTTGTTATTGGTCTGCCTGGTCGTAGCAATGCTTTTGATATTGCCGCTCGATTGGGATTACCGGCGACCATAGTTGATAAAGCTCGTTCGTTTATGTCTCTAGCTGATACACAAGCGGATGAACTGATTCGTTCTCTGGAAAAAAAGAGACAGCATTTAGAACGACTTACTCTGGAAGCTAAAGCAGATCGAAAAGAAGCGAGCAAGATACGTCAAGAATGGCAGGCGCGCCAACAGGCGTTAGCAGACAAAGAAGAACTTATGATACGGCGGGCCAAAGAAGATGCCTTAAATGCAGTCAATTATGCCCATCGCGAGGCAGAAAGAATTATTAAGGAGCTAAGGAGCGAGACGTCGACACTGCTGGAAAAAGATCGCACTTTGGCCGCTGAAAAAACGAGAAAAGATCTAGCCAAGGTGCGCAAAAGAGTGTACGACCAACTTAATGAAGACGAGGATAAAGACAGTGTTTCTTTGCCAGAAGAACTGGCCCAGGGGAAGCCGCTCAGTGCCGGGGACAGTGTATATATTCCCCATCTAAAAGTGGAAGGGACTGTTATCGCTCCACCAGACTCCGCTGGTAATGTACGGGTTCAGGTGGGAATCCTAAAAATGACTCTTTCTCGCCAAGAGCTTCAAATAGCTGCCGATTCCGAGGCAGAAGCGCCACGATCGGGAGTCAGGTCCTTGGCTAGTAGCAAAGCCGAAGCTATCCCCCTGGAGCTTGACTTACGCGGTCTTACTGCTTATGATGCCGAGAATAACTTGAGCAAGTACTTGGACGATGCCAAGCTAGCTGGTCTAGAGCGGGTTCGTATCATTCACGGTAAAGGTACTGGCGTTCTCAGGCAGGCGGTGCATGATTTTCTGAAGTCCTACAAAGATGTTACTTCGTTTTCTTTAGCCGGTTACCGTGAAGGTGGCACTGGTGTAACAATAGCCCTATTAAGAAAGTAAGGAGCCCATCGGGCTCCTTACTTTCTTAATAGTAGCGGTGATCGTATTGGCCGTTACTATTATTATCAGCGCCATTTAGATCGTTGTTATCGTTTGGTTCCGAAAGATATGAATCTGGACCGTGCACAGTACAAATCTTTTTAGGTTCGGTCCCGGATGTGAATCTAGTTAGGATGGCATCGGGACAGTATTGGGTGGCCAAGGCCTCACTTTCAGGACAAACATACATCTCAATAAAGGTTACTGATTCAGCGGTATGGTGGCTGCAAGTTTCAGTTGGTACTTCTAATGCTGCATCTTGGGGTTTCTTCCCATCGGCGCGAACAGCATAAGGTTCCTTTCTTTGGATAAAAACCTTAGTTTCCGGAGCAGGGCAATATTCGGTTGCTAACTGCCCTGTTTCTGCACAAACAGTAGCTGTAACGTGAACATCGCATGGTGTCGTTGGTTCCGTTCCTTGGATGAAAAAGTCAGTTACCAAATGCTCAGGAGGGCAAAGATTACCGGGGAGCAAACCTGATTTGTTGCATACTGTTACCTTAGATAGACCACCAGGTTGGGAAAAATTGCGAACAGGAGTATTAGCCAAGACTGCTTGCATAAACTGTCCCCATATTCTTGCCGGAAAACCGCTACCGATGCCATGGCGGCTAAGATACGTCCGAGTCCCTTGCTCTTGGGCGTCAGAACCAATCCATACGGCAGCTGCTAAGTCAGGAGTGTAGCCGACAAACCAGACGTCGTTATTGCCAGTAGTGGTACCTGTCTTGCCGGCCGCCGGTCGGCCAATTACAGCCGCGGACCCTCCTGTCCCACGGCTGATTACGCCGCGTAGCATGTCAGTTATTACATAGCTCACCTGGGGCGACAGCACAGTCTCGGGTGTACTCATACGCTCCCAAATAATATTGCCCATATTGTCTTTAACCATTATCAGCGGTGAGGGCTCTATTTTCACCCCACCATTGGCCAATACACCGTAGGCAGCTGCCATTTCAAGCGGCGATACCCCGGTAGTCATTCCTCCTAAAGCCAATGCTAACTGTCGATCATTAGAGGCGCCTGACTTAACTAGCGTGGATATGCCCATCTTTTCGGTGGTGGCAAGCACATTATCCACCCCTACTTTTTCCATTAGTTTGACCGCCATGACGTTAATGGAACCTTCTATTCCTGTACGTAGCGTTGTTAATCCTCGAAAAGTGTGATCGTAATTGTTAGGCCATTCTTTACCGTTATAAATAGTAGGGGCATCGTCTATAATTGACGCCGGAGACCAACCTTGTTCAATAGCGGTAGTATAGACAAAAGGCTTATAAGCAGAACCAGGTTGGCGCATGGCTTGTACCGCCCGGTTAAACTTGGTCTCGTTATAGTCCCGGCCACCCACTAGGGCTTTAACGTCCCCGGTGGCGGGATCAACTGCTACTAGGGCACCTTGTGGTTGCAGAATTTGATTATCGTCTTTTTCCCCAGCAGGTAAATTGGTGGCTAAAATTGTCTCAGCCGATTGTTGCATAGCTGGATCCAAAGTGGTGTAAATGTTAAGTCCACCACGGTAGATAGCATCATAGACGGCTTTTTCGGAACCGTAATGAGGAAGAAGGTTTTCTACTAACCGGCTAACCACATAATCGATGAAATAAGGGGCCGGTCGGTTAGTTGTTACTTGAGCTGAACGGATCTCTATCGGTTCGTTTTTGGCTGATTCAGCTCTTTCTTCCGTTATATCACCGGCTCTCACCATGTTGTCTAGCACTACCCTTTGACGTTCTTTACACTCCTCAAAGGCATTAAACGGGGAATAACGGGATGGATTTTTGGTAAGTCCGGTTAAGAAAGCTGATTCAGCTAGGTTTAGCTCTGAAACGTCTTTGCCAAAAAATGTACGGCTAGCCGCTTGTACGCCATAAGCCCCATGACCGAAGTAGATTTCGTTTAGATACATCTCTAAAATTTGATCTTTGGTAAACCGACGTTCTACCTGTAGAGCTAAAATGGCTTCTTGCACCTTGCGTTTCAAGGTTTGCTCTTGGGTAAGAAATGCATTCTTTACCAGTTGTTGGGTAATAGTGCTGCCACCCTCAAAAGAACGCCTGCTAGCTATTCTCCAAGCGGCTCGGGCGATGGCTCTTAAGTCGATGCCGAAATGCTGGTTAAAACGAATATCTTCGGTGTCGATAAAGGCCTGTTTTAACTCAGTCGGCACTTTACTTAAATCAACTGGTAGCCGATTTTCCTCAGCATGAAGGCGAGTATATACTTCTCCATGGGTATCATATACGGTAGATGTAGCATTTTGCTGCTCCAATACAGCCGGATCAAATTGTGGCATTGTTTTAATGCAGCCAGCAAGGAAAGTAGTTCCTGCTCCCGCTACTAGCAACACAAAGAAAACAAAAATTAAGAAGGGAATCTTAAACTTCCCTGGGGCTTTCTTAGCCATTAATGTTCCTCCTTAAAACCGACGGCTATAACACAAATAGTTGCCTTGATATTGTTCGACACCTCATAAGAATATCCTGCAGCCAAGTTCCTGGCAAACAGTAACTATGTCCTGTGCAGCTGGTTGCTAAGAGTGGTTAACCGTGCTATAATACCGACAATAGCAAAAGGTGAAGATGAGGATTAAGTAGCTTCCTGGCAAAGAAGCAGAGAGTCGGCGGTAGGTGCAAGCTGATCAGGCCAGAAAGTGAATTTACACCTCTAAACTGCAGGCTGAAATAAGTAGGCCGTGCCGGAATCCCACCGTTACAGGGGATCAGAGTGGCTGCCTATGGTGGCAATAAGGGTGGTATCGCGTGAAGTGACCTTTTCGTCCCTCAGGATGAGAAGGTTTTTATATTTATCAAACATAGAAAGGGGATTATGCCAATGATGCTGGATCAACAAATGGAAGTGTTTTTAAGGGGGACGTCAGAAGTTATTTCAGAACAAGAGTTGCGAGAAAAAATTCGGCGTGCTGACCGAGAAGGAAGGCCGCTTAGAATCAAGTTAGGGGTTGACCCCTCGGCTCCGGAGATTCATTTAGGCCATACAGTACCGTTGCGTAAACTACGGCAACTGCAACAAATCGGCCACGAAATTGTTTTTCTAGTGGGTGATTTCACAGGGCGAATTGGGGACCCCAGCGGCCGTTCGGATACAAGAAAACAGTTAACCGAAGAGGAAATGGCTATCAATGCTAAGACATATACTGATCAGGTTTTTAAAATCCTGGATCGTGAGAAGACGGTAGTCGATTACAATAGCCGCTGGTTAGGTAAACTTACTTTTTCCGATGTAGTGCAGTTGGCCGCCAAAACTACCGTTGCTCGTATTTTAGAACGGGACGATTTTGCTACCAGATTCTCGGAAAATAGGCCCATCGGACTA
>JBMNSQ010000034.1:0-15952 GCA_050945275.1 bacterium | reverse complement strand
CTAAAGCAATCCGCAGTCCTTCCAGAATATGAGCCCTGGCCTCCGCTTTATCTAAATCAAATTTAGTGCGACGAACAATTACATCGCGCTGGTGCTGAAGATAAAATTCTAGCGCTTGTTTGAGGGTTAGTATGCGCGGCTCTCCGTCCACCAGGGCCAACATAATGACGCCAAATGTAGTTTGCAACTGCGTTTGGTGATAGAGACGGTTTAGCACCACTTGAGCGTTAGCGTCCCGTCTTAGTTCAATAACAATACGGATTCCTTCCCGGCTGGATTCGTCGCGTAAGTCACTGATCCCTTCCAGTTTTTTGTCCCGCACTAGCGCCGCGATATTTTCTATCAACCGAGCCTTATTGACCTGATACGGCAGTTGAGTAACTATAATCTGCTGGCGGTTGTTCTTCATTTGTTCGATTTTGGCCGCCGCCCGTACTTTTATCGAACCTCTACCGGTAGAAAAAGCAGCCTTAATACCCCGTCGGCCAAGTATTAGGCCTCCGGTGGGAAAATCGGGCCCTTTTATTGCTACCATGAGATCATCAATTGTACTGTCGGGATTATCAATGAGCATAACCAGGCCATCCACCACTTCACGCAGGTTATGCGGCGGGATATTAGTGGCCATACCAACGGCAATCCCAGCGGAACCGTTAATAAGAAGGTTAGGAACTCTCGATGGCAACACTACCGGTTCTTTGAATTCCTCGTTGAAGTTGGGAACAAAATCCACTGTATCTTTGTCGATGTCGCGTAGCATCTCCAACGCTATCCGTGACATACGCGCTTCGGTGTACCTCATGGCCGCCGCTGAATCACCGTCGATAGAACCAAAGTTACCATGCCCATCCACCAGCGGATAACGGCTAGCAAAGTCCTGAGCCAGTCGAACCATGGCATCGTAAATAGCCGAATCTCCATGAGGATGATACTTACCAAGCGCTTCACCCACTAGCCGAGCTGACTTTTTGTAGGGCTTGTCCGGCGTCATCCCCAGCCCACTCATGGCGTATAAAATGCGCCGATGAACCGGTTTGAGTCCGTCGCGCACATCAGGCAACGCCCGGCCCACAATCACGCTCATGGCGTAGTCCAGGTAGGAATGCTTCATTTCTTCTTCAATTTTTACCGGTATCACCCGGCTAAATAAATTGTCTTCCATAAGCTACGCCCTTTCTAAATGTCCAAATTACGCACTAGATGGGCATTTTCCTGAATAAACTCGCGCCTGGGCTCGACTTTATCACCCATTAAGGTAGTAAAAATAGTGTTCGCTTCCAGCGCATCTTCCACCGTCACTTGAAGAACTGTTCTGGTATCAGGATTCATGGTGGTGTCCCATAGTTGGTCGGCGTTCATTTCACCAAGACCTTTAAACCGTTGAATATCTACATTTCCTCGCCCCATCTGGGCCAAAACCTTCTCTAACTCATGGTCATCGAAGGCATATTTTTCATCCCGACCCCGGCGCACCAAATATAGCGGTGGTTGAGCAATATAAACATAACCGGCTTCAATTAGTTTGGGCATATACCGGTAAAAGAAGGTAAGCAGTAAGGATCGAATGTGAGCCCCGTCCACATCGGCGTCAGTCATAATTATGACTTTGTGATAACGGGTTTTGGTCAAATCAAAATCCTCGCTAATACCAGCACCTATGGCGGTAATCATAGCCCGTATTTCGGCATTAGACAAAATCCTATCTAATCGTGCCTTCTCCACGTTTAAAATCTTACCCCGGAGAGGCAAAATAGCTTGAAACGAGCGGTTACGACCCTGTTTAGCTGTACCACCAGCCGAATCACCCTCCACTATATACAGCTCTGAAAGCGCCGGATCATGTTCGCTGCAGTCAGCTAATTTGCCGGGGAGGGAACTTACTTCCAGCGCATTTTTTCGGCGAGTCAGTTCGCGGGCCCGCCGAGCGGCATCGCGCGCCCGAGCAGCCGCCACCACTTTGTCCAATATTCTTTTAGCCTGAGGCGGATTTTCATCAAGAAAAATGCTTAGCCCTTCACTAACTATACTATCGACAAAACCGCGAACATCGGTGTTACCTAGTTTGGTTTTTGTTTGTCCTTCAAATTGAGGATTGGTAAGTTTAATACTCACCACCGCGACTAATCCCTCGCGAACATCTTCACCGCTTAAGGACGGATCATTGTCTTTTAACACTCCTGATTTTTTTGCATAATCGTTAACAGCTCTAGTTACGGCCGCTTTAAAACCGGTTTCATGGGTACCGCCTTCTTGGGTGTGAATATTGTTAGCATAGGTGAGGATGTTTTCCGTATACCCAGTATTATACTGTAGAGCTACCTCACAGGTGGCATCATCGCGTTCCCGCTTAACATATATCGGCTCATCGAATAAGGTATCTTTGTTTTTGTTAAGATGGCGCACAAACTCAACAATACCGCCCTCAAATTGGTACACTGCTTCTTGGCCTGTTTCTTCGTCTTTAAGGGTAATTTTTAATCCCTGACACAAAAAAGCTAGCTCTCGAAATCGCTTAGCTAAAGTGTCAAAAGAAAAACGGCACTCGGGAAATATCGTCTCGTCGGGAATAAACTTTATCGTCGTACCGGTTTGCTCTGATTCCCCAACTATTTTAAGATCACCGGTCGGTTCTCCCCGGCGGTAAGTTTGGCTGTAAATATGACCGTCGCGATGGACCTCCACTTCCAGCCGGTCCGATAACGCATTAACCACGGCCACACCAACACCGTGCAAACCACCAGAAACCTTATAACCTTCACCGCCAAATTTTCCACCGGCATGTAACCTGGTAAGCACTACTTCCACTGCCGGCCGACCAACCTGTGGTTGCATCTCCACCGGAATTCCTCGGCCGTTATCGCTTACTACAACCATACCGTTGGGGTGGAGGGTAATTTCGATATGCGTACAAAAACCAGCCAAAGCTTCATCAATACTGTTGTCTACCACCTCGTATACCAGGTGATGCAGGCCTCTTGGCCCAGTACTGCCGATATACATAGACGGCCGAAGCCTGACAGCCTTTAGCCCTTCTAATACCTGAATTTGGCTGGCATCATAGCGCCCGTTGTTTTGATTATTATTATTGTTATTGTCGTTGGCCATTGGTCCACCCCTTTCTTTTTTATTTCTTTTACGGTTAATCATACTCCAAATTATACCACAACAAAAAGATAATCCACAATAAGAGCGGCCAAGAGCTTATGGTCTGGCCGCTTAAGGACGATTAGCACCTAGATTTTTTAGGAATTTAGATCGCCCTCCTAAAGTCAGCGATGAGATCGGGGACAAGTAAGCTCGCTCGGTGGTTAAAACAAGAGACTTAGGATCACCGGGACCGATTTCGGTAACTAAATCTTCATCGCGGCTAATCTCTAGAAACTCTCGGCTCGCTATCCCAGCATCGATACTTTTGAGATCCAAAATAAAAATAATGTCTTTGGCTGGGACCGATACGTCCTCGCCAATATGCAAAAACAACGCTGCTTCACTCCCTCGCTACTACTACACTTATTACTATACCCGTTTTATTGTTCCGGAATCAATTTCAAAGTAGGCAGCTGCTCCAGTAAGTAGACTGTCTTTACTCTCGGTAGTAGTAATAAAAGCCTGACTACCAACGCTCACTTCGCCGGTGAGAAAACGGCGGCGCTTGTCATCTAGTTCTGAGTATACATCATCTAGAAGTAGTATCGGTTGTTGACCTGTTCTCTGTCGGATATATTTAGCTTCGGCCAATTTCCAAGCCAGGGCGGCTGTACGCTGTTCTCCTTGCGAACCAAAACTCTTTAGTTCTTGACCTTTTAGCTTAAACAACAACTCATCCCGTTGCGGCCCGCTCAAGGTTAGGCGACGACGCCACTCTTCGCGCCGACTTTGAATTAACTGTTGCAAAAAAGCAGCCTTGGCCTCGTTCAGATTAGTCTCCGGATCAAGAGCGATATTGGGTTCATAGTGCAGCGACAATTCTTTGACACTACCCAAACGATAATTATACTCCTTCACCCATGGCGACATTATAGCCAAGACCTGCTGACGTCTGATCATAAGTTCTGCCCCGGCTGTAACTAATTGTTCATCCCAGGCCGACAGCAAAGCCTCATTACCCGAACTTGGGGAAAATCTTTTAAGAAACATATTTCGTTGGGCCAAAACACGGTTGTATTCGCGTAGGTGAAAGTAATACTGGCGGCTGGTTTGCAGTAACAGCAAGTTAAGCGCCTGCCTGCGAAGTTGGGGGCCACCTTTGATAAATAACAAATCCTCGGGGGCAAAAACCACCGCCGTAACTAGACCTAGTAAATCAGCTAACCGCCCTTGTTGCTCCCTGTTAAGAGTAAAACTTTTGCCGTTTTGTTTCTCCCACCGCACAACCACCGAAAACTCGCCGGTGGGAGAGTTGATAAGGCCACCGACGGCAAACGAATCTTCACCCATATAGGCCAGCTCGCGATCGCGGTAGGTACGAAATGATTTTCCAGTGGCTAAAAAGAAGATAGCCTCCAGTAAATTACTCTTGCCTTGAGCATTGCCACCGCGCAGTATATTTAGTCCTTTTACCGGCTCAAAGATTGTGTTTTGCCAACTACGGAAATTGTTTAGGGTAAGACGTACCAGTTGCACAGTGCTCGCCTTACACCGTATTACGTGTAGTTATGGGCATGACCAAATATTGGTAAGCGTCATCAGCAGGCGGGCTAATTAAAGCTGCGCTTTGGGATCCGGTAAATTTCAGCTGGATTTGCTCACTAGCTAGTATCTTAAGTGGCTCTAGCAAGTAGCGAACGTTAAATGAAATGTCCAAGTCGCCGCCTTCTACCTCGGCCGGTACTAGCTCCTGAACTTTACCGATATCGGCGCTCTGAGCAAATACTTCGATTCCATCGCCGGTTAAATTAAGATTAACAGCATTGATCTTGTCCGATGAGAACAACTCAGCCCGCTCTAATGCCGCCAATAGATCAGCCCTGTACACAACTGCCTGCCAGGAAAACTCAGCTGGAATTATGCTGTCATAAGGCAGGTACTTGCCTTCCACCAGACGTGATTGCACCATAGTTGTCTTAGTTCGAAAAGATATTTGTTTATCGGTACCGGCAATCTGTACTTCTTCCTGACCAGAAATAAGGCGGGCCACCTCTTCTAAACTTCTTACCGGAACTAAGTAATCGCCAGTTATATCCTGGGTCAGCTCCAATGTCTCGGCTAAAGCTAACCTGTGTCCGTCAGTGGCCACCAGACGCATTTTATTTTTTCCTAAAGATATAAGTACACTATTTAGCAGCTGGCGCAGGCCGTCTTTGGCTGCGGCAAAGGCTACTTGATTGATACCCGTTCTGAGAGCCAATTCGGGTACTGTGGTAAGTATTTCCTGTTCGTCAAATCTAAACTTAGGAAAGCGATCAGCCGGTAAGGCCAACAGTTCGAAATGAGAAGCACCGGAATTAATGTATACATGGTCATTAGAAGGATCTAATCTAAAAAGCAGTGGTCCTGGGGGTAAGCGACGCAAGATATCCACCAGATAGCGGCCGGGCAGTAATGCTTCCCCATCGGTGTTTATTTGAGCGGTAAACTGGCATTTAATACCAAGCTCTGTATCGGTACCGCTTAAGGTTATCGTACCATTTTCGGCCACAATAAAGATACCGCTTAGATCAGCTCGCTCTGATTTAATAGGTACGGCCCGCAGCACATTTTGAGCCGCAGCGACAAAATCGGCCTTTAAGGCACTAAACTCCATATAGCCTCCTCCTTACAAAAAAACGTTTTTCCACAAGCCATATAATTACGGTGTATTTAAATATAATAGCAGGTATATAGATAGTAGTAGTAATAGAGCCTGTGGAAAAGAAGGAAAAACAGTAATAAAGACTTATCTACAGGGTTATACCCTGGGGACAAACCAATAATAAACGGGGAAGAGTTGTGGAACTGTTGGGGGAAACCTTATTTCCACCAGTGGGCGAGTACTTATCCCCAGGAGTTAAGAGGCGTTATCCCGAAGGGTAGCTTTGAACTTGTTAATAAGAGCGCGCAGCTCGGCATCATTTTTTAACTCTGACGAGATCTTGTCACAACTATGGATGACAGTGGTGTGATCGCGGCCGCCAAATTCATCTCCTATTTTCGGCAAGGAGGCATCAGTCAGTTCCCGGGCTAGGTACATTGCTATTTGACGTGGCACCACCAGGTTACGGGTGCGACGTTTGGCGCACAGGTCTTCCGGGCGCAAGTTAAATTCAGCCGCTACGATTTTTTGAATACGGTTAATAGTTATCGGCTGCGGTTTTCTCTCTGGTAAAATACTGAGCAGTGCTTCTTCAGTAAGGTCCATTGTGATCGGGCTATTGTGGAGCTGGGCATAAGCTAATAAACGAGTAAGGGCTCCTTCTAGTTCCCGGATGTTACTAGTAATACGAAGGGCAATGTACTCTAAAGATTCATCCGGGACTTGGAGGTTTTCTAACTGAGCTTTTTTGCGTAGGATAGCTACCCTAGTTTCTAGATCCGGTGGCTGAATGTCAGTGATTAAGCCCCATTCAAACCGGGACCGCAGACGATCTTCCAACGTTGATAATTCTTTAGGCGGCCTGTCGCTGGAGACAATAATCTGGCGGTTAGCTTCATAAAGAGCATTAAACGTATGGAAAAATTCTTCTTGGGTCCGCTCTTTTTTTTCTAAGAATTGAATATCGTCAATTAATAAGATATCTTTTTCGCGATACTTACCCCGAAACTGATTAATTGTATCATCCTTGATACAATTGATCAGTTCGTTGGTAAAGGTTTCGGAAGACACATAAACCACCCGGTCGAGCGGTGATTTATCAAGAATATAATGAGCAATCGCATGCATCAGATGAGTCTTCCCTAATCCGACACCGCCATAAATAAAAAGAGGGTTGTAAGCTCGCGATGGACTTTCGGCCACGGCCAGCGAGGCTGCATGAGCAAACCGGTTACTATTGCCTACAACAAAGGTATCAAAAATATATTTCGGGTTAAGATGAGGCCGTTCGTCGGCTAAAGCCGAAGTGGTGGCTGGTGCCGAAACTGTTTTATGATTGTCGGTGTCACCGGGTAATAAATAATGTACGCGGAGTTCCGCTGCTCCACATTCTTGGAGGGCGCGAGCGATCAAACTAGAATAGGAAGTCTCCAACCATTCGCGCGTATAAGGATTTGGGACAGCTACGAGCAAGTTAGTTCCTACGATAGCAACGGCGCGGGTAGGACGGAGCCAGTTATCGAAACTTGTCCGACCAAGTTCCTGCTCCATAATGTCCAAAGCGCGTTGCCACAGTTCTTCAGCGGGTAAGGGCAATTGACTACCCTCCTTTATATAAAAAATAATACTTATACACAGGTTTATCCACAATATGTGCATAAACCAGCAAATATTAGGGGAAAATCCCTGGTAACAGAGGGTGGTTTTGTAAACTCCAGGCTTATAATAGCATAGATATCCACAAGCAGCAACCAGGACAAAGGTCTCAACTGTGGATTATGTGTAGAGTGCTTTAACTTGACAGCTCGGCGGCGGCTCAAGTATAATTTTTTTATAACCAGAAGGAAAAACGAGGGGAAAGGAAGAAAATATAGTGAAAAGGACATATCAACCAAGCAGAAGGTACCGGAAAAAGACCCATGGCTTTAGGGCGCGTATTAGTACCAGAGGCGGACGCAAAGTGTTAGCTCGTCGGCGTGCTAAAGGCAGGAAAAGAATTTCCGCCTGACGAAGGTCAAGAGATAGGTATTAGGCGGGGCAGGAATTTGGACCTGGCCCCTTTTCTTGTGTAGAACGAACAACAGATAAAGGGGCGCGACCGGTGAAGCTTGGGCGACTAACGAAAAACAAAGAGTTTCAATCGGTTTACAAACGAGGACAGGCATACGTAGGCCGTTTCATGGTTCTTTATGTTTTGCCGGGCCCCAAGAAGGAAACAAGAGTCGGTTTTACAGTGGGTAAAAAGATAGGCGGTTCCGTGCAGAGAAATTATGTCCGCCGCCGTCTGAAAGAGGCCTACCGGTGTCTGCAGCCAAGTATTGTTATCGGATACGATATTGTGTTAGTGGCCCGTGCTCGAGCATTAGAAACAAAATTTGACGCTCTAAAAAAAGAACTACGACAGTTGCTTCGTAAAGCCAAATTATTGGTTTAAGGTGGCTATGAATTGCGATGAAGATGGTTCTTTTAGGAATTATCTCTGTTTATAGGCGTTTTATATCGCCTCTTTTTGGGCCGCATTGCCGCTACGTTCCTACCTGCTCGGAGTATGCTTACCAAGCTGTTTCTCGCTATGGTTGCTGGGTAGGGGGGTACTTGGCGGCTCGGCGTATATGTAGCTGTCACCCATGGGGTGCCAGTGGTTATGATCCTGTACCTTAAAACGACAACAAGTCAATCTCTAACATAGCTCATAACCTAGGGGATTGACTAATGAGGAGGGGAAGAATTGAGGGCCCTGGGTGACGCGTTATTTTGGGTGTTAGAGTATTTGTATAGTTTTTTTCACAATTATGGGTGGGCTGTGATCGTACTTACGGTTTTAGTACGTATGCTAATGTGGCCGCTTACCAGGCGACAGACAAAAAGCATGCTGGCTATGCAAAAGCTTAACCCCAAGCTAAAGGAATTACAGGCGAAATACAAGAATCAGCCCGAGAAGCTGAACAAAGAGATGATGGCCTTATATAACGAACATGGTGTTAGCCCGCTTGGTGGCTGTTTGCCTATGCTAATCCAGCTGCCTATTATCTTTGCATTGTTTAACATTTTGCGCACATATCCTTATCCGGTGGATAATGCCGGATTTTACTGGATACCGGACTTAGGCAAGGCAGACCCTTTTTATGTGCTACCTATTTTGACTGTGATTACGCAATACGTCTCGCAAAAACAAATGTCCACCGATCCCAAGCAGGCCCAAATGATGGCGGCTATGCCGCTGGTTATTGGCTGGATGGCCATGCGTTTCCCGGCAGGATTGGCACTTTACTGGGTTGTACAAAATATAGTGAGTATCGGTCAACAATGGTGGGATTCTCGGACACTGATGCCAAAGGGGGCACTGGCAAAAGATGAAGGCCGTTGAAGAAACAGCAAGATCAGTGGAAGAAGCGGTGCAGCAGGCGCTACAAAAATTAGGTGTAAGTGCTGATGATGTCGAGGTGGAGGTTTTAGAGGAACCAAGTCGTGGTTTTATGGGTTTTTTGGGCGGTCGGCCAGCTAGGGTGAAGGTGGCTATAAAAGAAAATACGCTTGATCGGGCGCAGTCTTTCTTAACCCAAGTGGTAAGTATCTTAAATGTAGATGTTAATATAAAAGGAACAACAACAACGGAAGGTATTCAAATTGATATTGAAGGCAAAAATGTAGGTACTTTGATCGGTCGCCGGGGACAGGCATTAGATGCTTGGCAATACCTTACTAATTTGGTGGCCAATAAAGGCGTAAAAGAGTCGCAGCGGGTAATGCTAGACATTGCTGGGTATCGAGCCCGTCGAACACAAACGCTGACTAACTTAGCCAAGCGGACCGCTGAACGGGTTAAGGATCGTCGACGCCAGATAGCGCTAGAGCCCATGTCGGCTGCCGAGAGGCGTATTATCCATCTAACGTTGCAAGATGATCCGGAAATAGAAACAGCCAGTGAAGGCCGAGAACCGTTCCGGCGGGTTGTAATTAGTGCAAAAAGGAGATCGTAGTTGTTCTCGATAATAGGAAATGATACACTAAAGCCCAGCAGCTTACAGGCTGGGCTTTTTTAGTGAGGGGGGATATATATGGAGCAGGCGACTATCGCTGCTATTGCCACTGCTGTCGGCCGAGGCGGTATCGGCATTGTTCGGATAAGTGGGCCCAAGGCGCTCTTTATCGGTGATGCTATTTTTCGGCCCCGGCATCAAGGTAGAGTAAGCGAGCAGTCGAGTTTTAGCGCTCGCTATGGCACGGTGGTTGATCCGGCGAGCAACAACGTGATTGACGAAGCTATCGCCTTGGTTATGCGCTCCCCGGCGTCTTACACGAAGGAAGATGTACTGGAACTGCAGTGCCACGGAGGCCCGGTAGCACTTACGCAGGTCTTAAAACAAGTGCTGGCTCAAGGCGCACGGTTAGCTACGCCTGGCGAATTTACCCAGCGGGCTTTTTTAAATGGACGCTTAGATTTGGCCCAGGCAGAGGCAGTATGCGATATTATTACAGCTAGTACGGAAGCTAATTTACGGCTAGCCCAGCAGCAGCTCAGGGGACGGTTATCCGAGGAAATAGGAGTGCTAAGAAAAGAACTTTTGGCGCTGGAGGCTTGGATGGAAGTGGGAATTGATTTTCCCGAAGATGATATACCGGAGCTTGATCAAGCCGAAGTGTCGCGCAAATTAGCCAGATGGCAGCAACAATTGGCCGCTCTTATTGCCCAAGGGGAAACAGGGCATAGGCTTAGAGAAGGACTAGCTGTCGTGATAGTAGGTAAGCCTAATGTGGGCAAATCCAGTCTTCTGAACGCTTTGGTCGGACGAAAACGGGCGTTGGTAACTGATATTCCCGGCACCACCCGGGATGTGATCGAGGAAATAATAAATATCTCCGGCCTTCCTGTGCGGCTGTTAGACACGGCTGGAATCCGGCAAGCCAAAGACAAAGTGGAACAATTAGGTGTGGAAGCAGCCAAAGAAGAACTTAAAGCGGCTGAACTGGTGCTTATGGTAGCGGATGCCACCAGAGGTTGGCAAGAGGAAGATTGGCTTATATACTCACTTTGCCAGGGAAAGAAAATACTGGTACTGCTCAACAAAACAGATGTTGGCGGTGGCCTTACAGTGGAAGAAGTTAAACAGCATTGTCCGGACGAAGAAGTGATTCCCCTGTCGGTGAAAGAAGGCTGGGGCCTTCAGAAACTAGAAGAAACTATTTACAACTGGGCGCTAAAAGGCGAAGTTGATGTTGAACACGTAAGTGTAAGCAATCTCAGGCATATAGAAGCTTTGAAAGCGGCCCAAGCAGCGGTGAAGGAAGCGGCACAGGCGGCTGCGGCTGGCTTTGGCTATGATATTGTCAGTATGGATGTTCGGGCGGCGAGATTTGAATTAGGAAAAATAACCGGAGAGTCGGTAGATCGGGAACTGGTGGACCGGATTTTTCAGGAGTTTTGTATTGGAAAATAATGCGAAGCGGGGCTGGCAGTAAATGGTGAAACCAGACTATGATGTAATTGTAGTAGGAGCCGGGCACGCCGGCTGCGAAGCGGCGCTGGCCGCGGCTCGGATGGGTTGTCGGACGCTTCTGACTACGCTAAGCCTGGAACATATTGCCCTTATGCCATGTAACCCGTCCATCGGTGGTCCGGCTAAGGGTCACTTAGTACGGGAAGTAGATGCGCTAGGCGGCGAAATAGCTAACAATAGCGACCGTTCTTATTTGCAACTGAGAGTACTAAATACCAGCAAAGGTCCGGCGGTGCGGGCACTTCGGGCTGTGTGCGATAAAGGCCTGTATCGAAGACGCATGTGGCAAACCTTAAGTAGCACTGCTAATTTAGTGATACGTGAAACAACAGTAACCAAAGTGCTTACCGACGCAGATGGCGTCTATGGAGTGCGTACTCATAGTGGAACCGAGTACCGGACAGCGGCCGTAATTATTACTACGGGAGTTTATCTGGGCAGCGAGATTTTTATGGGAGAACTTAAATTCAGCGGTGGGCCCCAGGGGCAACCGGCTGCCCACGACCTGACCCAGTCGTTACTGGAGCTGGGTTTTGAAACGGGGCGCTTTCGAACGACTACTCCCCCCCGTATTTCCCGGCGCACAGTAAATTTCGATGGTCTTAAAGAGCAGCGCGGTAGCAGCGAACCGTTGGCGTTTTCGCTGTGGAACCGGCCCCGGCGCAAGGCGCAATTGTCCTGCTACCTAACGTACACCAATGAGCGCACCCATAAGATTATTCGGGACAATCTTCATCGGTCACCGTTTTCGGTCAATGTGCTAGAAGGGGCCGAGCCTAGATACTGTCCGTCCATTGAGGGAAAGGTAACACACTTTCCGGAGCGTCAAGCTCATCAGGTGTTTTTAGAACCGGAAGGTTGGAACACTGATGAAATCTATCTTACCGGTGTGTTTACCAGCCTTCCGGAAGATGTGCAGGTAAAGTTGCTCCACTCTATCCCTGGCCTGGAAGAGGTGGAAATACTAAGACCAGGTTATGGCATTGAATACAACTATCTGCCGGCCAGACAGCTAAAGGTAACGCTGGAGAGTAAGCTTGTACAGGGATTGTTTTTTGCTGGGCAGGTCAATGGTACATCTGGCTACGAAGAAGCTGCGGCCCAAGGTATTATGGCCGGTATTAACGCTGTCTGTTATGTGAGGGACAAGGAGCCGCTGGTGCTCGATAGGAGCGAGGCTTACATTGGTGTGCTGATTGATGATTTAGTAACAAAGGGACCTCGGGAGCCATACCGTATGCTCACTTCACGGGCCGAACATAGGCTTCTTCTTCGCTCAGATAATGCAGATTTACGGTTAGCTCGCTATAGTTACGAACTAGGATTGCTGCCGGAAGAAAAATATCAAAAACTGGTAGCCAAAGAGGAATCGGTAGAGGCGGAAATTAGCCGGTTGAACAAGGAACGGGTCACGCCGACAGCCGAAGTAAATAGCTTGTTAGAAAAGATCGGTACTGCTACTTTGGTCCATCCGGCTGCGTTAGCCGATCTGTTGCGTCGGCCAGAACTTAATTATTATGATATTGTGCAGCTTATGCCCCCACCGAAACCGCTTACAGGTTCGGCAGTGGAAACGGTTGAGGCGGAAGTGAAATATGCTGCTTATATTGATAAGGAAAAACGTTTGGTAGAGCAAATGGCGGAGCTAGAGGGAAAGAGACTGCCGCCAGAGATCGATTATAACAACATAAAAGCCTTATCCAGGGAGGCACGAGAAAAACTAACCGCTATCCGGCCAACGAGCTTAGGACAGGCAGCACGAATTCCGGGAATTACGCCGGCTGATATTACCGTTCTCATGGTCTATCTTCGTGGTAGGGGGCGAACAAAAAGTGAAAAATAGTGAGAGTTTAAGCTGGGACAGTGCAGAACTTAAAACCCTGTTGGAGTGTGAAGCCCAGCGGTTGGTGGGCGTAGGTCTTTCTTCTGTACAAATAGACAATTTTATGGTTTACGGGCGCCTATTGGCTGCTGGCAACAAACGGCTTAACTTGAGTGCTATTACCGAGCCAAAAGAAGTAATTCGGAAGCATTTTGTTGATTCCTTAGCTGCCCTCCCCTATTTACCAAAGAAGTTACCGAGCTTGGCCGATGTTGGCAGCGGAGCCGGTTTGCCGGGGCTAGCTCTTAAAATTGCCCGTCCTCAGATAAAGTTAACTTTAATCGAAAGTATAAATAAAAAAGCAGCCTTTCTTAAGGAAACGGTTGACCGGCTGGCCTTGTCGGAAGTTGTCGTTTGTTCCCGGCGGGCCGAAGAGGTGGGGCAGGATAAACTGTTTCGAGAACAATTTCTTGTGGTCACGGCACGGGCCGTAGCTGCCCTACCGGTGTTACTGGAACTCTGTTTACCGTTGGTGGTAGTGGGAGGACGTTTTGTAGCTTATAAAGGGCCTGGGGTGACCGATGAGCTGGGAGCTGCCCGGCAGGCGCTGGATAAACTGGGGGGCGAGGTGACAGAGGTTAAAGAGTTTAGTTTGCCCGGCGGGGAGCAGCGCTCCCTAGTGGTGGTAACTAAAGTCTCCCCTACCCCAGCCAAGTATCCACGTCCACCAGGCCGTCCGGCAAAAAGGCCGCTGTAAGGAAGGGGTATAGAACGACCGAGTTTGGCTCCTTGGCCGCCTCCGAACCCGCCCTTTCCTTTCAGGGCTCGACTTGCCTACCCTAGAAGGTGGGGAGGTGCAGCGCCGGGTTTTCCTGGTGTGACTAAATTTTTTGAATAGGGTCTAAGATTTGCTTATAGTATTAGGGCTAGCAACTTTTCTTACTGTTTTACGGTTCTTGGCTATTGTGTTGCCTTGATGCACGACAAACCATCTTTTATGCACCCTGTGTTTTTATGTCACTCTGAGCGAAGCGAAGAGTCTTTTATTAAAAGATCTATAAGAAATATAAGATCTTCCGCGTCACTCCCTCCGCTCTGCACTCTCCACTTCGTTCCCTCTGCTCCGCTTCACTCCCTCCGCTCCGATCTGGACAGGCAGGATAACAATTTTGACCATCTTTCGTTATGTACATAAATTACGGGTAACTATGAACTGACAACTTGATGTCGCCTTAACTGTGGCATCATTGGCGGTAAGGCTTTGTTGGAAGATCTTCTAATAAGACAATACAGCATTGGCAGGAATTTCCTGGCAAATGTCGAATAGAAAGCGTAGGAAGAAAAGAAGATGAGGCGGTGGCCGCCATGAAAGAACGACTGGCTAAGCTATTTGGTGTAACAGAAGAAGATGGAGATGCTGCTGTCCGGGAAATACCGGTGGATAAGATTAAGGCAAATCCTTTTCAACCCCGGCGCGAGTTTAAACAAGAAGAATTAAAAGAGCTAGCCCTGAGCATCGAATCCTACGGCCTTTTGCAGCCAATAATAGTTCGAGCTAAGCGCAAAGCAGAGTACGAACTGATCGCTGGCGAACGTCGCCTTAGGGCTATGCGGCTGTTAGGACGCCCTACTATTCCGGCATTGGTGCGTGATTATGCCGATGAAGATGTGGCGTTAATAGCCTTGTTAGAGAATTTGCAGCGACAAGATCTATCCTTTTGGGAGGAAGCAGAAGGTTACGCCCGGCTGTTGGCTGAATTTGATATTACCCAGGAGGAACTGGCTCAGAGGCTAGGCAAAAGCCAGAGTACTATCGCCAATAAACTACGGCTACTTAGGCTTCCTGACAGCATTCGGCACAATATTTCCCGGGAAATATTCACAGAACGACATGCCCGGGCACTACTTAGGCTGCCGGATACCGAGACACAAGAGAAAATAGCGAATAAAGTCGTAGTAGAAAATCTAACGGTCCAGGCAACGGAGCAGCTGGTAGAAAAGCTAGTGGGAGAGAGCAAATCACAGAAAAAAGAAGGCCGTTGGGTTCGGATTTATAAAGACATTCGCCTATTTATTAACACCGTTCGCCAAGCAGTGGCGGAACTAAAAAAGGCCGGCCTTAGCGTAAATATGGTGGAACAGGAGACCGAAGATAGTTGGGAAATAAATATTGTTGTGTCTAAGAAGAGAACTAGCAAACAAAGAGTGCGGAAAGTGATGTAAAGAATCAAGACTAAAGTAAAAACCTAGCAACCCACGTTTTATGTCACTTTAAGCGGAGCACAGGATCTTAGACCCAAGATTCCTCGTCTCACTCGGAATGACAGCTGTTTCAAAGGTAAGGGGTTCCTTGTTTCACTTGGAACTTGTACGCGTTACCGCACAACGATAAATAAAAGCGTTCATCCGGCTATTCTGAAGGAGCAAAGCGACTGAAGAATCTTAAAAAGACCTTTTGGATAAAGCCCTCCTCCACTTTGTTCTAGACAGGCTGAGCGGACAGGTCGGCATTGAAGTAGAGCTTTGATAGGAACGACAGCTATGGTTTGCGCCCTATTATTTTTTGGTATACAGCAAGATCGTTCAATTTTGTCATCCTGAGCGATAGCGAAGGATCTTAAAAGGGGTATATGGTTTGTACTATGTATATATGATGACCAATTGGAACAATAAAGTCCTGTATACAGGCGTTACCAACAATTTAGGGCGTAGGGTATACGAACATAAAAATAGATTAGTGAAAGGTTTCACGGCAAAATATAATGTAAACAAACTGGTCTATTTTGAATGCACCTCGGATGTTACTTCGGCTATATCAAGGGAAAAGCAGATTAAGGGATGTGCTAGACAGAAGAAAAATGATTTGATAGAAAGCTCAAACCCTAAGTGGGAGCTTGTCCT
>JBMNSQ010000033.1:0-16116 GCA_050945275.1 bacterium | reverse complement strand
CTGATGGGTCAGCCGAAGTCCAATCGCGGCTGTAAGTACAACCAAGGTTGCAGCGGCTATTAGATGTTTTTGGCCGACAAGCCATGACGGCCACCGTAAAGGCTTATTCTGGGGTTGTGATCGTATGCGGTTATGGACTTTTTCCCGCAAAGGAGCAAAAGACCAGTCGGCGAAAAACTGTTGGGCCTCAGAGCGGGCTTGCTTGAGTTTGGCTTGGAACTCCTCGTCGCTCATGGCCTGCAACTCCCATCTGTTGTAAATTTTTCTTCAGTCGATTTCGGGCCCGGCTCAGATTAACCCTTACTGTGCCTTCCTTCATGCCGGTAATGGCACTGATTTGCCTTGTGGAGAGATCGTGAAAGTAATGAAGAGCTAATACTACCCGATATTTTACCGGCAACTTCATTACCTCTCGCCATATTTCGCTACTCTCTAATTCTCCTGTCCTTGGCTCGGACCAGGTTCCAACTTGTTCCAGTGAGTAGGTGTCTCCCCAAGGGATAAGACGACGAAAAGCAGCCGAGCGCAGGTGGTCCCGGCACAAATTAACGGTGATGCGGTGAATCCAGGTAAAGTAGGAGGACTCCTGCCGGAAGCGATCTAAGTTTTGATACACCCGGCAGAAGACCTCTTGGGCAATATCTTCCGCCCAGTGACAGTCGCGGACATAGTAGTAAGCTAGCTTAAGCACCTGGTCGCCGAAGCGCTGCATAAGGTATTCGAGTTTTTGGGAGCGGTCATCTTGTACCGATGTAGGTAAAGCTGGCGCTTGTTCTTGCACGCTGTCCACCTTCAACTCGGTTTGTTGTTAATAATTTAGCTGGTAAGCTAACAGGCATTAGGACCCTCTATATATTATATCAAAGTTCTAGGGAATGCGGTGTTAATCGGCTCTAATTTCCTGGCGCATAAAAAGAACATAAGAGGCGGCAAAGCAGAGCAAAGTGGCGGCCACTAAGCCGGTAAGGTGAGGCCAAACCAGCAGCAGACTTTGCCCCAGTGGCAATGGGCCGGCGATAGCGCCCTCAATCTGTTCTATCATGACCGGACCCAGAACCCTAAGACTGGGGTTTAAGATAGCGACAACGGCTTCGCTGTATAAGGTAGCGGGCGAGAGCCGTCCTAACAATTGCCTTAGTTGTTGGTTATGAAAAGCTACTTGAGCTGTTGCCTGGTCGGTTACTGGAAAGATAGCATCGGCCATTAGACCTACTAAAAGTTGGGCAAACACCGAAAAGAACAACCACACTGCTATACTGGCCAAGGCAGAAGTGGCAGCTTGGCGAAAGATGACGGAGAAAAGGGTGGCCAAGGCGCACCACAAGGCCATGTAGACTACGGTAAGAAGCAAGAACACACCAATACGGACAATCTCTTCTAGTGTCGGCGGCACACCGATTAACAAAAGACCTAGACCGGCTACTAATGTACCCAGGGACAGGAGCATCACCGTTAGGATTATTAGTGCCGCTAAGAACTTACCGTTAATGACTGCATCCCGGTAGATAGGCTGAGCCAGTAGGCGACTTAGCGTGCGCCGTGACCGTTCGCCGCAAATAGCGTCGAAACTAAGAGACAGGCTAATAAGTGGTGCCAGCAACGCGACAAAGGAAATAAAGGGCGGCAGCGAATTGCCTCCGGTGGTGAATAGTCGTAAAAAGACGAACTCGGCTTCTTTTCCTTCCACAGCACCTCTAATGCCCATACCAGCGGCATAAATACTGGCCATACCGGTAAGTGCTATCAACAAAAGAATAATGGTGAACCGTTTGCTATTTAAATGGTCGGCTAACTCTTTGCGGCACAGCACCATAAGACCGGTGTTTTGTTCAGCCAGTTGGCTGCGTATCTGGCGTAACGATTTCGCCCAGGAATTGGTCGTTGAAGCTAGCTGCTGTATAGAAGACATTAGCTCACCTCCTCGCGGGCAAAGTAGCGGCGGTAAATATCATCCAAGTCTCCTTTGCGCTGGCGAAGATGAAGCAAGGTATAGCCTTCTCTAACAAGGGTCTGGCTTAAGGCAGCCCTTATATCTCGGTTGGCTGTAACCTCGATCGAACCTTGAGTTCGCCGAACCGATTCTGCCCCTGGTATGCTGGCAATGACCTTAAGTAGTCGATCATCGCTGGGGTTGGCCTCCACTTCTACCGTTTGCGGTTCGCCGGCTAATACTAACTCGCCTAAAGTTTCAATCCCACCGGCCGCCAGCAGTTTGCCTTTAACAAAGATGCCGACGCGGTCACAAATTTGCTGCATTTGGTGCAACAGGTGTGACGACAACAGCACCGTGCGCCCCTCTTCTTCGGCTAGGCGCCTAATTACTGCCAGTACTTCTCTGGTTCCTTCGGGGTCAATCCCCAGTGTGGGTTCATCTAGGATTACAATAGCCGGATCTTTCACTAAAGCGTCGGCAATACCTAACCTTTGACGCATACCGCGTGAATAGGTCCCCACCGGTCGATCAGCAGCTGCTGCAAGGCCTACCTGCTTAAGGAGAACGTCAATTCGATTTTCTCTTTCCTGTGGGGGGAGGGCGTTTAGCTCTGCGGTATAACGCAGATTTTCTCGCCCGGTTAACTCTTCATAAAACCCAACGTTGTCAGGAAGGTAGCCTACCTGGCGTTTCACTTTGAGGGGGTTTCTGGTGGGATCGTGGCCAGCTACATTCACTATTCCTGCTGATGGCTCGGTAAGTCCCAGCAGCATAAGAATAGTGGTGGTTTTTCCGGCTCCGTTAGGGCCGAGGAGTCCAAATACCTCACCAGCGAAAATTTCGAGATTAAGCTGGTCTACGGCCACAAGGGTATCGTATCTTTTGGTAAGGTTTTTGGTTGTAATAATGGTATCCGCCATGGCTAACGTCTCCCATAAAGTTTAAATAGGCGATATACGGCACTAATTACCGCGACGATGATCAAGATGGCGACAATACCCCACATAGTAGATGTTTTCACCAGTACCCTCATTTCGACACTACCTCTGGCTTCGGCGGCAGAAGCTGTCAGGCTTACCACGTAATCCCCGGCAATGGATCGACGGTCGGGTTTGATATAAGCTTTTACTTGCTTGGTTTCTCCGGCAGGTAGCACGTCTATTTCCGCCGGTTCAAATCGGACCGACCAGTTTGTCGGTTCCCAAGATGAGAAGGTAATCCCTTTGAGATCACCGCTACCGGCATTTTCCACCTGGAGGGTTACTTCCCGTTCCTGGCCAGGGTAAGCATTGGCATTAAGACGGCCGGTAGAGGTAGTTAATTTAAGATTATAAGTGCCGGTGATGGTTATGGTGAGTTCTGCTTGTAGTGCTCCACCGGCATAGACAGCACTGACCGGGATCGTGTATTTACCGGCTGTGACATTTTGTGCTGGGATGATCTCCACATCCAGACCTTGGTTTTCCCCTGACTTGATGCTCAAACTGGCGATTTTCTTACTGTCATAAGCTGGGCTAAAAGAGACCTGCCAGCCTGGCGGTGCTTGGGCCCCAAGACTGTAAGATTGCTCCTTAGCGGTGTCGTTGGTTAGATCTACCCGGAACTTAAAGGTGGCTCCGGCTGGCCCTTCTAGCTGCGGATACTGAGCCTTAAGTTGGCCTTCTTGCTTAGTTTGGGTGTTGACTTTAAGGTCTAAGGTAAGATTACTAGATACCCCGGCGGCCGAAGCCCGAACCACTACCTGGTGGTTACCTTCTTTTGTTTCGGCCGGTATCTCAACTTTCAGGTTTAGCTGTTGGGGTACGCCTCGCTGAGCAAAAACCTGATGCACTGTTTTGCCGCGGCCTTCTAATGCCCACTGCCATCCTTTGGGGGCTGAAACCACAGTGATATTAACAGGTTGAGACGCAATACCGGTATTTAGGACCTCTAACGGAAATTCCACCGCTTCTCCCGGCCGTACCTCCAGTCCAGGATAAGGGGTACTCAAAACGAGTCCGCTTTGAGCCTGGGCGTTGCCAGAAGCTAGAGAGCCTACCACAAGAAGTGAAGCCATTACAACGGTTAGTATTTTGCCAACAATCATGGACACAGTTTTCACTCTAGCCAAACCTCCTTTAGCAGTTAAAGATTAAGTCCCTTTTCCTTATAGTTAGACGAAATACGGCCGAGAAACGTTACACAAAAAAGCAGGAAGTTCGCTTAACGAAGAAGAATGAGGTGGCCAGAGGTTGTATGTACTTTCAGGGGAAGGAACGGTATAATTGAAGGGACAAGGCAAAGCGCCGCTGTGGAAAGAGCTTACGGCCCACGTAGCGGCTGGCTATACCGGTTTTCACGTACCGGGGCATAAGGGGAGCTATGGCTTAGAGGAACTGTCCTCGGCTTGGGGACCGGAAATATTAAACTATGATTTGACTGAGCTGCCGGGTTTGGACAACCTTCATGCGCCGGAGGGTGTTATCAGGGAGGCCCAGGAGCTGGCGGCTGAGCTTTATGGGGCGCGCTGCACCTTCTTTTTAGTGGGTGGTACTAGTGCTGGTCTTATTGCGGCTTTGCTGGCGGCGACGAGACCAGGAGATAAGGTGATTTTGCCGCGCCATGCCCACCGTTCGTTGCTATCGGCTGCTATTTTAGGTGATCTAAAGCCAGTGTTTTATCCGGCAGTGGTGGACCCGGTGCATAGTGTGGTGAGCGGCTGGGATCA
Source organism: bacterium (assembly GCA_050945275.1). Lineage (GTDB taxonomy): Bacteria > Bacillota > DTU030 > DUMP01 > DUMP01 > JAAYWY01. The sequence goes on along the minus strand of JBMNSQ010000033.1, from coordinate 11,476 downwards.
AGATGAGGCACTTAGGATTATTGACCAGCATACCGATGCTCGGGCGTTGGTGCTGGTTCATCCTTCGTACCACGGTTTGGTGGGGCCGGCTGCTCAGCTGATACAGGCGGCCAGAAGGGCGGGACTTACGGTAATTGCCGATGAGGCCCACGGACCGCACTTTTATTTGCACTCTGGTTTTCCGCCAGGGGCGCTGCGGCTGGGAGCCGATGCGGCGGTACAAAGCACCCATAAGATGTTAGGATCTCTTACTCAAAGTTCGTGGCTGCATTTAGGTTCGGGCCGTATTTCGCCGGCCCGGGTGCTAGAAGTCCTGCGTTGGCTGGAGAGTTCAAGTCCTTCTTATTTGTTGATGGCCTCGCTTGATGTAGCTCGTCGCCGGGCGGCGCTACACGGCTGTCAAGATTGGGGCCGGGCCCGCCAGTTGGCTGAGAAACTGAGGGCCGCCATAGCTGGCATCCCTGCGGTCAAGGTCATGGGCGATCCCATGCCGCTGCCGGTAGTAGACTATGATGTCTGTAAAATAGTGGTGGATGTAGGCAGTTTGGGTTTAACAGGGCCAAAAGCGGCCTTATATTTGAATCAGAAGCATAAAATTCAGTTAGAGATGGCTGAACTGTACACACTTCTTTTTATTGTGACGCCGGCGGACGATGATAAGAGCATTCTCAGAGCAGCAGCAGCTCTGTTGGATTTGGCCCGGCGTTACCAAGGTAATACCGTAAGCCGGGCGGCGCCAGTGCCGCCGTTACCATCGCTGCCGGTGGCCGTTTTGTCCCCGCGGGCAGCCGCGTTTGCGCGTCATGATGTGCTGCCGGTAGATCAGGCGGTGGATAAAATTGCGGCCAAAGCCGTGGTGCCTTATCCACCGGGGATACCGCTGCTGTGGCCGGGCGAACAGTTCTCTGCCGAGACGTTGGAAGTTATTACGGCCTATATCCGCCAAGGCATACCGGTTCAAGGGCTAACGGTGGATGCGAATCAGGGGCTTAATGTGTCTATAGTGGGGGAATAATGGTGTTCATAACGTTGGAAGGTATCGACGGTTCCGGCAAGACGACCCAGCTTAAGCTGCTGCAGTCATGGCTTAATGAGCAGGGCCGAAACCCTGTTGTTACCCGGGAACCGGGCGGAACGGTTCTGGGCGAGAGGATCCGGTCGCTTCTTCTGTCGCCCGAGGATGGGCCGAAAACGTCAATGGCTGAGCTGCTTCTTTACGTGGCCGCTCGAGCTGAATTGGTAGAGACAATAATCCAACCGGCGCTTGAGACAGGGGAGCTAGTTATTGCCGACCGGTTTAGCGATTCCACCTGGGCTTATCAGGTGTGGGGACGGGGGCTGGAAGGAACATGGATTGGTGATATGCTCGCTGGTGCCATCGGCGGCCTGAAGCCTGATTTGACGCTCCTGTTTGACCTTGAACCGTCTGTAGCGTTGTCTCGCACCGGTCGGGGCGATCGGTTAGAACAAGAAAGTCTGGAATTTTTTGAGCGGGTGCGGCAAGGATACTTGGCGTTGGCGGACAAGGAACCGAACCGGGTTCGGGTTATTGCCGCTAAGAGAGATATGGCAGCTATTTGGGACGAAGTGAGGGCTCACGTTTCGTCGTTGTTATAACAACGTGCTGGAAGGGGGCACGCATCATATGAAAATGATTATAGCTGTAGTTCAAGACAAAGATGCCCAGCAGCTACTGGAAAAGCTGCTTAGTGAAGGTCACCGGGCGACCAGATTATCCACTACTGGCGGATTTTTGCGTCAAGGCAATACGACTTTTATGATTGGGGTCCAGGACGATAAGACAGAAGAGGTACTTCACATAATCGAAGAAACTTGCCGTTCTCGCCGCCAGGTGGTTACGCCTTGGGTGCCGCTTGGAGGCACCGTGGATAGCTATGTTCCTTACCCCATGGAAGTTACGGTGGGTGGAGCAACGGTATTTGTGTTACCGGTGGAGGATTTTCGTAAACTGTAGGGGGAGAGGCCATGCCCTGGGGAGAGTTATCACAGCAGGTTGTTGCCGCCCGGCTACTTCAGAATTCCATAATAAGCGGGCGGATAGCCCATGCTTACCTGTTTTTGGGCCCGGATAGCAGTAGCAAAGAAATTGCTGTCCGGCTTTTAGCCCAGGCGTTAAACTGCGATGTAGGGCATCCCTGCGGCAGTTGCAGCAGTTGCCGTCTTATCGCTGCCGGTACTCACCCCGATGTCCAGATGACCAAGCCAGCAGGACGTTTTTTGCGCTTGGACCAGATCCGTGATCTTAGTCGCCAGGCAGGTAATACACCTTTGCATGGTCTGGTGAAAGTATACGTTGTCTGGGAAGCGGATAAACTTTTGCCAGAGGCAGCTAACCACCTGCTTAAGATTTTAGAGGAGCCGCCGGCGGCAACAGTGTTTGTTCTTTGTGCTGAGCATCGTCAGAAGCTTTTGCCTACCATTGTATCGAGGTGCCAGGAAGTAGAGTTTAAGCCGCTTAGTCCGGCGGCGGCCAGTAGGCAGCTGATGGCGGCCGGCACTGACCAAAGGCAGGCCCATTTGGCCGCTCAGCTGGCGGGGGGAGATTTAGCAACCGCTCAGGCCTGGACTGAGGCGGGGGCGATGGCTAACTGTGAACAGTTTTTGCAATTGGCAACAGAGCTGCCTCAAGGTAAAGGAGCGCTATTTAGAGCGGCCCAAGTGTTTGCCGAGACGCCGGCACAGTTTTTACCGCTACTGCAAGCCTGGTATCGAGATTTGTTGGCATATAAGGTAGGAGCACATGACAACTTATACCATTTAGGGCATGAAGAGGCAATTGGCCAACTAGCGGTGCACTATAGTGTAGCTGAGCTGATTCGGTGTAACCAGGCTATCGAAAAAACGAGGCAGCTTATTTTCGGGCGGATCAATGTTAATGTGCGCTTGGCGCTGGAGGCTCTGTTAGTGGAGCTTGTGCCAGGAGAGCAAAGAGGTGAAAAAACGTGCGTGTAGTAGGTGTTCGCTTTAAGAAAGCAGGGAAGATATATTATTTTGATCCGGGTGAGTTGGAACTTGAGGCCGGTCAAAATGTGATTGTTGAGACGGCCCGGGGTGTTGAATTTGGGGAGGTAGCTCTGGGTGTAAGAGAAGTGCCAGAGGAAGAAGTGGTGGCTCCGCTCAAATCAGTGATGCGCGAAGCCACCGCCGAGGATCATAACCAGGTGAAGGAAAATCGGGCCAAACAAAAAGAAGCGTTTAAGATTTGCCAGGATAAAATCCAAAAGCACAACTTACCCATGAAGTTGGTGGATGTGGAGTATACGTTTGATCGTGGCAAAATCATCTTTTACTTCACTGCTGATGGCCGGGTGGACTTTAGGGAGCTGGTACGAGATTTAGCGTCTGTTTTTCGGACGCGCATTGAGCTGAGGCAAATCGGTGTACGTGATGAAGCCAAGCTGCTCGGTGGTTTGGGTCCGTGCGGCCGTGTTTGTTGTTGTAGCAGCTTTTTAGGTGAATTTCAGCCGGTATCCATTCGCATGGCGAAAGAACAAAACTTGTCTCTTAATCCCACCAAGATATCTGGTTTGTGCGGCCGTCTTATGTGTTGTTTGAAGTATGAGGCAGCAGATGACAAGGGCAATTGTGCTGGCCGGTGCGGCAATAAACGGAAGAAAAATGAGTCAGAGCTAGCAGGAGATACCAAGGAATAACCACCAATTAACTTGGCAGGAGTGGCAGATTTGGTGTAGAATATAATCTAGGTTCAATCTGCAGCTTTGCAGCTTTACAGGGAGGAGAATTAACCGTGCAAAGTCCTGTACGCTTGGGCGTGACGCTGATGATAGTTTGTGTTGTGGCCGCGGGCCTATTGGCATTTACCAACGCCACGACCGAGCCCATCATTGCCGAGAACGAACAGGCCCAACTTGAAGCAGCACTCAAAGAATTACTTCCTGAGGCCGAGTCTTTCGAACCGCTGATTGAAGGGGAAAAAGAGTTTTACGTGGCCACCAAAGGCGGTAAGAATGTGGGTGTAGTGGCTGTGTTTCCCCAAAAAGGGTTCGGTGGTGAAATGCAGCTGGCTCTAGGTGTAAACGCCGATAGTGAAGTTACTGGCTTCAAGGTATTACAACATTCCGAGACCCCAGGCCTAGGCAGCCGAATAACCGAGCCGGAATTTGCCGACCAATTTGTCGGTAAAAGCATTAAAGACGACTTCCAGGTGGGTAAGGATATTCAAGCTATCAGCGGTGCTACCATTTCTTCGCGTTCAGTGGCGGGCGGTCTAAAGCTAGTGGCGGCCGAAATAGATCAGAAGTTGTCCGGGGGGCAGGTCATGATTGACTTGTCTCAGGTTGCGGATGGTGCTTACGAAGGGCAAGCCAGTGGATTCGAAGGCCCGATCAAGGTAAAAGTGACGGTTGCCAGCGGTCAGATAGCCGACATTCAAGTGGTGGAAGAACGCGAAAGCCCCGATGTGGGTGGAAAAGCCTTACCCAAAATGAGTGGAAAAATTATATCGGCCCAAGATCTAGGTGTGGATAACGTTTCCGGGGCTACACTTTCCAGTGAAGGGATCAAGGCCGCTGTGCTAAATGCGCTGAAGAAGGCTAGTTAGTAATAGGAGTAGGCAAACTAAGGGAAAGGGGAGGCTAAGGCCGCCCCTTTTTGGTACATATTAGGCATAGCAGGAGGTGACGGGATGTGAGTGAAATAGGCACAAAACTGGCTTGGTTGGAAGAACAACTCGAGATGATGCTACTGGCGGTGCGAGACCTGAAGGCCGAATGGGCAAGACAAAACGGTGACAATTCCCGGAAGACAGAGCAGGTTAAAGTCCAACAAACGATCGGCGAAGGGCATGCTAATTTAGCTCGCTTGTATCAAGAAGGTTATCATATTTGCCCGATGCATTTTGGTAGCCAACGGGACGGTGAGGAATGTTTGTTTTGCGCTGGCCTGCTTCGCCGGGGAAGAAACAATAAGGATACTGGTGCACGAGAAGGCTAGGGGGTGTATAGGTGCAGGGCAAATTATATATAGTGGGTACGCCGATCGGTAACTTGGAGGATATTTCTCTGCGCGCCCTCAGAGTACTAAAAGGGGTAGACCTTATTTTGGCCGAGGATACGCGGCGGACAAGGGGTTTGCTCACCCATTACAATATACACACCAGTCTTACCAGCTACCATAAACATAACGAGCGAGGCATGGCTGACAGGGCGCTTAGGTGGCTGCGAGAAGGACGACACCTAGCTTTGGTAACCGATGCTGGACTGCCCGGCATCTCTGATCCGGGAGAACATCTAATTAGGCAGGTCAGGCAAAAGGGCATGGTTGTGGAAGTAGTACCGGGACCGACAGCGTTTGCGCTGGCGCTTATAGCATCGGGTCTCCCAGCGGACCGGTTTACGTTTTGGGGGTTTGTGCCAAGGGTGGGGAAGGATAGAGAGGAGTTGTTTGTCACTGCGTTGTCGCGGTTAGAGACGGGGATTTTTTATGAAGCTCCCACGCGGATCGGCCGTACATTAGCCGATTTGGCGGCTCTGGTACCGGAGCGCCCAGCGGCAGTAGCCAGGGAATTGACTAAAATCCACGAAGAAATAAAGCAAGGTTCGCTAGCCGAGCTGGCGCAAATTTTTGGCGGCCAAGAAACCAAAGGGGAAATTTGTTTAGTAGTAGCCGGGCGTTCACCAGAGGAGAAGGAATTGTCCCTGGCGGCCAAGACACCCCCGCCTACCCCGGAGGAGCTGGTGGCGCACCTTCAAGCCGAAGGTTTTGAGCGCAAGCAAGCCCTTAGGGAGGCGGCTAAACGGTTAGGACTATCTAGGCGCGAAGTATACCAGCATCTGGTGCGGCAGAAGCAAAAAAAAGATACCAATACCTAGCTAAGCCAGGTATTGGTATCTTTATGTTTTGTTAAGTAGTTTTCTAGAAGGAAGAAGCTTTATAGTGTAGGGCCATGAGGCATTTTTGGCACACGTTTTTACCATGAAAAGAGGCGACATTTTCAGCACTGTTGCAAAAAACACAAGCAGGCTGGTATTTCTTGAGGACAATTCTGTCGGAGTCAACATAAATTTCCAACGCATCTCGCTCAGCTATATCCAACGTACGGCGCAATTCAATAGGAATAACGACCCGGCCCAGTTCGTCCACCTTTCGTACTATACCTGTAGATTTCATCACAGTTCCACCTCTCTCCCTTAGCTTCGACAGCATGTTACAAGTAAAGTATACCAGGAATGGGAATTTAAGTCAATGGTTTTACATAAATTAGGTGGGTGGCCAGGCTCAGGCCGAAAAACACGGTTTGTTACAAGTATGATTCCAAGCCGTAAAGGTCCCATGGTAACAGGGACTTATGTAGGGTAGGGAACAAGCCCTGTCCTACCGTGTCGCGTTATTTCATTTAGCTTGACAATGCCGACAAAATTTAGTAGAGTAGATCCCAAAGACGAAAAGCGATGCTGGGGATGAGTAAGCAGAGGATAGGCCAAAGCGAGCCGGGGTGGGTGTAAGCCGGTGCCTGGAAGTTGCCGAACATGGCCCCAAAGCTGCGGGTGGAAACTGCAAAGGAGTACACTTTGCCGGTATGAGAGCAACCGTTACCTTGCCAGGGTATAGAATATCTGTACCTAGTGAGGCGTAGGCTGTGAGGTCTGCGTGAATCGGGGTGGTACCGCAAGAAACCCTTGCCCCTGGATTGTCCAGGAGCAAGGGTTTTTCGTTTTATTTAAGCGAAATACTAACTCAGGAGGGATGAGAGTTGACAGACAAAAAGACATTTTATGTTACAACCCCTATTTATTATCCCAGCGATAAACTGCATATTGGGCATGCTTACACTGAAGTTGCTGCTGATGCCTTAGCCCGGTTCAAGCGGCACCAGGGCTATGACGTTATGTTTCTTACCGGCTCGGACGAACACGGGCAAAAGATTCAGCGTATTGCCGAAGAGCGAGGCGTTAGTCCCAAGGAATATGTGGACAAAATCGTAGCTGGCTTCAAGCATTTATGGCAGACCCTGGATATTAGTTATGACGACTTTATTCGTACCACTGAAGAGCGTCATATAAAAGCGGTGCAGGCTATTTTTCAGCGCTTGTACGACAGCGGTGACATCTACAAGTCGGAATATGAGGGTTGGTACTGTGTACCGTGCGAGTCTTTTTGGACTGAGCATCAGATAACTGACGGGCACATCTGCCCTGACTGTGGTCGGCCGGTGGAATTGGTTAAGGAAGAGAGCTATTTTTTCCGGATGTCCCGTTATGCCGACCGCTGGCTAAAGTATGTGGAGAATAACCCGGATTTTATTCAGCCCACGTCACGCCGCAATGAGATGATCAGTTTCGTTAAGCAAGGTTTGGAGGACTTATGTGTTTCGCGGACTACGTTCAATTGGGGTATTCCTGTACCCTTTGATCCCAAGCACGTGATTTATGTGTGGATTGATGCACTGGCTAATTATGTAACGGCTCTTGGTTTTCCTTCGGACGATGAAAGTAAATTTGAGCATTATTGGCCAGCCGATCTGCATTTAGTGGGCAAGGAGATTGTGCGTTTTCATACCATTATTTGGCCAATGATGCTGATGGCGCTTGATTTGCCGCTGCCGAAAAAAGTATTTGGTCATGGTTGGCTGATCTTAGAGAGCGGCAAAATGTCTAAATCCAAGGGCAACGTGGTAGACCCGCTGGTATTGATCGATAAGTATGGCCTTGATGCTATTCGCTATTTCCTTTTGCGGGAGATTCCTTTCGGGGCCGATGGTTACTATTCAGAGGATGCTCTTGTCAAGCGGATAAACTCTGATTTGGCTAACGACTTAGGGAACCTTATTTACCGCACGCTTACCATGATGAATAAATACTTTGACGGCGTTGTGCCGGCACCGGGGTCTTGGCAGGCACCTGATGATGAACTGAAGAAGGTCGCGAAGCAAGCCGTGACCAGCGCTGAGGCGGCTATGGAGCGCCTGGAGATTAGCACGGCACTGGATAATATCTGGGACTTAGTCAAGCGGGCCAACAAATATATCGACGAAACAGCACCCTGGGCGTTAGCCAAAAACGGTGAGACCGAACGCTTGGCCACAGTAATGTATAATCTTGCTGAGACGGGTAGGATCTTAGCGGTGCTGTTAGTGCCTTATTTAACGGTAACGCCAGGACGGATCTGGGAGCAATTGGGATTGACCGGCAGTCCGGCGGACTCAGGTTGGGAGGCAGCTAAAACATGGGGGTTACTACACCCTGGGGTACAGACTCATCGGGATAAGCCGCTATTTCCCCGAATAGATACCGATAAGGAGGAACAACAGGTGGAGGAGAAGAAACAACAACCGGCGGCTGCTGAGGCCAAGCCAACGGAGCAACCGGTTAAGCAGTCGGCCAAGGAAGATAAGATCAGTTATGATGAGTTTGCTAAAGTCGAACTGAAGGTAGCTGAGGTACTTTTTGCCGAACGGGTACCTAAATCTAACAAGTTGCTCAGGTTAGAAGTGGCTATTGGCGACGAGCGCCGACAGATTGTGGCCGGAATCGCCAAATCATACGAACCGGAGGAACTGATAGGCAAAAAAATTGTGGTAGTGGCTAACCTTAAGCCGGCGAAGCTTATGGGCCTAGAGTCCAATGGAATGCTGCTGGCAGCTAGTTTCCCTGGAGAGGGCGAGGATAGAGCGATATCGCTCCTTACGTTAGATAAGCCCATCGACAGTGGAGCCAACGTTCGTTAAGGCCCAAAGGAGTGACTGTATGCTTATCGATAGTCATGCCCACCTCCAAGATCCGAGCTTGCTACCAGAGATAGAAGATATTCTGTACCGGGCAAAGGAGGCTGGGGTGGTGAGGGTCATCTGTCCCGGGTACGATCTGAAGTCGTCGCGTCAGGCAGTGACAATCGCTGACCGGTATCCTGAGGTGGGAGCAGCGGTGGGGCTTCATCCGGGGAATCTAGAAGATGTAAGTCCTGATGCTTTCCGGGAACTAGCCGACTTGGCCCAGCATCCGAAAGTGGTGGCGGTAGGCGAGATTGGTTTAGATTATGTAAACGGGGTTGAAGATAAAGAAGCCCAGAAGAAGGTGTTTTTGCGCCAACTTGAGCTGGCGGGAGAGCTTGATTTACCGGCCATTGTTCATAACCGCGAATCCCATGCCGATGTTTTGGCAGCTATGACATCCGTTGGCCCTCTCGGTCAGGGTGGGGTTATGCATTGTTTTTCAGGTAGCGCCGAGTTAGCCGGCCAGTGCACAAAGCTAGGGTACTATATTTCTTTTGCTGGACCAGTGACGTTTAAGAATGCCCGGCGTCTGCCAGAAGTGGTGGCTCAGGTTCCACTGGACCGGCTTCTTTGCGAAACGGACAGCCCTTATCTGTCACCGGAGCCGTTCCGAGGTAAAAGAAACGAGCCGGCCAGGGTGATTCACGTGGCGGCTAAATTGGCCGAGCTTTTGGAGCAGGAGTTGGAAGATTTGGCACCTGTTCTAACGGCTAATACCAAAAGGCTGTTTCAACGGCTAACATAATAAGCCCGGGTTGTTACCGATGACCGTACACAAAAGGGGTTAGCTTGATCGCTAACCCCTTTTCGTAGTCCACATGGTCTATTGGATTTCCGGTAAGAGCAAAATCAAGAGTAGACCGAAGATGGATCCGGCTACAGTGCCGAAGGTGGCAGAATGAGTGTCGTCACTTAGATCATGGGCTTCTGGGAGCAGTTCGTCAAAGGTGACGTACATCATTGCACCGGCGGCTATCCCTAGCGCTAAGGACAACATATTTGGCGAGACTGATCCCAAAAGAGCACCGGCTAAAGCGCCGATACCAGTGGGAAGGCCGGCCAGGGAAGTCCAGAGCAGGATGCGCCAGTTTCTGATGCCAGCTACTTTCATAGGACTGCCCATAGCCATCCCTTCCGGGATGTTGTGAAGGGCCAAAATAATGGCTAAACCAATGCCTAAGTGTTCAGACAAGGTGTAACTGGCACCGATGGCTAGCCCTTCGGGAAGATTATGCATGGCAATACCGATCCCAAGTAGCAAGCTACTGTGCAGAAAGCGATCCTGTCTATTACTACGGTCGACATTTACAAAATGGGAGTGGGGCAAATACATATCTAGCAGTAGCAGCATGGCTACCCCCAAAGCTAGTCCTATCACCGAGGTGCGAATACCCCCTAGATCAATAGCCTCGGGGAAGAGGTCGGCAAAAACAACAGCCAGCATAATGCCTCCGGCGAAAGCCAGCATAAAGCTGAGTCTTCGATTATGGCCGTTACAGGCAATAATGCTAACTAGTCCGCCGAGGCCGGTGCCTATTACCCCGGCAAGCGTGCCAATAAGAGTTACTGCGCCAATGCTCGACATATTATTCAACTCTTTCTGGTTTGAAAATGATTCTATCTATCACTATGATTTAGTTTAGACGCTGGCTTGTCCCATGTCAAGCACTAACTTAGCTCTTTGTAATGTGCCAGCATTGCTGTAATTCCAATAATTATATTATGGGGTTTCAGCAAAAGATGATATACTCAAGATGAGGATCAGCGGAAAGGAAGTGAGGCCGGATGCAGATGCTACCGGTAGAAGTACACGGCGTGGCAGTAGACAGCAATGGAAATAGCATGGTTATACTGCGAGAGACCGAAGGAGGAAAGTTTCTGCCTATCGTCGTCGGCCCCTTCGAAGCTCAGGTTATCCTCCTTTATCTACAGGGCTTGTCTCCCGAGCGGCCACTAACGCACAATTTTATGGAAGAGCTATGTCGTCGCCTGGGGGCCGTGGTTAAACAAGTGGTGATTACTGACCTCCTTGACGAAGTCTTTTATGCCAATGTGTATGTAGAGCACGCAGGGGAAGAAATTGTGTTGGACGCCCGTCCCAGTGATGCTATTGCTTTGGCCTTGGCTTTTGAAGCACCGATAAACATGCAGCTCAAACTAATCGAGTTTACCATTGACCCAGAGCAAATAAGCATTATTCCTGACTAGTATCACGTATTGTTGGACCGTTGTTTTATGTCACTTAAGCTCAGCGAAGAGGCTTAGCTCCTTCGCTCTAGATAGGATGGACAACAATCTTGACCATCGCCCATAGTGTGACTTTTCGCGTAGCCTAACGGGGCTGCTCCTTTGCAAGGGTGGCTCCGTTTTTATTTACTGCAGACTGAATGGGCTGGAGCTGATCTCCGTGCTCGCTCACCTGGTGATTCTGAACCGCTACTCTGTCCCTGAAGAAGAGGTAGAGGTTTTTATGTTTGCTGTTAGGTCGTAAGCCGAATAACTCAGACTTCAGATTAGGATGGACCTCGCCAGGCAAAAAATAAATTATACCAGTTGACTTACCAATAGTCAAGGTAATATAATTAAAGTTAAGAACCCTTATTATAGTGGCTCTAGCAATTTTTTGTTCCTGGCAGGCGTTAGAGGAGATATTTTTCTTTATTATAACTAGTCGTTATCGTTATTCTGATGGGCCTCAAGCAGAAAAACAGGCCTTGTTTTTCT
>JBMNSQ010000032.1:0-16163 GCA_050945275.1 bacterium | reverse complement strand
ACCGGATTGTCTACAAAGCGGTTTGCTCGGGTTTGCCGGGGGCATGATGACCGGTGCCGCCTTGCTATCGCTGTTACCATCAGCTTTACATAAAGGGGGTTTAGGTCAGGCTTTATCTGGTATCGTGGCTGGAGCCGGTGCTCTGTTAGCCTTGGACTTAGTATTCCCCCATCAACATGCCGGCCGTGATCGTAACAAACCAGCCACTACCGATTGGAAAGAATCGATTATGATTTTAGGTGCTATCATTTTGCATAACTTGCCGGAAGGACTTACCATGGGGGTCGGTTATGCCTCTGGCGAAGATCGAATCGGACTTATCCTTACGATAGCTATCGGTATTCAAAATCTACCTGAAGGATTATTAGCCGCCTTACCTTTTCGAGAAAATGGCGTCTCAGGACCAAAGGCGGTAGGGTTAGCCCTTCTCACCGGCCTATCCGAACCTTTGGCCGCACTACTGGGCATGTTGCTGGTGAATTGGTTGCGCCACGTGTTAGGATTTTTACTATCTTTCGCCGCCGGAGCCATGCTTTACGCTGTGTCCGATACTTTGATTCCAAACAGCCAGGAACATGGGTTTGAGCGTCTGGGTACTTTTGGTTTTCTGGCCGGTGTAATCACTCTGGTATTGATCCGGCAACTGCTGCAATAATTAGGCAAAAGCCCTCGTCCCTCAAGAGGGTGAAGGCTTTTCCTTTACTAGGATTCTTCTGCTACCAGTTTGCCATCTTCTAACTTTAGCACTAACTCGACAAAACAATAAGGGCACTCCACAACATCCCCCGGTCCTTTGTCTGCCGGGATTTCAAACTCCATATCGCACACCGGACACAAAACCATAGCTTCACCTCCGTTACTTAACTCAGTTCAGTATATCATTTGCTTTATTGTTTATCAATAACCATTATCGGCCCAAAGTGTTGACTTCTTGACCTTAGGTATGGACCGCACAACGGCTTAACAACGCACTTCCACCGTAGCCACATAAGCTTCAAGCTTAGCTGCTACCTGATACAAAAACTCATCTGGGTAAGGTTTTCGCTTCTCTAATTGACGATCTAGTAACCGGATCGACGGTTTAAATTGCTGCAATACGTATTTTTGTACTCCCGCCAACTCACAACCTATAGCCATTATGTCAGATTCCTCCAATAGCCCCGGGACAACAGTTGTTCTAAACTCATAAGCCGGAGCCATTTTTCTCACTAAACCGATGCTATCTTGTATCATTTTAATATCCACCGGCACATTGACTATGAGGTTATACTTATCCGCCGGTCCTTTTATATCCATAGCAACGTAATCTATCAAGTTACCAGCCAAAAGTTCCCTTAACATATCGGGCTGGGTACCGTTTGTATCTAACTTTACTGCAAATCCCAAGTTCTTTAACCGTTTAATGAAGACAGGTAACTCTGGGTCTAAAGTAGGTTCGCCACCACTAATACAGACCGCCGGCACTAGCTCCTTACGTTGTTGTAACTTAGTCAGCAGCAACGCTTCGTTTATGGCAGAAAGCTCGGGGGACATCAAAACAAGAGGTGCATTATGACAAAATCTGCAACGCATATTACATCTATCCCAAAACAAAGTGGTGCAAATTTGGCCCGGGAAATCAACCAAGCTCGTCCATTCTACTCCCTTAATTGACACCACTTACACTCCTCTACTTTCCGGCTAAAGTTTCCGGCCCGACTTTTCCGTCAGCCGCGAACGTGCAGCGCTGGCGAAATTCTTCTTGTTTCCCTCGATTCCAGTTTTTCACCGGGCGATAATAGCCCACCACTCGGCTCCATACCTCCGTCTCAGCATTACAATTAGGACAGGCGGGCTGTTCACCGTTCAAGTATCCATGCTCAGGGCAAACACTAAACGTAGGGGTAAGAGAGAAATAGGGCAGATGAAAATTATCAAAGACAGTGCGAATAACCTGCTCACAGGTGGCAAGATCAGTAACCTTTTCACCTAAGAACGCGTGAAACACCGTGCCGCCGGTGTATTTTGTTTGCAGATTATCTTGATGTAAAAGAGCGGTAAACAGATCCAAACCGTGGTTTACCGGCAACTGAGTGGAATTTGTGTAGTATGGTTCTTTTTCGCCAGATGTGATAATATTCGGGTAGAGTTCCTTGTCCAGCTTGGCTAAGCGGTAACTAGTACCTTCGGCCGGTGTGGCCTCCAGGTTAAATAGACGTCCTGTTTCTTCCTGATAATCGCTGAGGCGTTCACGCATAAAGTCCAATACCAGATGAGCAAAGTCTTTGCCCTCAGTCGTGTTAATTCCAACGCCCAAGAGGTTGAGTGCCGCTTCATGTAAACCCACAATCCCAATGGTATTAAAGTGGTTCTCCCAATAACCGCCAAAACCGGCTTTAATGTGACGGAGGTAAAAGTGAGAATAGGGGTACAGACCTTGCTCGGTAAATTGTTCTAAGGCTTTGCGCTTTAGGATCAGGCTTTCTTTAGCCAATTCCATCTGCTTAGCCAATAGGGTGAGAAATTCGTTCTTGTCCGCTGCTATATAGCCCAATCGGGGTAAATTTACGGTAACCACGCCAATCGAACCTGTTAAGGGATTGGCTCCAAAAAGCCCCCCGCCGCGGTGCCTGAGCTCACGTACGTCCAGCCTGAGGCGACAGCACATGGACCGAACGTCCTCTGGATCAAGGTCGGAATTAACAAAGTTAGCGAAATAAGGAATGCCATACTTAGCCGTCATGTACATTATTTTTTCGGCCACCGGTGTTCCCCACGGAAAGTCAGCAGTAATGTTATAGGTGGGAATGGGGAAGGTAAAGATACGACCTTTTGCATCACCTTCAGTCATCACTTCACAAAAAGCTTGATTTATTAGGTCCATCTCGGCCTGAAACTCACCATAAGTTTCCTGCTGCCGCTGGCCGCCGATTATAATTGGCTCGTCCTGCATGGTGCTGGGGGGCCGTACATCAAACGTAAGATTAACAAATGGGGTTTGAAAACCGACTCGTGTCGGCACATTAAGATTAAAAATAAATTCCTGAAGGGCTTGTTTTACTTCTTGATAATTTAGTCTGTCGTAGCGTACAAAAGGAGCCAAATACGTATCGAAACTGGCTAGCGCTTGAGCTCCAGCAGCCTCTCCTTGGAGCGTATAAAAGAAGTTGGCGATTTGCCCCAAAGCTGTACGCAGATGCCTGGCAGGCGCGCTTTCTACCTTCTGAGCCGCCCCTTTAAAACCATGCAACAGAAGCTCAGACAAATCCCAGCCACAACAGTACGGGGCTAGCAATGCTAAATCGTGAATGTGAATATCTCCATTGGCATGGGCGTTAGCTATCTTAGCTGGATAAATGCGATTTAGCCAGTAACGGGACGTTACCGCGCCAATAATGTGGTTATTGAGCCCCTGAAGCGAATAATCCATATTGCTGTTTTCCTTTACCCGCCAACTCTCCCCTTCCAGGTAGCGCAGTACAGTCCGCTCCACGTCAAGAAAGACATTTTCTAATTGACGCCAGTCTGAACGTTGCTTCCGGTACAATATGTAGGTTTTAGCGGTACGAGCATGTCCATTTTCTATTAATACCTTTTCTACAATATCTTGAATTTGTTCTACTTCGGGAATAACCCCGTTAGAGTAGCGCTCGATCAATATCTGCTCCACTTCCTGGGCCAAATACCTAGCCCGCTCCCGATCGCCTCCGCCAACCGATTGAGCGGCCTTAAAAATAGCAGTAGTTATGCGCTCAGAGTCATAGGGAACTAGACGGCCGTCCCGTTTGCGAATCTGTGTTAGCATTAAATTGCCCCCATTTATCAAATGTTACCATCACCGTTGCCAAACACAACATGTAGTGGTAGATATAGTATACAGCCACCATATAGCGGATGTCTAGGGCTAAACAAGGCGACTTGAGCCCGAGAATGGCCAATAAATGGAGGTAACCGCTCATGCGTAATTATTTCAATCAAATTCTGACTTGGTGTTTACTAATTGTACTCGCTACAGCCTTAAATTTAACTTCCATCAAGGCGGCTCCAATATCGAGTGAGGAAGCTATAATCGCCATCGAAGACAAACAACGTTTAGTAGCCGAAATTCTTCAGATAGATACTAAATTGGTCTTACTTAGAGCGGACAAAGCTCAGGCCGAGGCTCGCTTAGAGAAATTAAAAACTGATCTCAACCTGGCACAACAAGAAAAGAGCCGGTTAACAACATCAATGGCAAAAGAAGAAGAGATAGTGGGGCAATGGCTGCGTTTTTTAGTAGAAGAAGGAAGTCTTACCTATCTTGATGTCCTTCTTAGTGCAACTAACCTGACCGACTTCCTTAACAGATTAGATATTATAATTACACTCGTGGACAGCAATGTACGCAGCCTGCGCCAACTGCAGGCATTAACGGAACAAGTAGAAGCAAAAGAAGAAGCATTTCAAGCCCGGTTACAAGACATAGCCGCCACCCATGCTACTATTGAAAAAAATCTACAGCAAACCGAACAACTACGGCTCGCCAAATCCCTGGCTTTGGCCGAAGCTGAAAAAAAATTGGCCGACTTTCCAGCTGTTTTGGCTCTTAGCCAAACCTGGGAACAGGTATTGCCGGATATCGACCATTGTCTCAATCGTCTTAGTAAATTGCCTTGGAGCACCATTCGCCCTGATAATGTTCAGCTAGATTACCTGCGGGGGCAAGCCACGGTCACATTTAAAGATTCCACTTTGGAAGATATCGTAAACCGCAGCCTTAGTCTAAGCGACCGTTTTCGTCTCCGCTGTCAACCGGGATTCATGATTCTAGAGCGACCGAAGCTGAATTATACCCTTAGTTTTACCATCCGTCCCGATAAACGTCGGATTATTTTCGAGCCTCATTCTGTCACCATAAGCGATACCCAAGTCCCCGACAGTGCCCTAGAGCTACTATTTAAAGACCGGGACCTTAGCTTAAACATACCCCTGGTGGCTGGCCTAGAGATTACCGAAGCCGAAGTTACTCGTGGCGAGGTCCAAATTTTTTTAAGGAGAGGTTAGTAACATCTCCTGGTGAACGACATCAGAAAGAGCCGCTTAGCAGATATCCCCTCGCCGTGCCGGCCAAGTAGAGCGAGCCACAAACCAGTACCGCATCGTCCGGCCCCGTCAAGGCTAACGCCTTGGCCACTGCAGCACCAATATCCGGCTCTATCTCCGCCTGTACCCCAAGGCACTTAAGCGTCGTCGCTACCTCATGTGGCTGTGCTGCCCGCGGGCTATCGGGCCTAGTGACAATAGCCCTGGCAGCAAAAGATGCAAAAAAGCTAAGAATGGTACTTACATCCTTATCAGATAGTAGACCGACCACCAATATCGGCTGTAAACCCGGTAAATACTGCCTGACCGTACGCGCTAACGCCTTAGCACCATCGGCATTATGAGCACCATCTATTATCACCAGCGGCCGGTTTCTCACCACCTCAAAACGTGCGGGCCAGCTGGCGGCGGCTAAACCGCGGCGAAGGGCATCATCACTAATGTTGGCCCCCTGGCTATTTAGCATCTCAAGGGCACTAACCGCTGTGGCTACGTTCTCCAATTGATGCAGCCCCAATAATGTAATACGAACATCCCGGAATAAGCGGCCAGCTACCTTAAGATCAAACAGCTGGCCGTTTAAAGTATGCTCTTTTGGCTGCACAGCAACCAAATCTTCAGCACTGCAGAGCGGAGCCTGATTATGCTGTGCTGCATCTCTAATAGCAAAAACACATTCCGGCTCCTGTTTCCCCATTACCACCGGAACTTTCGGCTTAATAATACCCGCTTTCTCACCGGCCACAGCAGCTAGCGTATTACCAAGCACTGCCATGTGATCGAGCCCAATTCGGGTGATAACAGCTAGTTTCGGCCAAGCCACATTAGTAGCATCGAGCCGACCACCCATGCCCACTTCCAATACCAAGTAGTCAACCTCCTGGGCAGCAAAATATAAGAAGGCCACTACCGTAAGCACTTCAAACTCCGTTAATATCAAACCATCCTGGTCATGAAGCCGTTCAACAGCTGCCCGCACCTTGGTAAAGTACCGTGCCAACTCATCGTCATTGGCCACAGCATCATCGATCTGAAATCGCTCGCTATAATGAGACAAATGAGGCGACGTGTACAAACCAGTCCTATATCCCGCCGCCGTGAGTACCGAGCTAATAAAAGCCGATACCGAGCCCTTACCATTTGTCCCGCCCACATGTATAATATTAAGCCCTTGCTGTGGCCGCCCCAGTTCGTCCAGTACCCTATTTATGCGGTCTAAACCAGGGCGGCTACCGAACCGCCCTAGTGACTCCAGCCAAGCCAGCGATTCCTTCCAGTTCACTAGCAGCACCTCTTTCTACTATTTTCCTTCCAGAAGTGCTAATCGCTCCGTAAGGCGATCCAATTTATCACGATAGGCGGCCTCTTTTTCCCGTTCTTTGTTAACTACGTCAGCCGGTGCCTTGGCCAAAAAGCCTTTGTTAGACAACATCCGCTCCGACCGCTTTACTTCCGCCTCCATAGCAGCAATCTCTTTCTTGACACGGCCCACTTCTTTATCCATATCCACCAGATCGGTGAGCGGCAAGTATACTTCAACACCACTGGTTATGAAACTTACCGCTTGCTGCGGTTTTTCCGCTGTAATGGGGCCGGTAACCACCTCGTTAGCCCAAGCTAAAGTCTTAATATAGGCGCTACCTTCGTCAAGGACGGCTATCTTCTCTGGTTGGGCTTGAATCAGCACGCGGGACCTGCGGGTTGGGGGAACCTCCATTTCGGCCCGAGCATTTCTGATACCCCGTATCACTTGTTGGATCAATGAAAATTGCTGCTCCGCTTCCTCGTCTCTGGCACTGATAGCATCAGGATAAGACGCTATCATGATGCTGTCCCCATCATGAGGTAGATGCTGCCATATTTCTTCGGTGATAAAAGGCATGAAGGGATGAAGTAACCTTAAAGTGCGCTCGAGCACATCCCACAAGACATACTGAGCCGTCTGACGCGCCCGCTCGTCATCTCCATATAGACGAAGTTTGGCCAGCTCAACGTACCAATCGCAAAATTCATCCCAGATAAAATCATACAGCGCGGTAGCTGCACCACCTAAATCATAGCCCTCAACTAACTCTATCACTTCACTTCTGACAGAACTAAAGCGACTTTGGATCCAGCGATCAGCTAAGGTAAGTTGTAGTTCTGAGGTGACTATTTCGTTAGGATCAAAATCCTCTAGATTTAGGAGGGCTAGCCGAGATACATTCCATACCTTGGTAGAAAAGTTTCTCGTAGCTTCTACCTTATCCCAATGAAAACGGAGGTCATAACCGGGAACACTGTCTTTTATCAGCATAAACCTAAGAGTATCGGCTCCGTATTTATCTATAACCTCCAGAGGATCAATCCCATTACCCAGCGACTTACTCATTTTGCGTCCTTCGGCATCTAGAACTAAGCCGTGAATGAATACGTCCTTAAAGGGAACGTCATCCATAAAAGCCAGCGCCATAAAAATCATTCTAGCTACCCAGAAAAAGATAATATCCCGTCCGGTAACAAGCACCGATGTCGGGTAAAAGTACTTAAGATCCTCTGTCTCCTCGGGCCAACCCAACGTGGAAAACGGCCACAAGGCAGACGAAAACCAGGTGTCCAGAACGTCAGAATCCTGCTCAATGTTGCTACTACCGCAAGAGCTACAAGTGGTTATATCTTCCCGACTAGCAATCTGCGCTCCACAATCGCCGCAATACCAGACTGGAATACGATGTCCCCACCACAACTGACGCGAGATACACCAATCACGAATATTCTCGAGCCACTTACAATAAATCTTGGTAAACCGCTCAGGCACAAATCTGATTCGCCCCTCTTTCACCGCCTTAAGAGCCGGTTCGGCTAAGGGCTGCATCTTAACAAACCACTGTTTAGACAGCAGCGGTTCAATTACTGTACTACAACGAGAGCAGTGCCCAACGGCATGATCTAAATCTTCTACTTGCACTAAATAGCCGCCCGCTTCAAGCTCCGCCACCAACTGCTCGCGGCACTCATAGCGATCCAGACTGGCATACTTGCCAGCCGCTTTGGTCATTTTGCCATCTAAGTCGATAACAGTAATCTGATCGAGACTGTGTCGCTGGCCAATATCAAAGTCGTTGGGATCATGGCTCGGTGTTATTTTCACAGCCCCAGAACCAAAAGTGGGGTCAACATAATGGTCGGCAATAATAGGTAACTTTCGGCCCACCACCGGTAAGATGGCTTCTTTTCCTACCAGATGTTGATAACGTTCATCGCTTGGATTGACAGCCACGGCCGTATCACCAAGGATTGTTTCCGGACGGGTAGTGGCGACAGTAATAAACCCATCTTCTTCTGCCAGCGGATAACGTACATGCCACAGATGACCCGCTGTGTCCTCGTGCTCCACTTCAATATCTGAAATGGCAGTGTGGCACTGCGGACACCAATTCACAATATAATTACCTTGATAAATTAGACCCCGCTCATAAAGGCTAACGAATACTTCGCGTACAGCTTTGGAGCAACCTTCATCCATGGTAAAACGCTCGCGGCTAAAATCACAAGAAGCCCCCAGCCGCTGTAGCTGGGTAATGATTTTACCGCCATATTGCCTTTTCCAATCCCAAACCTGCTCCAGGAACTTCTGTCGACCCAAATCCCAGCGGCTTACGCCTTCTTTGGCCAGCTCTGCCTCGACTCGCGCCTGTGTAGCAATGCCGGCATGATCGGTACCAGGTAACCACAAAGTTGGATCACCTTTCATGCGGTGATAGCGGATAAGAACATCCTGAATAGTGTTGTCCAAGGCGTGACCCATATGGAGCGCCCCGGTAATATTAGGCGGCGGGATCACAATAGTAAATGGTTCTTTTTCCTGATTGATTTTAGGTGTAAAAAAACCATTATCCAGCCAATACTGATACCATTTTCCTTCTACCTTATGAGGATCATAGACAGTAGGAATTTCTTTTATGCTCATAGGTATCATCCCTTTCCTGATATTTCATGTTTTGTATCCGCATAGCCCCGTCAGACTCTGGGAAAAATCGCAGTATAAAACACAATTAAAAACAAAAACCTCCGCCATAAAGGACGGAGGCCCGTGGTACCACCTTATTTCCCCAGCCAAAGACATTCTTAGGCCAGACTCTTAGCCTTAACGCGGCTAGCGGCTCAAGCTACTTGATTCACCTGCGCAGCTCCTAGGCGACTTTCGGCGCTTGTTCCGAGGAAACCTTACACCCTTGAGTCTCCCTCTCTAGACGGTTTAGGCAGCCTACTCCTCCTAGTCATAGCCCTAACATATCTATAAATTATTGCCCTAATAATACCCTACGCTGTCGCCGCTGTCAAGCAACCACAATCGCTAACCTTGAGGAACATGTACCATATGGGAAGAAAAACTACCAACGCGCCAAAGCAAAAAAGCATTAGCGTTCGGGATTATATAATCCCGAAACTTTAGTAACGTCTAATACGAACAATATGCCTTTGCCCGGCTGATTAATATTCATCTTGGTTTCAATGGCGTCAATAACATTACCCGCCCGTTTCTCGTCAATTATAATCATTACTATTTCTTTTTCAGGCTCTATATTCATGCCAAAGAACTTGCTTTTTTCATGTATTCCAGAGCCTCTGGCATTAATGATCGTTGCCCCTGTTGATCCTGCTTTTTCAGCAGTATCAACCACTTCTTCAGCTAGGCCTCGGTCCACTACAGTAAAGATTATTTCGTACTGCATGTTGCTACCTCCTATTGGCGGTTGTGCCGATGCTGCACCATTGTAGCCCCCACCTGCTACTGTTGTAACCGGCAACGATACGATCACACCATGATTTGGTTTGTCCATATGAAACGCACCAATCAAATGCTGGTGAAGATCAGCTTCTAGGGCTTGAGGCGCTACCATTAAGACAATTTCTTTCTTAGCTTCGTTTAGGCCTAAGAGTTCTAACAGATGATTCTTGATGGTACCCTTGCCTAGAAATATGGTTCCCCCAAACACCCCAATTTTTTTTGACTCCGCTAATATACTGCTTCCCATTCCTGATTGCACAATAACTATAATTAGCGCGTAGTCAATCGGATATTTGTTGCTGCTCATTCATATCAGCCCTCGCTTTACGTTCGTATAGGAGGCCTAAGACCTGTATGGCAATTAAAGGCGTTAGTGCTACCATACCTATAACTCCAAAAGCATCCATCAATACGTCTGCCCCTTCCACGGCATGTGCAATACCTTGGGCATAAGCTAAGACAAAAGTCGCCGTCATGGGCCCAGAAGCTACTCCTCCTGAGTCAAAGGCAATACCAACGAAAACAGGAGGGGAAAAGTGGGAAAGAGCTACTGCAATAGTGTATCCAGGGACTAATAGGTGCCATAGCTGAATGCTAGGTACTAGTATTTTTACCATCGAGAGTGCAACGGCTACTGCTACCCCAATAGACAACGCGTACAAAATGACTTTCTTTCTAATACGGCCACTAGTAACAGTTTCTACCTGTTCATTAAGAACATGCACCGCTGGCTCAGCATAAATGATAGAAAAACCAATTGTGAATCCTGTTATTACTATAACCCACTTATTTCCGTAGGCAGCCACAGCGTGACCAATAGCATTTCCAGCTTCCATAAACCCGGCATTCACTCCGATAAGAAATAGTACCAAGCCAATAAAGGTGTACACTAATCCTTTTAGGATCCTGGAAAATGGCCGCCTGGGCAACTTAATAAACACGACTTGTGCTATTAAGAATAAGATAATAATAGGGGCAATAGCTAACAACACTTCCCTCGTAACTATAGGAATTTCACGGATGAAAGGGGTAACAACACCATTTGTGATGGTTGAAGATTGGGGTAAGGTTCCTGTTAGGGTTTTTATGCCAGATAAGATACCCATAGACAATACCGCCAGCATGGGTCCAATTGATGCTACTCCTACTAAGCCGAAACTGTCTTCTTCTGCTTCCTTTCCGCCTTGGGAAGATGCAACGCCCAATCCTAATGAAAGAATAAAAGGAACAGTCATAGAACCAGTGGTAGCTCCGCCTGAATCAAAAGCTATACCCAAGAACGGAGCAGGTGCAAAAATAACAAGAAAAAACACTATTACATACGCAAGCGTTACTAGTCTGTAGAGCGGTATTCGAAAAACAATGCGTCCCAGTCCAATGGCTATCATTACACCTATACCAATCGAGACTACAATAACCAAATCCCAAAGAGAAATAGCACCAGACGTAACCACAGCTACTTGCCCTGCCAATACTAGAAGGTCAGGTTCAGCCACGTTTATGAAAAACCCCAAGACCAACCCTGATACCAATAGCAGAGGTAGATTCTTACGCTTAGTAATTGCGGAACCCATGTGCATGCCAATGGGCTGAATTGCCAAGTCGGCCCCAAACAAGAATATTCCGAGGCCGATTGTTATAATAACCGCTCCCAACAAAAAGCGTAAAAAGAGACTTGTATCTATAGGAGCGATGGTGAAGTTTAATATTATCACTATTACTGTTATTGGAAAAACAGATGATATAACTTCCTGGACTTTTTGCCATAGAACGCTCACACACATCAGCACCCTTTAGTATTTAGAAGTAACTCCTTAATATCATTTGGAAACCAGGACAACACATAGTTATTCTTGGTAGATTGTTGTGGAACGATAGTGGGACTTGCTAGATGGTGACCACATAATCCAACTATATAACATAAATCGGCCAAAAGTAAAGTATATTTTAAAAACACTAGTTAAAAATCACTAAGAAGCGCAGCCGTTCACCCTAACATTTATAATACAAATGCATAGGGCGCCGATGTCCAAGCCCGTTCGCTTTATAAAAAAGAAACAAAAGAATACCATAAATTGATACAAATTTGATATGCTCCCCTTTGCGTAGTCCGGAATTTTTGTTATTCAGATGTCTACTCAAGGGGAGCATATCAAATTTCAACCCATGCTTCTTTTTTTAGCCATTGTCTACTAGAGCCTGCTTTAATACCTGATCCATGTTCTCTACAAATACAAAGTTTAACTTACGCCTAACATGACGCGGGATGTCGTCTAAATCCCGGCGGTTTTCTTCCGGTAAGATTACGGTCTTAATTCCAGCTCGGTGGGCGGCCAGCACTTTTTCTTTTATGCCTCCCACTGGCAGTACTCGACCCCGAAGGGTAATCTCCCCGGTCATGGCGACATCGGATCGCACGGGTTTACCGGACAACGTAGAGGCCAAAGCAGTTGCCATGGTGACGCCGGCCGAAGGCCCGTCTTTCGGTATGGCGCCCTCCGGTACGTGAATATGGACATCGTGCTTCTCGTTAAAATCGGCACTAATACCAAGATCTTGAGCTCGTGAACGGATATAGGTGTGTCCTGCTTGGGCAGATTCACGCATAACATCGCCTAATTGCCCGGTAAGGGTTAGGTTTCCTTTACCATGCATGATGCTAACTTCCACACTAAGAACATCTCCACCTACCTGTGTCCACGCCAAACCAGTAGCAACCCCTAGTTCGTCCTTTTTTTGGGCTACGCCAAACCTAAAGCGAGGTGCCCCTAAGTAAGTATTTAGGTTGCGGGAGGTTATGTTAACCTTATCCTGCTCTTTACCCTGAACGATTTCACGAGCGCTCTTACGACATAAAGTAGCAATGGACCGTTCTAAGTTGCGCACACCAGCTTCACGGGTATATTCTCTGATAATGCCCTTAATGGTGTTGTCAGACAGTTTTAGCTGCTCGGGTTTAAGGCCGTGCTCTTCAATCTGTTTAGGTAACAAAAAGCGGCGGCCGATATGAAGTTTTTCCTCCTCCGTATAACCCGGTATGGAGATTACTTCCATCCGGTCAAGCAAAGGACGGGGAATAGTGTGGGTAGTATTAGCAGTGGTAATGAACATAACATGAGACAAATCAAACGGTAGTTCGATATAATGATCGCTGAAAGCATTGTTTTGCTCCGGATCCAGTACTTCTAGCAAAGCCGCCGAAGGGTCGCCTCTGAAATCCATGCTCATTTTATCGATTTCGTCCATTAAAAAAACTGGGTTCTTAGAATTAGCCTGGCGCATCCCTTGGATAATCCGTCCCGGCAGTGCCCCTACATAGGTACGCCTGTGGCCGCGGATTTCGGCCTCGTCGCGCACACCGCCCAAAGAGATGCGAACAAACTTTCGTTCTATCGCCCGAGCCACCGACTTGGCCAACGACGTCTTACCCACTCCCGGTGGACCCACCAGGCATAAGATAGGTCCTTTCATTTTCTTAGCCAGTTTGCGTACGGCCAAATATTCTAAAATCCGCTCTTTGACTTTCTTGAGACCATAGTGATCTTCATTCAAAATCTTTTCAGCCTGATCAAGATCCAACCGATCTTCGGTAAACTTGTCCCAGGGCAAAGCCAGTAGCCATTCCAGATAAGTACGTACCACCGCTGCCTCAGCCGTCATAGGTGGCATTTTCCCCAGCCGGTCGGCCTCTCGATTAGCTTTTTCCCGCACTTCTGACGGAAGTTCTGTCTCGGCAATACGCTGCTTGAACTCTTGGGCTTCGTTCTCTCCCTCGCCCCGCTCCCCTAGTTCAGTCTGGATTGCTTTAAGTTGTTCCCGCAAGTAATACTCTCGTTGGGATTTTTCTAATTGCTTACGTACCCGCACTCCGATTTTTCGCTCCAACTCGAGAATCTCGAGTTCCCGGTTCAAAAAACCATACAGTATTTCTAATCGCTCAGGTATCTTTACAGCGTCCAGCAGTTTTTGTTTGTCGTCCTGTTTTAGGTTGAGATGAGCACCAATTAAGTCAGCCAGCCGTCCGGGGTCTTCCACCGAAACAATAGAGACAACTGTTTCTGCCGCCACTTTCTTGGAAAGCTTAACATATTGTTCGAACCGAGAAATGATCCCTCTGGTTAGGGCCTCTACCTCGGCACTCTCTTGCTCTGGCTGCACTTCCTCGTATTGTTCGCAATCAACTAAGTAAAAAGGGTCTGTTTTGGCTGTAGACACAATACGGCCACGAGCCAGACCTTCTACTAACACTCGCATGGTCCCACCTGGGATCTTCAGCAGTTGCTTGATCTCAGCTACTGTACCTACCCGGTAGATCTCATTGGACTCTGGTTCGTCTATTCGCGGGTCTTTCTGGGTCACTAACAGAATCTGTTTATCCTGAACCATAGCTTCTTCCATTGCGGCAATAGACTTAGGCCGGCCCACGTCTAGATGGACTACCATATACGGAAATACTTGTATGCCTCTCAGTGGCAGAAGGGGTAAAGCACGTTTTATTACCCTCATGTTGTCACACCCCTCTGGCTCTCTATCTTTTCTTTCCTTTTCATTGTACCACAGGTTGGCAAAAATTGAAGGACCTAACTGGAAGCTGCCGAGCGCAGATTGGGTACATGCATATCTGCCTGTGGACAGCTGCTTGTTACCAAGACTTCATCGAGCACCTGCTGTAAAGTGCTAACCGGTATAACCTTAATATCGTCATGCTGATTAAATATTTCCTGCCAGTTGTCGGCGGGAACAATCACTTTTTTAGCATCAGCTGCCCGGGCCGCCTCAATTTTAGCCATAACCCCCCCTACCGGCTTAATATGACCACGGATGGAAACTTCACCGGTCATGGCAGCATTGTTATCTACTAAAATCCCTGTCAAAGCCGAATATATAGCCACCGCCATGCTTACACCGGCCGAGGGACCGTCTACTGGTATACCGCCGGGAAAATTAACATGTATGTCAAAGTCACTCGGATTAAGATTTACATAATGACGAAGAACTGTGAGCACATTGGCCACCGATTCCCGGGCCGAACTTTTGCGCCGTACCACATGACCATAGCGACCCATTTCTTCTTCGTCAATTACACCAGTAACCGTGACCTCTCCTTTGCCTTTGGCAACAGGAAAGGCCGTCACTTCAATTTCCAGCAGCATGCCAACATTGGAACCATAAACTGCTAGCCCGTTGGCATACCCTACCTGGGGTGCAGCTGGTACTCTTTTCTCCGGCCTTGGGGAATATTGGCCACTATTGACCACCCATTCCACATCACAAATGCGGATTTGTTTTCTGTCTTCTCCTAAAGCAATACCAGCAGCAATCTGCATTATATTTACCGCATCCCGGCCATTGTTAGCATAACGGGCCACCACTTCGGCCGCGCCTTCTTCAAGGTCAAACCCTATCTTTTTAGCAGCATTGGTTGCAATGCAAATTACCTCTTTAGGTAACAGTGCCCTAAAAAACACTTCGACGCAACGTGACCTTAATGCCGGTGGCAGTTCATCTGGAGACCGGGTAGTCGCTCCCACCAGCCTAAAGTCGGCTGGCAATCCATTTTGAAAGATTTCATGGATATGATTCGGGATGTTGCTATCCTCAGAGTTATAATAAGCACTTTCCAGGAATACTTTTCGATCTTCAAGCACCTTGAGCAATTTATTCATCTGAACAGAGTGTAATTCCCCGATTTCATCCAAGAAAAGCAGCCCGCCGTGCGCTTTAGTTACTGCACCCGGTTTGGGCTGGGGAATACCGGCAATACCCAGCGGTCCCGCACCTTGATAAATGGGATCGTGCACCGAACCTAGAAGCGGATCGGCAATTCCTCGCTCGTCAAAACGGGCCGTGGTAGCATCTATTTCCATAAACTTAGCATCCTTCTTAAAGGGAGAAAGAGGGTTTTGCTTGGCCTCTTCCAGTACTAGTCGGGCAGCCGCCGTCTTACCAACGCCAGGTGGGCCGTAAATCAAGACGTGTTGTGGGTTTGGACCGCACAAGGCTGCCTTCAAGGCCTTTAATCCTTGCTCTTGTCCAATGACCTCGCTAAAGGTACTAGGCCGCGTACGTTCAGCCAAAGGTTCGCTAAGCGATATCTCACGCATTTGCCGCAGTTTATCCAATTCCTTTCGCGACTCCCGCTCCACAGCCACCTTGTTACCTTGTTGTGAACGCAACAAGTTCCAAAAATAAACTCCGATAACAATGGCAAAAAAAATCTGAACAACCCCCAAGAAGCTGCCCAGACCTGGGGTTAAGGCCATTAATCCATCCTCCCTTCCACGTCTTTTTCTATTATCTCCGTCGCAGTAAGGATTTATCAAAAAAGACC
>JBMNSQ010000031.1:0-16189 GCA_050945275.1 bacterium | reverse complement strand
GAATCAATCACCCTGAGTTTTTTCATCTCTTGCTTTGTCATATTAAATGTTTCCTCTCTCATGGGTGACATTTTATCAGATTAGCTTCGATATGACATTATCACAGATTGACTACATGAGAGGCCGTGCTATATTGCTAAGGCCGGTAATCTATGGTATACTTACTTCCGGTTAAAACACACGCTTCTAGACCTGGCCAGGGGTGCCAAGTGGTTCTGGATAGGGTTGAAGGAAGCGGAGGCCGAACTTAAGGAGGTTAACAGATGGCAGTAGTTACCATGAAGCAGTTACTGGAGGCAGGGGTTCATTTTGGCCACCAGACGAGGCGTTGGAATCCAAAAATGGCCCAGTACATCTTTACTGAAAGAAATGGTATTTACATCATTGACTTGCAGAAGACTGTACGAAAAATCGATGAAGCGTACAATTTCATCCGTGATATTGGAGCACAGGGTGGCTCAGTATTGTTTGTTGGTACTAAAAAGCAGGCCCAAGAATCAATAAAAGAAGAGGCCGAGCGTTGTGGAATGTACTATGTTAATGTTCGTTGGCTTGGCGGCATGCTTACTAATTGGCAAACAATTAAGAAACGAATCGGTCGGTTAGAAGAACTGGAAAAGATGGAGTCCGAAGGGACATTTACCGTGCTCCCCAAGAAAGAAGTTATGCAGCTAGTAGCCGAGAAAGAGCGGCTAAACAGGTACTTGGGTGGCATTAAAGACATGCCGGGATTACCACAGGCTGTTTATGTAGTGGATCCACGCAAAGAGCGTATTGCCGTAGCGGAAGCACGAAAATTAGGCATTCCTGTTGTGGCTATTGTAGATACTAACTGTGATCCTGATGAAGTTGACTACATTATTCCTGGTAATGATGATGCCATTAGAGCGGTAAAACTTCTTACATCGAAGATGGCCGATGCTATCTTAGAAGGCAAACAAGGAGAGCAGACCGAGGAAGCGGAAGAAGAGTAAAGATTAGGTAAGGGTGAGGGCAGGGGGAACAATACCCTTACCCCCTTACCTTTTATTATGTAGGGAGGTAGGACAATTGGCAGTTACAGCAGGAATGGTAAAAGAGCTTCGCGAGAAAACAGGGGCGGGCATGATGGATTGCAAGCGCGCGCTCCAAAAAACTGATGGTGACATGGAAAAGGCAGCAGAGTTTCTACGTGAAAAAGGCTTGGCTGAGGTGTCGAAGCGAGCTGGTCGCATAGCCGCTGAAGGAGTTATCGAGTCATATATCCACATGGGTAACAAACTAGGTGTATTGGTGGAAGTTAATTGTGAGACTGATTTTGTTGCTCGTACCGATGAATTTAAGGAGTTTGCTAGAGATATCGCCATGCAAGTTGCAGCCGCAAATCCACTATACTTATCATCGGAAGATATTCCGGCGGAAGCTTTAGCCAAAGAAAAAGAAATCTTGCGTGCCCAAGCTTTAAACGAAGGCAAACCGGAAAAAGTAGTGGAAAGAATTGTAGAGGGAAGGTTGGCAAAATACTATAGTGAGAACTGCTTATTACAACAGGCCTTCATTAAAGACCCTGACAAGAAAATCAGCGACCTGTTGTCAGAAAAGATTGCCCGCATTGGTGAGAACATAATTATTCGTCGGTTTGTTCGCTTTAGCCTTGGTGAAACGGTAGAATGAGATCCTGCCCGATTACCACTTTTTAGTCGGGAGGAACGAGCAATGACAGAGCCGAAATATAAGAGAATAGTACTCAAACTAAGTGGCGAAGCACTAGCTGGCGAAAAAGGTTTTGGCCTTGATCACCAGGTTATTAGGGTAGTGGCTCGGGAAGTAAGAGAAATCTACCGGCTAGGAGTTGAAGTTGGCATTGTTGTTGGCGGCGGTAATATTTGGCGTGGTGTAGCCGGTAGCAAAATGGGTATTGATCGAGCTACGGCCGATTACATGGGCATGTTAGCCACGGTAATCAATGCTATGGCTTTGCAGGATGCTTTAGAGAAAATTGGGGTAGATACCCGTGTTCAGAGTAGTATCGAGATGCGAGCAGTGGCTGAACCTTATATTCGCCGTCGGGCTATTCGCCATTTGGAAAAAAGTAGGGTTGTTATATTTGCCGGTGGAACCGGTAGTCCCTACTTTAGTACAGATACTACTGCAGCACTCAGGGCGGCTGAGATTGGAGCCGAAGTTATTTTGATGGCCAAGCGTGTTGATGGCGTCTATGATTCGGACCCGCTCATGAATCCGGAAGCAAAGAGATTCGACAAGCTTACTTATATCGATGTACTTAACCAGGGTTTGGGTGTAATGGATTCCACGGCGGCTTCATTGTGTATGGATAACGATATACCGCTTCTAGTGTTTGGTATTTCGACAGCGGGCAATATTAAGCGGGCGGTAACAGGAGAGAGCATTGGTACTATTATAGGGAGGGAGAACAATGCCACTAGGTCAGGTTGAGAGTGAAGCCAGAGCTAAAATGAAGAAGACGTTAGAAAGCTTCCGCAAAGAGCTGGCTTCTATGCGTACCAGTCGGGCCACACCGGCATTGCTGGATAGGGTTATGGTTGACTACTACGGTAGTCCTACGCCTGTTAACCAGGCGGCGACCATATCAGTACCCGAACCGCAACTACTTGTAATTCAGCCTTGGGATCGTTCTATGGTTAGTGTAATCGAAAAGGCCATCTTAAAGTCTGATCTAGGACTGACACCGTCTTCCGATGGAACTGTTATTCGTTTGCCTATTCCTAGTCTTACTGAAGAACGGCGGCGCGATCTTTCAAAGACTGTTAGGAAAAAATCAGAGGAAGCAAAAGTTGCCATTCGCAATATCCGTCGTGAAGCTAATGACGAACTGAAGCGTTTAGAAAAGGAAATGTCGATATCTGAGGATGAGACTAAAAGGCGTCAAGAAGAGATACAGAAACTCACCGACAGTTTTGTTCGAGATATCGACGGTGTAACTCAGGCGAAAGAGAAGGAGATCATGAGCGTGTGAGGCCTAAGTTTCGAGTGTTGCCGGAAATGCTAGCTTGGCAGGTAGATAAGGCCATAAATGAGTGCAAACGCGCTGGTCTTACCGTAAATGTAAAAGAAGCATGGTTATCCAATCGGCCGCCGGTGGGTTCGGACCTGCGTGTTGCGCGAGTAAAAGTGGATAGTGACAATGTAGAGATAGTAGTAGTTAAGGCCCAGACGCAGCCAGTAGGTAATGTGCCCCCTGTGTAAAAGGGGGCGTTTACCTTATGGGAGGGATACGAATGGCTTTAGAAATAAGAGCCAAGACGGGCGATAGCAGACCCAACCCCGATCATGTGGCTATTATTATGGATGGGAATGGTCGCTGGGCCAAGAAACGCGGTCTGCCCCGTCTGTACGGGCACAGGGCGGGATTAGAAACGGTGCGGCGCATGGTTAAGGCGGCGCCCCAATACAATATAAGGTATTTAACACTATATGCGTTTTCTACTGAGAATTGGCGTCGTCCTCCTTTTGAAGTGGAAGGACTCTTCGCTTTGCTTCAAGAATATGTAAATAAAGAAACAGCAGAGTTAGTTAAACAAAATGTACAGGTGCGATTCCTGGGCGAACGGTCGAACCTTCCCAGTTCGGCAATTAAAGTTATAACTTGTTGCGAGGAGCAGTCGGCTAGCTGTAATGGTCTAAGGCTTAACATAGCACTAAATTATGGTGGAAGACAGGAAATACTGCAGGCTGTACGGCAAGTTGCAGCCAGAGTGGAGGCAGGCCAGCTAAAGGCAGCCGATATTGAGATAGATGATATTGAAAATGGTTTGTACACGCACGGGTTGCCCGATCCAGATTTGTTAATTCGTACCAGCGGTGAGCAGCGGCTAAGCAATTTTCTATTATGGCAATTGGCATATACGGAAATTTATGTGACACCGTTACTGTGGCCGGATTTTTCTACAAAAGATCTCGAGGCCGCCTTATCGGCCTATCGAAGGCGGGAACGGCGTTTTGGTGGCCTTACGGACAAGGGTGATTAAAATGGTGGCGCGTGTTATTACAGCGGCAGTGGGGATCCCGGCTATTGTTATGCTTTCGCTACAGGGAGGGTGGCCTTTTTGTCTTTTTGTACTGGCCCTGGCAGAAGGTGGTTTAGTTGAGTATTATCGGCTGACGTTAGTCCCCGGTTTATTTTGTAGTTGGGGATACCTGGTATCGGCACTACTTATAATAGGTACTTTTGTACATGGACTAGAGTACAGCTGGCTGCTTTTTACCGGTGGACTGGTGGGTTTATTGATGGTGGTGCTGTTTGGCTTTCCTCAGTACAATTTCCAGCAAGCTGGCACAGCTCTTCTCGGAGCATGCTATATTCCCTTGTTTTTTAGCTACTTACTGCTGCTCAGAGCGTTGCCACAAGGAGAGTGGTTCGTCTTATTAGCTTTTGTTCTGACGTGGACGGCGGACAGTGCCGCTTTTTTGGTTGGTTCGTACTTTGGGCACTACAAGTTAGCTCCAAAGTTAAGTCCCCACAAAACGTGGGCTGGAGCTGGTGCTGGGTTAGTAAGCAGTGTGGTTGTTATGTTACTTTTAGCACCTAAATTAGGTCTTGGATGGTTTCAAGGCGCTACTATAGGAGCGCTTGTGGGTTTGGCCGCTATGCTTGGTGATTTGTTAGAGTCGGCATTAAAACGACTGGCCCAAGTTAAGGATGCCGGTTCCATTTTACCTGGACACGGAGGCATTCTCGACCGATTTGATGCACTTTTGTTAGTAGCACCTACCCTTTATTTTTTCCTCCGATTAGTTTGGGGAGGAGGTTTGTAAGTTATGAACCGGCGTGGCTTATATTTATTTGGGATCGTATTCTTTATCGTAGTCTTGTACTTAGGCATGCGCTATATACTTCCTCTCGTTCTTCCTTTTGCCTTTGGAGCGTTCTTAGCCTTGATGTTAGAGCCGGCGGTTCAGTTTTTGCAAAGGCGACTTCGGATGCCTCGCCCATTGGCTACGGGAATCACAATTATAAGTTCTATCACCATTAGCGCCTTTTTGTTGGTGTTGCTTTCGGCTCGTGTAGCAGTGGATATCCAGGGCATAATTCGAAACCTGCCTGTATATAGTCGCATAATGGTCGAAACTCTTCAAGAATGGGCAATGCAAACCCAAGCGTTTTATGTTCGTTTGCCGACGCCGATGTTACAGACTGTGGAAGAAGGTATCAAGCAGCTGTATAATGTTGCTGGGGCGTTACTGCGAAGATTATTAGGATCACTTACGGTTGTGCCAAATCTCATTTTTAATTTGGTACTTAGCTTCATTGTCGCTTTTTTTGTTAGTTGTGACCGGGCTCAGCTGACGGCCAGAGTCCATCGATTTTTGTCCCCTACTGGCATAGAGCGCGTGCAAAGGCTGGAAAAAGAGATAATGACTAGCCTGGTAGGTCTTGTTTGGGCTCAACTAATACTGGTTACAATAACCACATTGGTAACAGTAGTTGGCTTGTTGTTATTAAGAATACGTTATGCGTTTTTTGTTGGGCTTATAAGCGGGCTGCTTGACATTATCCCTGTGCTGGGACCTACTTTGTTATTTCTTCCCTGGATCATTGTGACTATCATAACCGGAAACATACCCCTAGCCATCGGACTAACGGCGGTTTATGCAGCTATGAATATTGTCCGTCAACTACTTCAGGCTAAGATTATTGGGAGCCGTACCGGTTTGCATCCATTAGCAGTTCTTTTGTCGCTGTACGTTGGTATTAAGTTGTTTGGGCCCAATGGCGTCATAATAGGACCGCTCACACTTATTTTGTTTAGAGCTATACTCCGACTCGGGATTTTCGGTGATTTGACGAAATTGTAGGTGAGAAAACATGCAACAAGTAGCAATTTTGGGTTCTACTGGTTCTATTGGACGGCAGTCGCTGGAAGTGGCTGCAGCATTGGCTGATGAAATAGAGATTACAGCTTTGGCCGCCGGAAAAAACGTAGATTTACTAGCCGTGCAAGCTAGAAAGTTTTCTCCCAAGACGGTGGCCATTGCAGCTAAAGATAAGTACTTACAATTAAAAAGGGCGCTTGAGGGCACCGAGATTAGGGTACTAGCCGGGGACGAAGGCATCGCGGAAATTGCCGGAAGCTCGGATAGTCAAATAGTGCTGGCGGCTATTGTTGGCATTGCTGGATTAGTTCCTACGCTAGCTGCTGTACGAGCTGGTAAGTGTGTTGCCTTGGCTAACAAAGAAACTTTGGTAACTGCAGGCAACATTGTTAGGCAAGAGGCTATCGTAAGCGGAGCTAAGCTATTACCGGTGGACAGTGAGCATTCCGCTATATGGCAATGCCTTAAGTCAGGTCAGAGCGATGAAGTTCAAAGTCTAATTCTAACGGCGTCAGGAGGGCCTTTTCGCAGCTGGCCAAAAGATAAGCTGCAGCAGGTGACGGTTGAAGAGGCCTTAAACCATCCTAATTGGAGCATGGGGGCTAAAATCACTATAGATTCGGCCACCTTGATGAACAAAGGACTAGAGATTCTCGAAGCTAGGTGGTTATTCGATATTCCTTTATCTAGGATAAAGGTTCTTATCCATCCCGAGAGTATCGTGCATTCGTTAGTAGAATTTGTGGATGGAGCTGTTATAGGGCAGCTTGGCTTGCCGGACATGCGTCTGCCAATCCAACTGGCACTTACATATCCCCGTAGGCTAAAAGCATCGTGGCCAAGACTCCAATTAGCCGGACAGACGTTAACGTTTGATGAACCAGATGCTAATAGATTCCCTTGCTTGCGCCTGGCCCGAGAAGCTGGAGAAATTGGGGGGACAGCACCTACGGTGTTAAACGCCGCCAATGAAGTGGCAGTGGCAGAGTTTCTGGCTGGACGGTTGCATTTTACAGATATTGCTACAGTGGTGGAGCAAGTCTTATCGATGCACGATGTAGAGGTTGATGCTACCTTAGAAATGATATTTTCTGCTGACGCTTGGGCTCGGCATCTGGCTAAGCGGATTATATCTAAGGAGTGAGTTTTATTGACCACAGTGGTAGCGTTTCTATTTGTATTTGGATTGCTTACGATCTTCCATGAACTGGGTCACTTTCTTATGGCTAAGAAGGCAGGAATCTTGGTTGAAGAATTTGGAGTCGGTCTTGGTCCTAAATTGTGGTCGCAGCAACGGGGAGAGACAATGTATTCTATTCGTCTTTTTCCATTAGGTGGTTTTGTCAAGATGCTGGGTGAAGAAGATAGCAGCGAGAATGATGATGCGCGTTCTTTTCACCGTCAGCCACCGGCTAAACGGTTGCTGGTGATCGGAGCAGGGCCTTTTATGAATTTCATTCTAGCGGCGCTCTTGTTTGCCCTGATTTTCTTTATGGTCGGTGTGCCAGTCAAACAGGCTGAGATTGGAGCAGTTATTCCTGATAGTCCAGCTCACCATGCAGGGATTGAATCTGGGGACGAGATAATAGCTATTGAGGACTCTAAGATTGAGGCTTGGACGGAAATTATACCCGCTATTTCACCGCGAGCAGGTAAACCTACTAACGTCACTATAAAACGAAACGAACAGATATTTACCGTTATCCTTACGCCAGAGCTAGTTGATGACGGTGAGCAGCGAGGTGTAATTGGCATTGAGAGGGCTATGAAAGAACATCTCCCATGGGCTTCATTATACTGGGGAGCACGTCAAACATTGGGAACTACTATATTTATTCTTGACCGTGTGGTAGAGATGATAGTGCAACGTCAAGCTACCGATGTGTCTGGACCTGTAGGTATAGTACAAGCTGTTGGCGAAGTAGCTCGTACCGGCTTTGTTAACGTATTGTCGTTGGCCGCCATACTAAGTGTAAATTTAGGGCTTTTTAACCTATTTCCTATTCCTATGCTTGACGGTGGTCAATTGATTCTTATTAGCTGGGAAGGCATTAGAGGTAAAAGGCTTGGTCCGGAGCAAGAAGGGGCCATCCGATTAATCGGCGTTCTGTTATTGCTAGCACTGTTGGCCATGGCTACCTACCAGGATCTTAGGCGTCTAGGTTTGGGGGTGTAAGGTTGTGGTAAGACCACGAAGAAACTGTCGGCAAGTAATGGTAGGTAATGTTTTGGTGGGACATGGGGCACCTATTAGCGTCCAGTCCATGACCAATACTGATACCAGAGATGTAAAGCGTACGCTTTATCAGATAAGCGAACTGGCTGACGTAGGCTGCGAAATAGTGCGGGTAGCTGTGCCGGATAAAGAGGCCGCCGAGGCGTTGCACTATTTATGCCGGAGCACGCCAGTACCTTTGGTTGCCGACATTCACTTCGATTACCGTTTGGCCTTATTGGCTTTAGAGGCGGGTATAGCTGGACTTAGGATCAATCCCGGTAACATTGGTGATCCAGACCGAGTAAAGAAATTGGCCTTAATGGCCAAAGAACGTGAGGTTCCTATTAGAATTGGCGTTAATGCTGGGTCATTAGACAAGAAGATTCAGGAGGAGCATGGAGGAATCACAGCTGAAGGTATGGTAAAAAGCGCACTGCAGCAAGCAGTATTATTAGAGGATACAGGGCACAGTGCTATTGTGTTGTCACTTAAAGCTTCTGACATCCCACTTATGATTGCCGCCTATCGCTTGGCTGCCAACAAGTGCGATTATCCCCTTCATCTGGGTGTTACAGAGGCTGGCACTGTTGGGCCAGGTACAATTCGTTCAGCGGTAGGTTTAGGAGTGCTCCTTTATGAGGGTATCGGCGATACCATCCGAGTGTCCCTTACCGGTAATCCGATAGAAGAGGTCAAAGCAGGTTATCAAATTTTGCAGTCTCTTAACCTTAGGGAGCGCGGGCCGGTGATAATATCCTGCCCCACCTGTGGGCGCTGTCAGATTGATCTTATTAAGTTGACCCAGGAGGTAGAAAAGGCAGTAAGCAGTTTGAAGGTTCCACTAAGAATTGCAGTAATGGGTTGCGCTGTAAATGGTCCGGGAGAAGCAGCTGGGGCTGACTTTGGTGTAGCTGGGGGGCGTGGCTCTGGGCTGTTATTTCGGCGGGGAAAAATTGTACGCAAAGTACCGGAAGAGCAGCTAGCCAGTGCTTTGTTAGAAGAAATAAGATTTGTTAGTAAACCCAGATAGTGTTAGTGTAGCTGAAGAAGCTTCACCGCGAGCGACAATAAGGTGAAGTGCTAAGCTAAACCTCAGACTGCTCGCAGAACTTTTCCCACTGTATGGACTTCGCAGGAGCGAGCGGAAAACCCTACAGCTCTGAGTGAAGGGAAGAATAAGTAGCAAACCATTTAAATTAGGGGGAGTTTCGATTATGCGTATGTCAAAATTGTTTGCGCCTACTTTGCGAGAAGTACCGGCCGAAGCAGAAGTAGTAAGCCATAAATATTTGCTTCGGGCCGGTTACATAAGAAGAACGGCCACCGGTGTATACAGCTATTTGCCGCTGGCCTGGCGGGTACTGCGCAAAATCGAAGATATTGTTAGGCAAGAAATGGATGCAGCTGACGGTCAGGAAGTGTTGCTCCCAGTTTTGCATCCATCTGAGTTGTGGCAGGAATCGGGTCGCTGGGATGTCTATGGAAAAGAATTGTTTCGTCTTAAGGATCGACATGAGCGGGATTTTTGCTTAGGCCCAACTCATGAAGAGATTATTACCGCCTTAGTGAAAGGAGAAATAAATTCTTGGCGAGATATGCCAAAACGAATCTATCAAATTCAGACTAAGTTTCGTGATGAGATTCGTCCTCGGCTGGGTCTTATCCGATGCCGAGAATTCATTATGAAGGACTTGTATAGTTTTGATCGTGACGAAGAAGGTTTGGATGCTAGTTACAAGGCCATGTATAAGGCTTATGAGCGTATATTTGCTCGTTGCGGATTGAAGTTTAAAGCGGTTGAAGCGGACAGTGGTGCTATTGGTGGAACCGGTTCCCATGAATTTATTGTTTTGGCCGAGACCGGCGAAAGCGTGATTGCTTATTGTGAGGCCTGTGATTACGCCGCTAACTTAGAGCGAGCAGTAACAGCTGCTGCTACCGCTATATCGACCGGCGAGAATCAGTTAGCTATGCAAAAGGTAGCTACACCGAATAAACATACCATTGAAGAAGTGACTGATTTTTTACAAGTGCCGGCGGTAAAGCTAGTAAAGACATTAATTTATCGAGCAATCCATCGCGATCGTGAGCAGCTGGTGGCGGTTGTAGTTCGTGGTGACCGTGATGTTAATGAGATCAAATTAAAGAACGCTCTCGATGCCCTGGAAATTGAGCTTGCCGATACTACTACTGTGGAGCAGGTAACCGGTGCTCCGGTAGGCTATGCTGGGCCAGTTGGGCTAAATGGTGTGCTTGTTATGGCTGATCCGGAGACAACGACAATTGTAAATGCAGTAGTAGGGGCCAATGAAGTTGATGCCCATTTGATCAATGCCAACTATGGTCGTGACTGGACAGCTGATAAAGTGCTCGATCTCAAAAATGTCGTTGCCGGCGACCCCTGTCCTCGCTGCACGGCCCCTCTTAAAACCACACGAGGAATCGAGGTGGGACACGTTTTTAAGTTAGGAACGAAATATAGCTCGGCCTTAAGAGCCACCTATTTAGATGAAAACGGTGATAGCCGTCATATTATCATGGGTTCTTACGGTATTGGTATCCCTCGAACCATGGCTGCAGCAGTAGAACAATGCTATGATGAAGACGGTATTATTTGGCCGATGGCTATTGCCCCTTATCATGTAGTCATTGTGCCTGTTAATTACAAAGACGACAGACAGCGTGAATTGGCGGAGGAACTATATGCAAAATTAACGGCCAATAATGTTGAAACTATTATCGATGACCGGGATGAGCGAGCAGGAGTTAAGTTCAAAGATGCTGACCTTATGGGCTTTCCACTACGCATCACCGTTGGTCCGCGTTCCTTAAACGAAGGAAAAGTTGAACTGCGACTAAGGGCTGAGGGTACTACTTTCTTACTAGATAAAACCCAAGTTGTCTCTAGTGTACAATCAGAGATAGTAAACCAACAACCACGGTGGTAATTGTAGACTGGGGGTTGCATGATATGACAAAGGTAGCAGCTGTAATCCCAGCGTATAATGAAGCTGGACGAATAGGTAATGTCCTTAAAGCAGTAAGTGCTGTGGATGAAATTGCGGAGATTATCGTGGTTAGCGATGGTTCCACTGATGAGACAGCGGATGAAGCCCGGGAGGCTGGGCCTAAAGTCAAGGTGCTTGAATTACCATCAAATCAGGGCAAGGGGGCAGCCCTTTTAGCCGGCCTAAAGGCAACTACAGCTAGTATATTGGTGTTGCTTGATGCTGATCTAGTTGGGCTTACGCCAACTCATGTACAGGGCTTACTGCGGCCGGTGTTGGTAGATAGAGCACCGATGGCCGTGGCCGTATTTGCTCAAGGACGCTTGGCCACTGATTTGGCCCAAAAGATAGCTCCTTTTCTTTCCGGTCAAAGAGCAGTACAGCGAGAGTTGTTAGAGCAAATACCCGAGCTGGATGTTAGTCGCTTTGGGGTTGAGGTGGCATTGACCCAATATGTACACGAACAACATATATCCATGGTACGCGTACCGTGGCATGATGTCACCCATGTGATGAAAGAGGAAAAACTGGGTTTAGCAAAAGGTCTTGGGGCTCGGCTAAAGATGTATCAGGAGATCCTTTCTAGTCTGAAGTTAACGCGGAACTAGCGTGATGAGTAAAGAGTTAGCTTTAATAATTAGGTTAACGCTGGCCTTTGTTTTAGGAGCTATTGTTGGTTTGGAGCGCGAAAGTGCTCATCGACCAGCGGGCTTTCGTACCCATACGTTGGTCAGTGTTGGAGCAGCTTTAGTGATGGTCTTATCTCAGTCTATTCCCGGTGCGGATCCAGCTAGGCTCGGTGCACAGGTTGTGAGCGGCGTCGGCTTCCTTGGTGCAGGGAGTATTTTGCGAGAAGGACTTACCGTTCGTGGTCTCACTACGGCTGCTAGTCTGTGGGTCGTGGCGACTATTGGGCTAGCATGCGGTGCAGGTTTTTTCCTGGGAGCAGGGTTCACAGTATTTCTCGCTTTTATTGCGCTAGGCCCGTTGTCGAGATTAGAGAAGTTGTTGCCATCTGCTCGCCCGGAGCATAAGGTTGTCCGGTTAGAATTAGAAGATCTCCCAGGGCGCTTGGGTTTGGTGTGTCAGTGTCTAGGCAAATTGGGAGTAAGCATCAAAGATATAAAAATGGAAGATGCGACCTTGGAGAGACGGTTGCTGGTTTGGCTAACACTGAGTTTACCTTCTGCGGTTTCCATACAGCAGGTTATTACTGAGCTGGTGGGAGTAGAGGGAGTACATGGAGTGACAGGCGATGAGCGTTGACACAAGTGCTTATGATTCCTGGCTAAGTTTGATCAAGGATTTACAGCTCCCATTTGAATTAAAGGAAACCTTGGTCAAAACTCGATTGAAGAAGGTAGAAGTTTCACCCAGTGGTGAGACCTGGCGGATGGTAATTGAGACACCCGTTGCGATACCGGAATCGGTGGTTACAACGGTTGAAAAAAGCATAGCTAACTATACCGCTACTAATCCAGAAGTTGTATTGCGTATGGAGACAATAAAAATGGCCCAGCCGGTTAGGCCTTCATTAGCCGAGTTGTGGTCACAATCAATAGCGACAGTCACTACCCGCTTACCTTTTCTCGAGCCGTGGCTACAAACAGCTAGTTGGTCTTTTGATAATAACACATTAACGATTATTTTAGGGAATGAGTTTACGGCTCATCTTTTCAAAACCCGTCGAGCAGATATGTTGATCCAACAATTGTGGGCTAAGTACAACTACGGCGATATTGCTGTTGTAGTGGATTGGGATAAGGATTTAGCCGCCGATATAGAAGCCGAGCTTAAAGCGACTAAAGAGGATGAGCTTCGGCATTATCTTGAAGAGATTGAAGATCAACCAAAAACAAATTTACAACCGGATCAAAC
Source organism: bacterium (assembly GCA_050945275.1). Classification (GTDB taxonomy): domain Bacteria; phylum Bacillota; class DTU030; order DUMP01; family DUMP01; genus JAAYWY01. The sequence goes on along the minus strand of JBMNSQ010000031.1, from coordinate 3,250 downwards.
AGCGTTAGGTAGTTCCATTAGCGGCACTTATCAGCCGATTTCCGCTTTAGGGGAAGAAGACTTAGGGAGTAAAGTTGTAATTGAAGGCTACGTTACGAAGTGGGAAATACGCAAAACAAAAAAAGGCAAGAGATTGTTCTTATTTGATTTAGCTGATGAGACAGATGCAATATCAGTAAAAACTTTACTTCGTAAGCCCGAAGAAGAAGAGGCAATAGCAAAAGTAGGCAGTGGTACCTGGTTACGGGTCAAAGGAGAGTTGACTTTTGACCGCTTTGCTGGGGAAGAAATAGTTTGGGCGGATACTATGGAGATAATAGTTCCTAAACAGCGGAAGGACGAAGCGGACCAAAAACGGGTGGAACTTCATCTTCATACGCAAATGAGTTCTCTTGATGCTACCACAAGGCTAAAAGATTTGTTTGAACTAGCGGCAGCTTGGGGTCACGAGGCTGTGGCTATTACCGACCATGGATCAGTACAGGCTTTCCCGGAAGCTTACGAACTAGGTCGGCGGTACGGTATTAAGGTATTATACGGTGTAGAGGGGTATCTGGTGGACGACGAACAGGATCCACTTTATGATAAGGCACCAGTGTACCATATTATTATTTTGGTAAAGAACCAAACCGGACTGAAAAACCTTTATCGCTTAATTACCGTGGCTCATCTTAATTACTTTCACCGTGTACCAAGAATTCCACGCTCTGAGCTTAAAGAGTATCGGGAGGGACTCATTTTAGGGTCAGCTTGTGAAGCAGGCGAAGTTTTTCGGGCCATACTTCACAATTTCCCCGAACAAGAAGTGAGGCGCCTAGCCTCCTTCTATGACTTCTTAGAAATTCAACCCCGGGAAAACAACGCCTTTTTGGTGCGTAGAGGTGAGAAAACAGAAGAACAATTATTGGAGCTCAATCGCTATTTGGTTCGCTTGGGTGCTGAGCTGAATCGTCCGGTGGTGGCTACAGGAGACGTTCATTTTCTTAATCCCGAGGATGAAGTGCTTCGCAGAATCCTATTAACGGGTCAAAACTATAGTGACGCTAACTTCCAGCCACCACTTTATCTAAAAACCACCGACGAGATGCTGAAAGAATTTGATTATCTAGGAGAAGAAACGGCCTATCGGGTAGTGGTTGAATCTCCGGCCAAATTAGCAGCCTCGATAGAAGACGTTCAACCGATGCCTATTGGTTTAGCCACCCCCCAGATTAACGGCGCCGCCGATCAAATTGAGCAAATGGCTCGTCGTCAGGCCCAGGAATTATATGGCACGCCTTTACCGGATATTGTGGCTAGTCGTTTAGATAAAGAGCTGAACTCCATTATTTCAAATGGTTATGCTGATATATACCTTATTGCTCATCAATTAGTTAAAAAATCCTTAGAAGATGGATATTTAGTAGGTTCGAGGGGATCAGTGGGGTCGTCATTGGTGGCAACTTTGTGTCAGATAACAGAAGTAAATCCATTGCCACCTCATTATCGCTGCCCTAAGTGTTGTTACAGCCAATTTGTTAATCCGGGTCAGGGTAGTAGTTCAGGCTATGATCTACCCGACAAACACTGTCCCCATTGCGTAACGATTCTAATAAAAGAGGGCCAGGATATTCCTTTTGAGACTTTCTTAGGTTTTAAAGGGGATAAAGTACCGGATATCGATCTTAATTTTTCTGGCGAATATCAAGCTCAAATTCATCGTTATACGGAGGAGCTTTTTGGGCGGGACCATGTTTTTCGGGCCGGGACCATTTCTACCATTGCTGAGCGTACAGCTTATGGCTTTGTAAGGGCTTATGCTGATTCCAATGGATTAAAGCTAAGAAAGGCCCAGGCTGAGCGATTGGCGATGGGACTATGTGGTACAAGGCGAACAACAGGACAGCATCCAGGCGGACTAATGATCGTGCCTTCTAACCGTAATATCCTTGATTTTACACCAGTACAGCACCCAGCAGATGCCAAGAACAGTGACGTTAGAACTACACATTTCGATTATCATTCTATCAGTGATCGTTTACTAAAACTTGACCTGCTCGGACATGATGATCCTACCGTACTTAAAATGCTGGAAGAAATGACAGGTGTGAATCCGCGCTTTGTACCTTTGGACGATGCAGACACTATGAAGTTATTTTCCGAAGTCACACCTTTAGGTGTAACGGCAAATGACATCGGGTCTGAAGTGGGCACTTTGGGACTACCTGAGTTTGGTACGCGTTTTGTTCGCCAAATGTTAATTGAGACAAGACCACAGACATTTAGCGAGTTAGTACGCATTTCTGGATTATCGCATGGAACCGATGTTTGGTTAAATAATGCCCAAGAGCTAATTCGTACCGGACAAGCTAATCTATCTCAGGTTATATGTACTCGTGATGATATCATGTTGTTCTTAATTGAGCAGGGTTTAGACCCGGCCTGGTCTTTTAAGATAATGGAAGATGTGCGCAAGGGCAGGGGGCTTACCTCAGAGATGGAAACCATGATGAGAGAAAAATGTGTACCCGAATGGTACATAGATTCTTGTCGTAAAATCAAATATATGTTTCCTAAAGCTCATGCAGCGGCTTACGTTCTTATGGCGGTTCGTATAGCATATTTTAAGGTTCATTATCCAGCTGCTTTTTATGCTAGCTATTTTACAGCACGGGCCGATGACTTTAGCTTAGAAATAGTCTCAAAAGGACCCGAAGAGGTGATCAAGCAAATCCACGCTGTGGAGACCAAAGGCAATGAAGCTTCGGCAAGAGAGAAAAGTCTACTTACCATCCTAGAAGTGGTACGAGAGATGTTTGCTCGAGGCTTAAACTTTGCACCGCTTGATATTACAAATTCGCATCCGACAAGGTTTCAAATTACAGATCAAGGTTTATTACCACCACTAATAAGTGTACCGGGACTCGGGAGAACAGCGGCCGAAAATATTGTCTTAGCCAGGCGGGAGCGGCCTTTTTCTTCTCAAGAGGATCTACGAATCAGAGGACGTTTGTCCAAGACGTTATTGTCATTATTACAAGATGCTGGTTGTTTAGATCATTTACCAGCCACCGACCAACTTGATTTATTTAGTGTTTTGCCAACAGGATAAGCTTTAGATATATGGGGCACTTATTGTTTAAAAAATAAGAGAAAAGGTGTGTCAAGGGACAGTGAAAATGTCACCCCAAAACATGCTCATTTGGACTGACAAAATGTCCCCCAAGTAAATTCAGAAAAAGCGATGGCCACTAGGCAACCCTGTTTGATT
>JBMNSQ010000030.1:0-16224 GCA_050945275.1 bacterium | reverse complement strand
GTTGAAAGGAGATTCGGTTTATGTTTGATGTCTTAATCAAGAACGGCCGTATTGTGGACGGAACCGGTAACCCATGGTTCAAAGCCGACATCGGCGTAAAAGACGGAAAAATAGCGGCCATAAGCCACCAACTGGACAGCGAAGCCCAAACCGTCATCGATGCTAAAGGATTAGTTGTTTCTCCTGGGTTCATTGACATGCATACCCACTCTGATCTGCGCGTCTTTAAGCATCCCGATGAAGATGCCAAGCTTATGCAGGGAATCACTTCCGCTCTTATTGGCCAAGACGGCCTCTCCGTAGCACCCATTGACGACGCTAACAAAAAACCCATGATGCAACGCATCTCTGGCCTCCTCGGAACATACCTCGCCGAATGGCATTGGAACACCATGGCCGAGTATCTAGACGCCATCGATGCCGTCAAACCAGCTACCAACTCCATGATGTTAGTCCCTCATGGTGCAATTCGTGCCATGGCCCTGGGATGGGAAAATAGACCAGCCACAGCCGAAGAGCTGGAGAAAATGAAAGGATTCTTAGCCCAAGCCATGGAAGAAGGCGGCTTCGGCTTCTCTACCGGACTAATTTATCCGCCCGGTATGTATGCCGACCACAATGAACTGGTAGAGCTATGCAAAGTTGCAGCCTCTTACGGTGGTTTCTTTGTCGTCCACATGCGCAATGAAGGCGATTACTTGGAAGAATCTATTAAAGAAGTAACCGACATTTGCTTAGAAGCCGGATGCCCGCTCCATATTTCCCACCTCAAAGCTGGCGGCCGTCCCAACTGGGGCAAATCAAAAGTAGCCTTAGAAATGATCGAACAAGCACGGGCCAAAGGACTAGAAGTCACCTTTGACCAGTACCCATATATCGCCGGTAGTACCATGCTCGACGCGGTAATCCCGCCCCGCTTCCATACTGGCGGAACAAAGCAGCTGTTAGAGAGTCTAAAAGATCCGGCTGTGCGCGAAGAGATCAGGAAGGTTCAAGACAACGTTACCCCCGAGCGCTGGGAAAACTGGATCGCAGCCTGTGGCTGGGACGGCATTATGATCAATGCCGTCGAGTCAGATAAAAACCGCTTTGCCGAAGGGAAACGAGTAACCGAACTAGCAGCAGAATTGAACAAAACCCCTCTCGACGTAGTCTGTGATCTTCTTATTGAAGAAAACGACGCTGTCACCATGACTGTTTTTTACGGCAGCGAAGACGACGTGAAGGAAATCATGAAAAGCGACTACATGACCGCTTGTTCCGATGGTATTGTTGGCGGCAAACCCCACCCGCGGGTCTACGGCACCATGCCCCGTATTTTAGGAAAATACGTACGGGAAGAAAAAGTCATTTCTTTGCATGACGCCATTAAAAAAATGACATCTATGCCCGCCCAACGTCTCGGCTTGCAAGATCGGGGCATTCTGCGTGAAGGCTCAGTGGCCGACATCACAATCTTTGACCCAGATACAATTATCGATACAAATTCCTTCGCCGAACCGAGTCAATTCCCCGTAGGCATCATTCACGTACTCGTATCAGGACAACTAGCAGTACAAGATGGCAAAATAACAGGGGTTCGAGCTGGCCGAGCATTAAGGCACGGCCACTAAAAACATGGAGAGGAGCAACCAATGCTCCTCTCCTCTTTATTTCATCCTAGCCTGACCCTTATTTCCTCTCCGGTGTTCCCACCTCTTTAGAGAAGACTAACAAATGATTATTTTGACATACTTGCACCAGTTATTTTATGCCGCTTAAGTTTCCGCACCACTGTGGGCTGACTTACTTTAAGTACTTGCGCTACCTTGCGCGTACTGCGCAGGGAACTATATAAGTTTTGCAGTAATTGACGTTCAGCGTTGTCTAAATAATCTTCCAAAGAGGCAAAAGCGAAGCCACCAACGTCTAAAGAAGCGCTCTGGACCAATGCTTCAACCCCAATTTTTGATCCTACCGAAGTAACCAGTAAACGTTCAATAGTATGCTCCAGTTCACGAACGTTGCCCGGCCAGGAATGGCCATAAAACATCTGCAGCACGTCAGGCTCAATCGATTTAGCAAACCCATACCGTTTGTTGAACTGCTGAATAAAATGAAACGTTAATGCAGCAATATCTTCCTTTCGTTCACGAAGCGGAGGAATCCTAATTGGAACCACTTTTAATCGATAATATAAGTCCTCGCGAAACTCATTTGTTTGCACCATATACTCCAAATCTTTGTTAGTGGCCGCTACAATTCGGCAGTCTACTTCGATCTTATCAACGCCCCCTACCCGGCGCACTGTTTTATCTTGCAGCACGCGAAGTAAGCGTGCCTGGGTGCTGGAACTTAAATCTGCCACCTCATCCAAAAACAGCGTCCCACCATGTGCAACTTCAAACAAACCCGGTTTCCCTTGCTTTCGCGCTCCAGTAAAAGCGCCGCCCTCATAACCAAACAACTCCGATTCAATTAGCTGCTCCGGAATGGCAGCACAGTTCACCTCCACAAATGGGCCTTCCCGCCTTGCACTCAAGTCATGAATATAGCGAGCAACAACTTCCTTACCCACTCCGGATTCACCAGTAATAAGTATGGTAGTATCAAAAGGAGCTACCCGGGTCGCTAAATCGATAATATCAGACATCGCCTTACTGCGATAAAATACCTTAGCCGTGTTACTTTTAGTTATTCGTGCTAGTTCATCACGGTAATACCGGGTCTCTGCCGTACGCTGCTCCAATTCCTTCCTTACCTGGTTAAGGTCTGTCATATCCCTTAACGTAGCTACAATAAACAGAAGCGACCCCTGCTGATCAAAAACCGGGTTCCCAGAAAGAAGCAATTCTCGGCCTGTCAATGACATTTTTTGTATTATGCTAGCCGGCTGCTTAGTCCTCTGAATGATCTCAGTAAGCGTGGGCGAAGATAAGATACCTCCTTCTACCAAATGGCTAACCTTCTTGCCGATAACCTCATCAGACGAAATACCCACCAACTCTTCATAAGCATGATTAACATAAGCATATACACTCTCGCCAGTAACAACAGCAATACCATCTGGTAAGAAATCAGCAATTCTCAATATTTTATCTACTCCATTGTCAGCCATAGTAAACGCCCAAGTGGCTTCCTCCTTTGGTCATTTTATATTAAGTTCCGTATATATAGTAATTAGAAAAAATTATATCGGCAAATTAATTTCCTGTCAACTAACCTTCGGTGCAGTTATGCCTACAGTTATGCCTACAATAATTACCCTTTTTACTATACTTTTTATCATAAAAGCATCTATAATAGAGTCGGACGATAAAAAATAAGGAGGCGAACAGATGCGTAAATGGTTATGGGTCATAAGTATTGTTTTAATACTAATGGTTCCCACTGCAGCCTGGGCAGAGGTTCCACTCCCCGAAGACAGCGCTACCGAAATATCAACTCTTAGTCGTGGCGAGTTTGCTGCCCTGCTAGTTACCGCAGCAGACTTAGAAGGCGAAGGCGAACCGGCAGACATCCTGCTTGAGCAAGGTATCATGAAAGGTGTTCCCGGTAAACAGGCCGACCTTGATCGCCCCATCACGCGGGTGGAAGCAGCTGTTTTGTTAGGAAGATCATTGGGCCTAACCGACGGCATCCTCGCACCAGCTACCGTAGACATAACACTCCCCCAAGACCACTGGGCTTATAGCACCTATTCTTGGCTTACCCGCCTGGGCTTAGTATCCGGTGATCCACTAACTGTACTAACCAAAGAAGAAGGTGCAGCCCTAGTGGATAACGTCTTTAAGACCACCGAGGAAGCTATCGACTTATTGGAAAAGATTCAAGCTCAGTCCGAGCCTGAGAACATCAGCAGCTTGCGGGTAACTATGGACGGCACCATGCGCCTAATCCCCCGTTCGGAAGCAGAAGGAGCTGACGAAATTCCAGCTCTTACTTCAAGTCTGCAAATGATCCAAGAAATGGTCCTACCCGCTACAATTCACCAGTCCACCACCGTGAAGCTGCAATTACCGGACATAGGTGATCAAGAGATCGTTACCGAATCTTACATCGTCGACGGAAAAATGTATCAGCAATTGCCTGATCCAGAAACAGGAGAATTACGCTGGTCCAGATATCCCGACGGTATGGTACCCGATCTTGAAGATATAATGGAAAAAGCTAAGCAAAGCACACAAATAATCCCGCCTGGGCTAGAGAAATCCCTGTTTTACAAAGTACTGGGAACAACAGAGTTAAATGGTGAACAGGTATATGAAATTGCTTTTTACGGAAAAATTGACGACATCATGGAATTTCTAAGTGCTACCTTAGGCTCTTTAGGAGATAGTCCACTAATAGGAGAAGCCTTAAGCGGGGCCAGCAGTATTATCGACAGTGTATCCTTCTGGGGCCTAAGCTACGTTGGCGTGGATGATTATCTTACCCGAGAGTCCGATTACGGCGCTTTAGTGACTTATGCCAAAGAATTTCAGGATGAGTCTATCCCCTTAGAAGCGATCGAAATGGTTATGAGAGCCAAAGACTACACTTATAACGACATAGAAAACATCGCCATTCCAGATGAAGTCCTGACAGCGCCTGAAATAACACTACCACAAGAGACCAAGCAACAGTAAGGAACGGTCTTCGGCCGCAACTAGATTTGCGTCACATACCAATTCGCATATCAATCCCCTATGTCTAACACACACTGGCACATTTATTAGCATAATGTGTTAGTGTGTGTTAGACTAGTATTAGAAAGAAGGGGATTCATATTATGCAGTTCCAGAAAAGCCCTACGGTAGTGTTAAAACGATCAATAACTCAAAGTATTGTTAAGGACATAGTAGCCCTAGCTAACAGTGACGGCGGTACAATTATTATCGGTGTCAATAATCGTGGTGAGGTCCTTGGTGTAAAAAACGCCGACGAGGTTTCCTCGCAAATGTCAACCCTAATCAAAAAATCTATTAAGCCCGATATTACTAAGTTTACGAATTGCGGCATCGAGACCGTTGCCGGGAAATTAATTGTTAAAGTTGAGGTTGAAAAAGGACCCACAAGTCCGTACTATCTGGTTGATCAAGGGCTCAACCCAACCGGCGTTTTTGTCCGCAAAGATTCTTCCTCCGCTGCAGCGACAAATGGAGCTATCCGCCGTATGATAAAAGAAACCGACGGTAACGTGTTTGAAGACATGCGCTCCGTCAATCAAGATTTGACCTTCCAGACGGCGACACAAGAATTTAGTGAACGTGGCATTGACTTTAGCAGCAACCAAAAGAAAGCGCTAGGACTAGTCAGAGCCGACGGTCTTTATACCAATATTGCACTTTTGCTATCCGATCAATGCAGCTACAATATTAAAGCAGCTGTGTTTGAAGGTAAGACCAAGTCAATTTTCAAGGACCGGCGCACATTCAATGGCTCCATACTCAAACAACTCAGCGATGTTTACGACTATATTAGCATGCTTAATAAAACCAGAGCTGAGTTTTCCGGCTTACATCGTATTGATAGCAAGGACTATCCCGAAGAAGCCCTACGCGAGGCCTTAGTGAACTCCGTTGTGCACCGGGATTACTCCTACGGCGGCAGCACACTTATCAGTATGTTCGATGACCGGATTGAATTTGTTTCCATGGGCGGTCTGGTAAAAGGAATTACCCTGGACGATGTCATGTTGGGCATTTCCCTCTGCCGTAACGAAAAGCTAGCAGAAGTCTTTTACCGTCTCGAGTTGATAGAAACCTATGGAACAGGCATGCAAAAGATTATGAATAGCTACCGGGATTGTGGCATAAAACCGGAAGTAAAGGTAACGGGTAATGCCTTTCTGGTAATGTTACCCAATATGAACGCAGCTGCCGAAGCCAAGTCACTAAACCAGAACGAACAAGCTGTCTTAGAACTGGTGACAAAAAAAGAAGCTGTCTCCAGAAAAGATGTAGAAGCCTTGCTAGCCGTTTCTCAAACAATGGCCGGGCGAGTTATCAGGCAATTAGTTAGAAAGGGCTTGCTGTCCATTGACGGCCACGGAATGAATACTAAATATGTCCGTGCAAAATAAATTAGTCGGCCCACTGGGATAAAAGCAAGTGGACGAACCACGCCGTTTCGGGCACGGTTCGTCCACTTTATAACTCTTACCAGCGCACTACTTTTGTATATGTCTCTACTGTTGGAGGATCGCCGGCCTCAGTAAATTCGTACTTGATACCGCTTAGATATTCAGGATCAGTTAAGATATCCACTCCCAAAGCCGCTAGCACTTTCGACGCTATCAGCATACCTTGGTGACCAATGTCAGCTATACTAGCATCGGCTGCTTCAATAGAGTGCCCCGCCGCTGTCTTCGGCTTACTAGCAACACTTATACAGATGGCCGGAAACTTTCCGGATAGCTCAGCAAAGTCGGTAGAACCTCCCGTCTGGGGTTCTTCTACTATTTCTGTGGCGCCATAACTCTTAGCATAGGTAAACGCCCGTTCCTCCAGTGCCGCTATGCCCAGCGTGTTATAGTATTTACCATAGTTAGTAATCTCCACTTCGGTATCGGTCATCATGGCGGCCGCCTTGGCAATAGTCGCTAGACGCTCGCCCATTTGATCCACGTATTCTCTGGTCGGATGACGATAGAAGAAATCTGTCTCTGCAATCGGAGGGATTACATTAGGAGCCTCACCGCCCTTAGTAATTACACCGTGAATACGAGCATCGGGCAAAATGTGCTCCCGGTAAGCGTCCGCACCAGCGAACATTAGACGAGCTGCGTCAAGCGCATCGCGACCATTCCAGGGATCACCAGAGGCATGGGCGCTCTTACCCGTAAACGTATAACGGGTAGAATCTAGGGTTACTCCAGACCAACCAGCCGCCAAGCGGTTGGTGGTTCCGCTACCGTGGAACATAAGAAGGACGTCCGCTCCGTCAAATACACCTTCCGCTAACATCTTGCCTTTAGCCGGTGGTGGGATCTCTTCGGCCGGTGTACCGATTACCCATAACCGGCCAGCAATCTTATTTTTCTCCATCATCTGTTTGAGAGCTACTGCCGCCCCAAGCCCGGCCGGACCCTGTAGGTTATGCTGACAACCATGAAAAGCCGTACCACCAGGGCCACGCAAAGCGTCGTACTCCACAATATACGCCACTGTGGGACCATCGTTACCAAATTTGTACTCGGCCTTAAATGCCGTCTCTAACCCGGCTATACCTATGTCCAGCTTGAATCCGTTTGACTTAAGGTAGCCTGTAAGTAACTTCACTGCTTCCGTCTCAAAATAACCTGGCTCCGGATTATGGTACATCCAGTCGCCCATGTCATACAGTTTCTGGGCCTGTTTTTCCACTGAAGAAATGGCTTCCCTGCGGAGCTGCTCAACATCAGGCGCCGCTTGAACACTCATAGAAAACAGGAGCATCACAACCACCATAACCGAAAGCATCCGTACCCATGACTTCCGTAACATTTAACTCCCTCCTTTAGTTCGTTGACCCAATACAAATTTACCCGCGCGCATGGTAATTAGTGACAATTATACCTCCGATACAATTTGCTGTCAATCACATTTTGTTTTTACTTAACCGACAAATTAAAACAATACAAATAATGCTCATTTAATATTTGCTTTAACCTGGTATCACTTGTCCTAGGTTATAATATTTAAAGAAAACAAGAATAGAACCAATGAAGTTTGAGGTGATAACACCTATGAAAGTACTAGTAGATGCCGATGCCTGTCCGGTAACGAAAATTGTGGAAAAAGTGGCCAAAGAATTCGGTGTGTGTGTGGTGCTGGTAACCGATGTGAATCACCTCTTGGAGTCAGATTACGCCGAAGTTATCACCGTTGGCCAAGGGAAAGATGCCGTGGATTACGCCCTTATCAACCGAACCGATTCAGGTGATATTGTGATAACACAAGATTATGGCGTTGCCACCTTGGCCCTGGCCAAGGGAGCAGCAGCCATCGACCAAAACGGGCGCATTTATTCCGATAAAAATATCGACCGATTATTGTTTGAAAGACATTTAGCCCAAAAGCAACGCCGCGCCAGCGGACGCTTTGCCCATGTACCGGCTCGACGAAAAGAAAACGACGAGTTGTTCGAGAGGCAGTTTCGTAAACTACTACAATCCCACAACTAAATGGCTAATTAGAGGCGATAAGGAAAGAATATGTCTTAGTTACATATATGGATAGGGGTTAATATGACTATAACAGCAACGGCCAAAGTGGATCGTAGGACCAAGAATTTGGTTAAACGTTTGCAACCGGGCGACATAGCGGTCATTTGTCATGAAAATCTGGACCAAGTTGCCGCCGCCGACCTGGTGGCGAAAAAGGTATCTGCAGTGATAAATGCCCGGCAGTCCATTACTGGTAAATACCCAAATCTTGGCCCTCAAACACTGCTGAAAGCAAATATTGTCTTAGTGGACAACGCAGGCGACGCCATCATGAACCTGCCCGAATCCTCCACCATCACCATAGACAATCAGGGGCGCATATACAAAAATTGTGCCTTAATGGCTCAAGGCACAATTATCACTGCCAAAATCGCCGAACAGAAAATGGCCGACGCTCAAGAAAACATCGCGGAAGCGCTAAACAGATTCATTGACAATACCCTGAGCTATGCCAAAAAAGAAAAATCCTTCATCACCGGTCAGGTAGATATTCCCGCAACCAATACCAACTTTAAAGGCAAGCAAGTACTAATCGTAGCCAGGGGTAACAACTTCCGAGAAGACTTGGCGGCTATAAGAGATTATGTGGATGATGTAAAACCGGTCTTGGTCGGTGTAGACGGGGGAGCCGATGTCCTAGTGGATTTTGGCTACCTACCGGATATGGTTATCGGCGACATGGATAGCATTTCAGACAAAGCATTGAAATGCTGCCGAGAAATTGTCGTGCACGCGTACCGTAATGGACAAGTGCCTGGACTTGAGCGCATAAAGCAATTAGGTCTGGCCACCAAAATATTTGCCTGCCCGGGTACCAGCGAAGATATTGCCCTCCTCCTAGCTTACGAAAAAGGAGCCGATCTAATTGTAGCGGTGGGGTTTCATTCCAACATGATCGATTTCCTCGAAAAAGGCCGGGAAGGAATGGCGAGCACTTTTTTGGTAAGGCTGAAAGTAGGTTCTATCTTGGTCGATGCCAAAGGCGTCAGTAAATTATATAACCCCAAACTTAACCTTCGCTATATATTAGGGTTGTTTATCGCCGCTTTAGTCCCCATGATCACCCTGGTCGTAACCTCGACACCAATAAAATATATCTTAAAACTGCTGGAGCTAAGACTAAGAGTCATCTTCGGGCACTAAAAGGAGAACGGTAGATGTTCATTAACATCAGGTACTTAGTAGTCACCCTGATAGCTGTATTTATGGCCTTAGGTATTGGTATACTTATCGGTTTTCAGCTAGATTCCAATGCTATTATCTTGCGGCAGCAAACAGAACTAATTGCATCCCTAGAAAGTACCTTCGATAACCTAACCCAAACCAACCAGACCTTACGAACCGAAGTTGACAACTTGCAAAACATTCTGGAACAAAAACGAGTTTTTTCGGAAAACATTGCTACCGAGTATCTAAGATATAAACTTGATGGGTTAAACATTGTTATAATAGAAGCTTCCGAGGACCTCCTGTATCCTTATCTTAAGAACACACTACAGATGGCCGGGGCTAATATAAATGCGTCCGTAGTTATAACAGATAAAGTCCTAGCCATAGACAAAATTGAGCAACCATCCGTTGCACCAATCTCCAAATCAATTGTTGATTCCATTGCTTTCGGCCAAACAGAAGGCATCAAACAGCTTGAGCAACAGGGATTTGTCCAGGTAAGTGGTAACTTTGACATAGCACCCGACTTTGTAATCCTGGTCGGAGGTAACAACACAAAAACTAATAAACTAGAAACAGTAGATATCCCTCTAATTAGAGAACTCAAAAAAACAAGCATCCGCATAGTGGGAGTAGAACGTAGCGATATAGAACATTCTTGCATGGAGTGTTATCAGAAGGAAGGAATATCTACCGTGGACAACGTGGACACTATTATCGGCCAGACTTCGTTAGTGCTAATCATGACCGGCAAAGAAGGTAATTACGGGATAAAAGCATCAGCTAACGCTCTTCTACCTTACGCCGACAAGGAGGAACTCTGGTGAGGGTCTCTGTATTAATACCGGCTTATAACGAAGAAGCTAATATCGAGGACACCATTTACGGCATAAAAAAAGTTGCGCACCGAATATTGCCGACACTAAGATGGACAATCATGGTTATTGACGACGGCTCCACTGATAACACCCTAGCCAAAGCAGCCCAGTGCCAGGTACAAACGCTAAAACTAAGCCGTAACTTGGGAAAAGGCGGCGCTCTTCGGCACGGACTTAAGCACGCTGACGGCGACATAATAATGTTTTTAGACGCCGATTTAAAGAAAAGCGCCTGTGAGGCCTATAAGCTTGTGCTACCTCTCATTAACAATGACGCCGATGTAACCATAGCCAGATTCAAACCAGCGGACAAACCAGGGGGCCTCGGTTTAGTAAAATCCCTGGCCGCGGGCGGGGTAAAATTTTTTACCGGAGAACACCTTTCTACCGCCCTCTCCGGTCAAAGGGCTTTCAAACGCCACGTGCTGGACAACATTGCTCCCATACCCGATGGTTATAGCTTGGAAGTAGGGATGCTCATCGACATCTTAACCAAAGGATACCAAGTAGTTGAAGTAGATGTGGATATGTACCATGATATAACCGGCAGAAATTGGCCAGGCTTTGCGCATCGCGGCGCTCAATTTATAGACATACTAAAGATATTAGTTCAAAAATTAAAGGAGCGAACAATTGGTGCCTAAGCATGGCCTTTTCTTGATACTGTTTTTTTGCTCGGCCCTCACCGCTCACTTTCTAGCACCATATTTTATCGATATGTTTCAGTGCAGCAACCACCTGGGAAAAAATTTCCGAGGCGAACTGATACCCCAGGGTATCGGTATAATATTTGTCCTTTGCTCATGGCCTTGGTATGCTCTTTATCTAACAGCGGCTAAAATGTATTTAGAAATAGCGCTTGATGTCCCCACGGTGCTGCTACTGACCCAAGCTTTGTCAGCGATAAGCTTGCTCGGGTTTATTGACGATATGCTGGGCTCACGAAGCGTTTTAGGGCTAAGGGGCCATGTTAAGGCTTTGCTCTCGAGGCAGCTCACCACCGGCACCGTCAAAGCTCTGGGGGGACTGTTAATAGCCTTTATTATAAGCAGCGTGTGGTTCAGTCGCTTAGTAGAAATCATCGTTAGTACATTAGTACTAGCGCTGTTTACAAACCTACTTAATCTCTTGGATCTTAGACCCGGACGAGCCATTAAATTTTACTTGTTCCTTCTTTTTATTTTGGGATTAAGCTCTTTTCTTACCGGAACATATCGCTACTTTGTTCTTCTGTTGCCGCTTATCGGTACGGTGATCGGATATTTCCCCTTTGATCTTAAAGCTCGGTCCATGATGGGCGATGCCGGGTCCAATGTGCTGGGAATTTCCGCTGGTATGTTAGCCGTGAGGCAGTTTAACTACAGCGCAAAACTAACCACCCTAGTTATTCTTATCGCCCTTCACTTATTTACCGAAAGATATTCCCTCAGCACTGTCATCGCCAACAACCGAATCTTGAGCCTGTTTGATAACCTGGGTCGCCAAAACTAATCTTGTAGGAAGTGTGGATATGATTAGCTACCGCCGAGGGAAAGTAATCGAAATCCTAAAGACTTACCCCGGCTGCACCGAAATAAAAGTTCTGACCGACTCCAGTCAACACCGCGCCATAAATTATGATTTTTTTACCGGAAACATAAAACCCGGCGACGAGGTGCTGCTAAATACCACCGCTGGCCTGCTGGGGCTCGGAAGCGGTGGCTATCATTTTGTAGTTTCAGTTGAAAGAAACTCAAAAGCCCTCCTTAAGCGACACTCCCCTACTTTCCCGGGACACATAATGAAACTCCGTTACACCCCATGGCAATTTGCCGTTATGACCATGGAAGAAGAAAACAGCCCTTATCATCAATTGTTTCGCGATTTTAAGAGTCTAGGCAAGATGCCGGTGATAATTGGCGAGCTACACAGTATGCTTCTTCCAGCAGCATTTAACATCAAGCGCCAAAACTCAGCGCTAAAGATTGGTTACATAATGACCGATGGTGGTGCCTTACCCGCTAGCTATAGCCGAAATATAGCCTTCTTAAAAGAAAACAACCTCATTGAAGGAACAGTTACCTTGGGGCAAGCCTTCGGCGGCGACTTTGAGGCCGTAAATATTTACACTGCCCTAATCGGAGCCCGAGCCGTTCTTAAAGCCGATATAGCAATTGTAACCATGGGACCAGGAATTACCGGCACTGGAACCAAATACGGCTTTTCCGGAATAGAGCAAGGGTACATTATAGACGCTGTAAATACCTTAGGTGGGCACCCCGTGTTTATCCCTCGAATTAGCTTCAACGATAAGCGTCCCCGGCACTACGGCATCAGCCACCACAGCCTAACCATTTTGCAAGAAATAGCTCACACCCCAGCTACCGTGGTCTTACCCAAACTAGATCCCGATAAAGACCGGTACATCCAAGAGCAAATTAAGACCCATCAGCTAGATCGTAAACACCAGGTCAAAGTAGTCTCCGATCAAAGAAAAGTCCTGACCAACATCAGGCACTTTCCATTTAAACTCACCACCATGGGACGCAATCTTGACCAAGATCGGGAATTCTTTCTCACTGCCGGCAGCGCCGGTTATTACAGTGCGACTATGGTCTAGGCTCGTAAAAACGCTAGCAATAGAACTGGGAACCCCAGACGGAAGTTCCCAGTTTGCCTAAAAAGATAAGTTGTCGGCTCAATGTAGTTGACCCATTAAGGGGCTACCTTTTCCGACCGGATAAGATATTGATGAAAAAAGTACTCGGCTACCATAACAAGTATGGCGAAGGTCACCAATGTCTCCATGGTTGTTCTAAAACCTGGGGTTATCCGACCGTAAATGAAAGCGGTTATGGCAGCCAAAAGTCCATCGCTTATCGCGGCAACCACATTTCCAAAGGTAGGAAGTATAGCCAAATCCCCTATCAAATAATTAAGTGCTGTCCCTAAAACAGCCAGCATGGTAACAGTTCCCCAAGGGTTGTCACTAAAAAATATAAATGGAACCGCAGCTGCAGCCAAAGTTAGCAGGAATTTTACTAACAACGCACTAGTTGTCTTACTCACACCTTTAACCTCCTCATAGATAAACCAAAAACCATGTCCAAACCATGATTTAATGTGCCCCATAGTTACCAAATTCATAACCGCATAAGGCACCAAAGAACAAAGAAGAGGGGGCGATTGATTGTATAAAAATAAAACCGAGCCAGGGCGGACGTCTGACCCGGTTACTTTTACACTCCCAGCGTGTTAATCGATTGCGCCAGATCAGCAATGCTCTTGGTAAGCTCATCCAGCTTGGCTTCCATCCGTATTAACAAGTACAGAGTAACCACCACCGGAAATCCCAAGTTAGCAATTTGTGCCCATAGGTCTTCCACCTTTAATCACCTCGCTTAAGTTACACTACTTCCAGCTCGGTGACCTCGCGGCTTACTACGCGAGCAGCAGCAATCTCTACCAAATCACCTCCACTGGTGACAAAGACATTGTTATCAATTATCTCCTGCATGGCCTGCACCACTTCGACGGCATCCAGATCCTCTCTTGGGGCTGCTATCGAAATAGAAGCATTTTTCCCATCGGCGTTCTTAAAGACCATTACTAAGGTTTTTTCCACCTAAGTTCACCTCCTATTCACCGTAAAATGCCCTTTAACAAAGACTGGTTTTTCCCTTAAAACTCATCCAACGCACTAGTATCAATGCGTCGCACAACTAGCAGCGAGTACTCCTGCAAACCAGCCAACGACTGAGCCACATTGTATACATTTTCGTCAACGGCATCTGTTTTTACATTGTTAAAGTACCGGTTCTTAACAATTGGCTTATTGTCCTCGGTAACTCCCGTCTGCAGTTGAAGCTGCAGCCGCGATACCTCAGGTGTACGTTGTACGGCCATCTTTACACCTCCTTTTGTCCGCCCTCATTTATAAACTGACTTAAGGAGACCCTTTGGACCTGGGTAGTAAGTAACTTTTTTAACTGAACTACAGCACGGGCATAAGCACCTTTGGCAGTGGTGGGGGCAATCTTTAATTGACTGGCAATGGCAGCGAAGGTTAGCCCCTGCATCCTACCGGCCACCACCTGCCTCTGGCGAAGAGTAAGGTGGCTCCAGGCCTGCCGAAAGGCTTCTTTGTCCCCTGCTGCCAGAGCTTGCTCCTCCGGTCCAAGCTCATCCGAAGTCAAGACACTGCAAAGAGTTTGCTCATCAGCCACCGGTGCATCCAAGCTAATCCCTTCGCGTTCTAAGGTACGTCGGCTGCACCTTAAAGCGTAGGAAACAGCATAATATACTTGCCGCTTAACATACCAGGTAAAGGGAGCTGTACCCGGTCTATAATCACAAATTGCCGTTACTAAAGCCAAGTTCCCTTCTTGGACCATATCATCCACCATGTCTAGAGCCGGGGCCAATCGCCGGGCTGTGGACCATACCAGCGGCTGGAATCTTCTCACTATCTCCTCTACAGCTGACCTTTTTCCTAGCTGCGCTTCTCTTACGAGTTGCTCTAACGCCTTCTCCTTCTGCACCTCTCTCCTCCTTCATCCTACCTGTCATATCAGTAACAACGGTCATCTGGTTACGTTGTTACTATGTAAGCTTCTTAGCTAACATGGGGGTAAAAAATTTGGGCTCCTACCGGCCCACTATTTTTTATCTAGTTTTCTAATGAACTCCTCCCAATCGTGATCCGTCGCCTTTTCTCTCGCTTTCCTTAAAGCCACAGTCACAATGGGCTTTTCCATAATATAATCAGGCAAATCAGGTGATATCTCGTTCCTGTCCCTACCTGCCAAATCGAACATGATCTCCTTCTGTTTCTTGGTTAAACTAAGTCGTGCCGCTATTTTCTCCAGCATGCTAATGTCCGGTGGATTTCGTCTGCTTTTTTCAATATCGCTTAAGTAGGCCGGAGTAATCTCCAAGTCGGCCGCCATCCCACGAAGTGTTATGCCTCTTTTTTTCCTTATGCCAGCAATAAACTCACCAAATCTAATATTCTCCATCAATTCTCACCTCATTACACTATAAACCATACCAACCCTAGATTCTCGAGCCTAATTTTAGCCGCGGTAACCGATACATTGAACCTATCAGCCAACTCATATGATAAATAATCAATCCACAAATCGAGGCTAATATCAGTACCTCGTACATAATAATCCGTTTTAAGACCAATGCGGGCAAACCTTTGTAAAACCACCTGGCTAAATAATCTCCTAGGCATCAGCAAGGCAGAAGCCATATAATCCGCTTGCCATTCCATCCAATCGTCATCGGTGGTAAGTTTTCGTCTTGGCCTCTCAATTTCCCATGTGCGGCATTTAACAAAAGACGACACCTGGCTCGCTGACAGCGGCGGCCCCTTTCTTGGTTTGTATTTATCCCTATGTAACAACCAATGGGCCACCTCATGCCCGATGGTAAACCTTTCTCTTTGAATTTGGCCAGCCATAAGAAGGCTGTTATCAATAAGGACCGTTCCTTCTGCAGCTCTTATATACTTTGCTACCTTGTTTTTAGCATCGTAAACCGGGATCAGGCAATTATCGAAAACCATCATACCCAATATAGATTGATTGGGAGATAAATCTTGGTAATCCATCTCCAAACCCACGTAGCTCTCAGAAAAATGGTCAATATCCACCGGGCAAGCCTCATCCCAAACCTTAGGGTTGTAGTCACCAAGGAGCCTTTCAGCAATAGCTTCTATTTCGGCCTTTCTTAGGATAGGTACGCCGCTTCTCTTCATTCGAAAATCAATTTTGACCATAACTGCCTCCTTATTCGTTTATTTGGCGAAGGCACGTAAGCTTTTATGCTAACAGTATTATATACCCTACTGAGCCCCTCTGTCAATCACAAAAAAGCCTCTTTTGTGTAGTCAATCTGTGATAATGTCATATCGAAGCTAATCTGATAAAATGTCACCCATGAGAGAGAAAACATTTAATATGACAAAGCAAGAGATGAAAAAACTCAGGGTGATTGATTCGGTCATTTCAAGAAGTATCAGCA
>JBMNSQ010000029.1:0-16551 GCA_050945275.1 bacterium | reverse complement strand
TCAATCGAAGATAGCTAACCTCGTTCTCTTATTCTAAACTAATGTGACATACTGAGATTACGTGAGCCTGAGGAAGATAAATTAAGATTATAGAGGGAGGTATTTATAAGTGCCAGCGCTAATCCTTGACGGCAAAAAAGTGGCGACAGATGTCAGGGTTAACATAGCCAAAGAGATTGAACAACTCAAAACAACAGGCATTATACCCGGCTTGGCCGTAGTGCTGGTGGGAGACGATCCTGCGTCCCAAGTTTATGTCCGTAGTAAAGAAAGAGCCTGCCTGGCAGTGGGTATGAATTCCTTCATACATCGCTTGCCTGCAAGCACCAAAGAAGAAGAACTCATCGACTTAATTGGACAGTTAAATGCCGATCCTGCCGTCCATGGCATACTGGTCCAACTGCCGCTGCCACGCCAGCTAGATTCCAACATAGCCCTTCAAGCCATCGATCCGGCCAAAGACGTGGATGGGTTTCACCCCTTTAGTTCAGGCAAACTCGTAGCTGGCTTGAAAACCTTTGTGCCTTGCACCCCGCGGGGTATTATGCACCTATTGGCCGCTTACAATATCTCCCTGGCGGGTAAACATGCTGTAGTAATAGGACGGAGCAATATTGTAGGCAAACCCATGGCTCATCTGCTTTTGGCTTGTGATGCCACCGTGACCGTCTGCCACAGTAAGACGGCTGAGCTTAAAGACTTTACCAAGAGCGCCGATGTGTTAGTGGCGGCAGTAGGAAGACCCCGCCTTATCACCGCTGATATGGTTAAACCCGGGGCGGTAGTGGTAGATGTGGGTATCAATCGCCAGGGGGAAGCCCTGGTGGGTGACGTAGATTTCGAAGTGGTAAAAGAAGTAGCTTCATATATTACCCCGGTACCTGGCGGTGTGGGACCGCTAACCATCGCTATGTTGTTGCAAAATACATTGGAGGCGGCGGCTGTATAACGGCTGCCCCTTCCTTGTTATAAAGCAGGGCTTCAATACCTAAGTGGCGAAAAACCTTTGAGTGGGAGTAGAGAGGATAAGTCGGGTAGGCACAAAAGCAGGGTTGTTAGTCACTTAAGGAGGGCGTTTCATGGAAAAAAGGCGTCTTGGACGTACTGAACTTGAGGTATCGGTTATAGGGATGGGGGGTATACCCATCCAGCGTATCGATAAAGAAGAAGCGGTTACTGTGCTGGAAGTAGCCATTAGTACGGGTATAAACTTTTTTGACACAGCTCGTGGCTACAGCGATAGTGAAGATAAGTTTGGCCTAGTGCTCGGGCCAAGACACGAGGAAGTCATTGTGGCTACTAAATCCATGGCGCGGACAAAAGATGGTATGATGGCTGATATTGACATTAGTTTGAAAAACCTTCAACTAAAGTATATCGATCTTTACCAGCTTCACAACGTTCGCACTAAAGAGGAATTAGCTAAAGTTTTAGCGCCTGATGGAGCGCTGGCAGCTTTACGTGAAGCGCAGGCTGCCGGGAAAGTAAAACATGTGGGCATTACCGGCCATGTTCTGGATGTTCTGGTATCTGCCGTCAGCACCGGTGAATTTGAGACGGTGCAGTTTCCTTTTAATGCGGTAGAACAAGAAGCAGCAACAACCTTATTGCCGCTGGCCGAGAAATTGGACATAGGCGTAATTGTTATGAAGCCGCTAGCGGGCGGGGCCTTGGCTTCAGCCGAATTAGCACTTAGGTTTTTTAACGACTACAACGTATCAACTATTATCCCGGGTATGGATTCAGTGGAACAGGTTAAGGCCAATGCTAAACTGGGCCAGGAGCTCATACCTTTAACCGACAAAGAAAGAAAATCCCTGCAGATAGAGATTAGCCGGCTAGGAAGCCGCTTTTGTCGCCGCTGTGAATATTGCCTACCTTGTCCAGAAGGCATCCGGATTCCGCTGGTATTTACCTTTGATGGTTATTGGACCCGGTATGGCCTCAAAGAATGGGCGACTGAGCGTTACGCAGAAATGGCGGTTAAAGCAAGTGCCTGCGCCGAGTGCGGGATCTGCGAGAGCCGTTGCCCTTATAACTTGCCTATCCGAGAGATGCTAAAAGAAGCGGCAGAACACTTTGGCAGCTAAACTCTTGACACAGACGACCGCCTCGAATGGCTTGACAGAGGTTGTAGTATGTGTTAATGTTACTAGCAATGAATTAACTAAGCCAACTTCTATGATTGGGAAGAGTAAGCGGCAGAAACGTTTCTAGAGAGCCGGGGCAGGTGGGAACCTGGCAACGTAGTTGCAGGCTGAATGGACCCGGGGAGAAGCAGATCGAAACCGTAAGGAAGTAGTGGCTGCCGGTTGTCCTCCGTTAACGGGACAGGGTATTGGGTATACATATGTAACCTTGTACCTGTAAGTGGAGCCGGTAGGCTCAATTTGGGTGGCACCGCGAGTAAAACCTCTCGTCCCTTCATCAGGGAAACGAGAGGTTTTTTGTATTGCCGGAAAGGAGCTGATAAGAGTGACGTGAAAGGATTTACCTTTATTAAAATGCATTTATCTACTGTTTGATCTAAAGGAGTGGAAACGGTTTGAAAACGAAAGAACTTGCTCTTACAGCTTTACTTCTGGCCATTGGGTTGGTACTTCATCAAATTACCGTTGGTCTTCTGGCGGGGATGAAACCGGATTTTCTCATCACCATGCTATTCGTGGTCCTGTTGCTACTTCGAAATAGGCGGCTGGTGATACCAGCGGGTTTGGCTGCTGGCGTCCTAGCGGCGCTTACCACCAGTATGCCTGGTGGGCAGCTACCAAATATAATTGATAAATTCCTCACAGCGGCAGTTGCCATGGGGATAATTCGACTGCTGCAAGAACGCATTAAGGACCACGTGTTAGCGGTTATAGTAGGTTTTGTGGGAACGATAGTTAGCGGCACAGTCTTTTTAGGTAGCGCTCAGCTGATTATGGGACTACCGGTATCGTTTAAGGCTTTGTTTATTGGCGTGGTGCTTCCCACAGCGGCTATTAACGCTGTTCTAACGCCGGCCATCTATGGCATTACGCTCAGGCCGGCTCGCTCGATAGGTTTGATTCCTGTCAAGAGATCGGAAGCGGTCGCTAAGGCTAATTAAGGTGCAACACAACCGGGCGCTGCGTACAAAGCAGCGCCTATTAATTTGTTGGGGAGTTATCTTTCCCTCTTAGCGCATATTATGAGAAGGAAAACCATGAGGGGAATGATTGCATGGCTGTTAATTACATAGTTAATGTACCGGTAACTGATGTCTGGGATAGCACAAGGGAGACAGAAAGACTTACCCAGGCGCTGCTGGGTGATGCGGTGCTAGGGGTTTATGAAAAAAACTCCTTTGTCCAAGGGCAAGTGCCAGATGGGTATCTGGGGTATCTAAAGCGAGCGGATTTAGTACCACTTTCGGTTACAAGTAATGAATTAGCGACGGTGATTAAAGCTAAAGCCGAGATAAATTTAGAAGGCGACCCTTCTCCATTAAAAAAGGTGGAGGTATTTTTAGGGACACGTCTAGTGATAAAGGAAGAGCGAGCCGGCTATGTGGTGGTGCTTTTGCCCGATGGTAGGGAAGGGCAAATTACTGCTGATTCTTTAGCGTTTTCGACCACAAGATCCGAACCTTCAGCCAGGGCACAATTGGCCGGGGCAACCCTAGATTATGCCATGCTGCTTTTGGGAACACCATATTTATGGGGCGGTATGACTTGTCTGGGCATCGACTGTTCGGGCCTGATACACATAGTTTATCGCAGCGCTGGTTTACTGCTGCCCCGTGATGCCGACCAGCAATATGACTATTGCCGCCTGGTAAATGGGCCACCGTCTTTAGGGGATCTGGCATTTTTCTCCACTGAGGAGACGGGCCTTGCATCTCATGTAGGTCTGTGCTTGGGCCCGGATCGGTTTGTCCATGCTTCTAGCCGCTTAGGGGGTGTGGTAGTAACATCGCTTAACAGTCCTTTTTATAAAGAGCGCTTCCTCGGTTGGCGCCGCTGCTAAATCTGAGCAGGATTTGAAGTAGCTTAAGGCGAAGTAAATCTTCAAAGTTGTAAAACAGGAGCTTGTAAAACAGGAGCGTTGAAAAACAGGAGCAGAAGAGGAATAAGAAGAAATTGTGGCGAGGAGCGATGGCAGTGCCTTACCGGTTACTGGCTTTGGATCTTGATGGGACATTACTTAATGATGATAATAGCATTTCCGAGCGCAATCGGGCAGCTATTTGGGCCGCTCGACAGCGCCAGGTGATAGTTACCTTATCCACTGGGCGTATGTATTCGTCGGCTTTGCGCTTTGCAAGGGAGCTAGAGATGGTAGTGCCGCTTGTAACTTATAACGGTGCATTGGTTAAAGACACGGCCGGGCGGGTGTACCGGGATCTGCCGTTACCATTACCGGCCGCTCGTAAGGCGCTAGAGATAGCCAATGAATATGACATTCATGTTAATTTATTTATTAATGACCAGTTGTATGTGGATCGGGACGATATTTGGACGGAGCGCTATCGTGTCTCCAGTGCAACTACGCCCAAAATGGTACCGGCGCTTGAGCAGGTGCTAACAGCAGAGCCTAATAAGGTGCTCCTGTTAGGGGAAGAAAAGAAAATTGTTCCGGCGCGAGATTTTCTGGAAAAGGAATTGGCAGGGCTGGCTCATGTGACCAGCTCTCATCCTGAGTTTATAGAAATAATACATCCTAACGTTTCTAAACAAAGTGGTTTAGAATACTTGTTGCATCAGTTTCAGATTACGCCCAGTGAGGTTATCGCTATTGGTGACAATTATAATGACTTGGAAATGATAAAGTTCGTTGGGCTGGGGGTAGCTATGGCTAACGCCCCCGCTGCGGTTCGTGCCCAAGCGGACTATGTCACCGGCCGAAATTCGGAAGATGGGG
Source organism: bacterium (assembly GCA_050945275.1). GTDB lineage: Bacteria > Bacillota > DTU030 > DUMP01 > DUMP01 > JAAYWY01. Next base: position 11,667 of record JBMNSQ010000029.1, on the reverse strand, counting down.
TGGCTCAGGTAATCGAAGAGTTTATACTATCGGGGGCATAGGAGTTGGACAAATGCAAGCATTTGTTATTGTAAGTGGGCTGTCCGGTGCTGGTAAATCTACAGCGGTACGGGTATTGGAGGATATGGGCTACTTTTGTGTTGACAACCTTCCTCCCGACCTGTTGCCGAAGTTTGCCGAGCTTTGTTTGCAGGGGAAAGTTAATAAAGTGGCTCTAGGCATAGATATTAGGGGCGGGGGATTTTTTGAGCACATCTTGGAACGTCTAAATGGTTTAGAGAAAATGGGGCTTAAATACCGCGTTATTTTTCTTGAAGCCTCCGACGAAACTTTAATTCGTCGCTACAAAGAAACCCGTCGCCGCCATCCGTTAGCGAAGGAAGGACGGGTTGGTGACGGCATTACGGCCGAACGCCAGCGAATGAAAGAGTTACAAAGCCGGGCTACTTATGTGATTGATACCACCAATATGACTCCGGCCCAACTAAAGGAAGAAATTCGGCTATTATTTTCTGAGGAAGAAGATTTAGAACGGTTACTTACTACCTTGGTAAGTTTCGGTTTCAAACGGGGTTTACCCCTCGATGCCGATATGATACTGGACGTTCGTTTTTTACCAAACCCTTTTTATGTAGAAGAATTAAAAGACGGTACAGGTCAAGATAAGGCTGTCCGCGATTACGTTCTAAACTGGCCGGAGGCGAAAGAATTTGTGTCTAAGGTACGGGATTTGATTGAGTTTTTAATTCCTTATTTTATCAAAGAAGGGAAAACCAGTTTAGTAATCGGCATTGGTTGTACCGGTGGCTGCCATCGCTCGGTAGCCATTGCGGAGGAGTTAGGTAGACTACTTAGTGCTAAGGAACATCGTATTTTTATCCAACACCGGGATATAAAAAAGGAAGTGGCCCTATGATAACAGGAACTAAGCCGACTCGATATCCTCACGGACCAAAAGTTGTGGCTTTAGGCGGAGGAACGGGCTTGGCCACTTTGCTCCGAGGGTTAAAGAAATATACAGATAATATTACCGCTATTGTTACCGTCACCGATACCGGCGGTAGTTCCGGCCGATTACGGTTTGAATTAGGGATGTTGCCGCCGGGCGATATCAGAAACTGCCTTGTGGCCTTAGCCGATACCGAACCACTTATGGAAAAACTGTTTCAATATCGGTTTACAAGCGGCAACGGTTTGACCGGACATAACTTCGGCAACTTGTTCTTGGCCACCATGTGCGAAGTTGTAGGGGATTTTTTGCAAGCTATTAAGGAAACGAGCCGTGTACTAAAGGTGCGGGGCCAAGTATTGCCAGCTACCTTAACCAATGCTACGTTGGTGGCCGAGTATACTGACGGTACTTTGGCTCGGGGCGAGACCAATATCGTCTGTCCGGGCCAAACTATTACCAGGCTTAGCCTTGACCCAGTCAATTGCCAACCAGTACCTGACGCCTTGACGGCTATTGCCGAGGCGGACCTAATCGTTTTGGGCCCAGGAAGTTTATATACTAGTGTGCTACCTAACTTGCTAGTTCAAGGATTATCGGCCGCTATTTCTAAAAGTTCTGCCATTAAGGTGTATGTGGTCAACGTTATGACTCAGCCAGGTGAGACCGATGATTATACCGCGGCCGACCATGTGCGGGCAGTATTAGAGCACGGTGGACGACAGATTGTTGATTGGGCTGTTGTTAACAACGAGTACCCGGTAGGGAGTACGTTAGTCCGATACCAAGAAGAAGGGGCCAAGCCGGTGAAGATGGCGAAGAAGGAGCTTTATCAATTTGGTATAAGGATCAAAGAGGCGTCGTTGCTGTCGACCAATGATATGGCCCGTCATAACCCGAAAAAGCTAGCTAAAGTCTTACTTGACCTGATGTCTTAAGAGCCGGGAGGATAAAATTTATGGAAAAGACTTTTTCGGTGAAAGTTAAAGATGAATTAGCGCGGTTGGAACTGGGCAATTCGTGTTGCCTGCGATCCGAATTATTAGGATTTTTACGGGCTGGGGCGGTGCTAGAAGTTAAGCAATCGGGTTTGCAGTTAATTGTAACCACCGAAAGCCCCTCAGTGGCCAGACGTGCTTTCTTGCTACTTAAGAAAGCGTCGCCTCTTAGCGTCAAGATTTCGCGCGAGCCGCGGCGCATACACATCCACAACTTATACAGTGTCCGAGTGGATACGCAGCCCGGTCTTAAAGAATTTTTAATTCAATTGGGTTTTTTACGGAGCGATCTACAATCGGTGGGCACCACTATGCCACGAAAGGAATGTTGTCGCCGATCGTATTTGCGCGGATTCTTTCTCGGTGCCGGATCGGTAACCAATCCCGCTCGTTCTTATCACTTGGAATTGGTAACCGGGAGCCGGCGGCATGCTACTCATTTAATTCGCCTCTTCATGAAGTTTAATTTGCGAGCTCGGAGGGTAGAGCGAAAGGGTCGGCAAGTTGTATACCTTAAGGAAGGCGACGAGATTGCTGCCTTTCTTACATTAATCGGTGCTGTGACTAGCCGTCTTGAGTTCGAAAATGTACGCGTGGTTAAAGGGGTGCGCAATCAAGTAAACCGCTTGGTAAACTGCGAAACGGCAAATCTCAACAAAACGGTGGAGGCGGCTTGCCGCCAGCTAGACGCTATTCGTTTACTGGTGGCTAAGGTTGGTTTGGAAACTTTGCCAAGACCCCTGCAGGAGGTAGCCAGGTTACGCCTAGAACAGCCGGAAGCGACCCTCAAAGAGCTAGGTCTGCAATTGGATCCCCCTTTAGGCAAGTCTGGAGTTAACCACCGACTAAGAAGGTTAGAGGAGATGGCAGCCGGGCTTAAGGCGCCGAGGAAGAAGGTTTTTAGGTGAGTCACGGCGAATTTTGTAGCCGGAGATAATAGATGGTTTTTAGGGGCAAGGGTCTACGATAAGGTGCAACACTCGATATCAGTGTAAGTGTGCCAAAAGTCATAACGGGGAGAGGGGTACAGATAGTATGAGTGTGGCCTATAGCCTCATTCTAGAACAGACCCAAAAACTAATTATGACTCAAGAGCTTAGGCAAGCTATTGCTGTTTTGCAGATGCCGATTCAAGAGCTACTGGCTTTTATACAGGAGGAGCTTCAAGAAAATCCTCTGTTAGACTTAGAGGAGGAGGATTTTGTACCGGAGACGGCCGAGGATCTGCCGGAGTGGTTGGAATACTTTAGCGATGGCAGTGATTTGGGTTTTGTGCCCGATTATTCTAAGAGACAACCGGCCTGGGATAGCTTCCTAAGTCGGGAAAATACTCTAGCGGAGCACTTGCAAACCGAGTGGGATATGGTTGCCCGAACACCGGAAGAAAAAAGGATCGGTTCGTTTATCATTGGCAGTTTAGATCCTAATGGTTATCTTCGTTGCACTGTATCTGAGTTAGCCGCTATGTTGCAGCAACCCCGGTCCAGAGTTGTACGGATCTTAAAAGCAATTCAACGAATAGATCTAAGTGGTGCTGGAGCTAGGAATTTGGAAGAATGCTTGATTATTCAAGCCCAAGCGCTGGGCTGTCTTACACCGGAAATTCGCCAAGTTATTATGTACCACTTATCTGATTTAGCAGATGGCCGGCTAGGGAAAGTGGCTGAGGAGTTAGGGTTATCGCTGCCAGAGGTGCAAGCGATACGTGATTTTATTCGCACTTTAGATCCTAAGCCGGGCCGGGAGTATAATGACGGGGAAAAAATTCACTATGTTATACCTGATGTGACGGTGAAAAAGGTGGCAGGAGAGTATGTGATTTTAGTAAATGACACGGTAGGGAACCGCTTGCGTGTTAATAATTCTTATCGGCATATTTTAACCGATGGTAGCAGCGTTGACAGTGCCACTAAAAAGTACGTCAAAACAAAGTTAAATTCAGCTGTATGGCTTATTCGTAGCATCGAACAGCGGCGTTTGACTATCTACCGAATTGTGGAGACTTTGCTGCGGTTACAAGGGTCCTTTTTTGACTTCGGAGTCCGTCACTTAAGACCGCTGACACTAAGAGAAGTGGCTGACAAAATAGACGTTCATGAATCCACTGTGAGCCGTGCTACGGCGAACAAATTTATCCAGACACCGCATGGGGTTTTCCCTTTGCGGATACTATTTGATAGTGGAGTGGATAGTTCTGATGGCAAAGGGGCGGCTGCAGAATCGGTCAAGCGGATAATAACCGACTTGGTACTACAAGAAGATCCTTACAATCCGCTAAGCGACCAAAAATTATCAAAAATACTGGCACAAAGGGGAATTAACGTATCGCGCCGTACAGTGGCCAAGTATCGTCAAGAAGCCAATATTCCGTCATCTTCCAGCAGAAGGCGTTATTAGTGTGATGTGTGGAAAAAGTTGTACCGGTAGGCAGGATTTTCTTCCCGGACGAAGAATTAACAAAGGGGAACGGGAGGAGGCCGGGTCTGTTGACTAAAGCGGGACATATAGCGCAAACGCGGGACGAAAGGCGACCCAATAGCCAGACATTGCAAACGGTAACCAGTTTGCAGCAAAGGTTAGTACCGGAACTGATAGACGTTCTAACCCGGAGGTATACTATTTTACGAACTATTTCATTGCTTATGCCAGTTGGCCGGCGAGTATTAGCTAAGGAGCTGGGTACGACTGAACGTAAGCTCAGATCCGAAGTAGAATTTTTGCGCGAGAGAGGCCTTATTGCCAGTAGTAGTCTGGGCATGGTCCTAACCGCTGAAGGAAAGCAATTAGTGGAGGATTTGCATGGATACATGCATGAAGCTCATGATCTTACAACATCCGAGTTAATGCTGCAGCGCCATCTTAATCTAGCGCGTGTCATCGCTGTGCCAGGAGACAGCGACAGAAGCGACGTTGTGCAACGGGATATGGGGCGTGCGGCCGCTGAGCATCTAAAGTCCATGTTAACTGAAGATATGGTGTTGGCTGTATCTGGCGGTACTACGCTGGCGAAAGTGGCGGAGTCGTTAGTGCCGGCCAATTTTCATAGCCGCCTTACGGTAGTTCCGGCTAGAGGTGGTATGGGCGAGGATTTAAGCAAACAAGCGGGGACCATTGCCGCTGAGATGGCTGCTAAACTAAACGCTAACTACCGATTGCTACATTTACCGGATAGTTTAGGGGCTAAGGCAGCGGCTGCTTTAGCTCAGGAACCGGAAATACGTGAGGTCTTGGAGGTGGTGCGGTCAGCTTCGATTCTGCTGCTGGGAATTGGGGAGGCCCAAGCGATGGCTAAGCGGAGGCAACTTGGGCCCGACCAAGTCAGCTTGCTCGAGCAGCTGGGGGCAGTAGGGGAAACTTTTGGCTATTATTTTAATCGGCGTGGTGAAATTGTCTATGTAACTGCGAGTACCGGCTTAAAGTTGGAGCATATTAAGCGTATCGGCCATGTAATGGCTGTAGCTGGCGGTAGTAGTAAAGCGGAGGCTATGCTGGCTGTGTTAACCTACGATTTTCCTCCTACTACGCTAGTAACCGATGAGGGTGCTTTGCAGAAAATGCTGGACCTTATTGGGAGGAGGGGATGTACCGAAATTTTCCGTTAGTTGTACATGGTTAGCGAGTGAAGCAAAAAATAAGGGAAGGAAAAGAAAGGAAGAGATACCATGACGGTTAAAGTTGCTATTAATGGCTTCGGTCGAATTGGTCGGCTCTTTTTTAGGGCGGCCCTTTCTAATCCGGCGGTCGAGATTGTGGGCATAAACGGTGTACGAGATAACTATATGTCGGCTCACTTGCTTAAGTACGATTCTTTGTACGGCACATTGCAGCACGATGTGGCCGCTACCGATAATGGTTTAGTGGTAGACGGCCGTGAGATAAAAACATACAACATTCGTGATTCTTATGAGTTTCCGTGGAAAGAAGTAGGGGCCGATGTAGTTCTAGAGTCCACCGGTAAACTTAGGGAGCGCGACAAGCTAGAGTATCATTTAAAGGCCGGAGCTAAAAAGGTGGTGGTATCTGCACCGGCTAAAGGCGAAGACATAACTATTGTGATGGGTGTAAACGACCAAGACTACAATCCGTGCGAGCATAATATTATTTCCAATGCCTCTTGCACAACTAACTGCCTGGCGCCGGTGGCCAAAGTTATCGATGAAAGTTTCGGTATTGTGAAGGGTCTAATGGTGACTGTACACGCTTATACCAACGATCAGAAGATACTGGATGCCAATCACAAAGATCTACGCCGGGCACGGGCGGCCGCCTATTCTATTATACCGACTACCACTGGTGCGGCTAAAGCGGTGGCTCTTGTTTTGCCGGAGCTAAAAGGAAAGCTTAATGGGTATGCCTTGCGGGTTCCGACGCCAACAGTGTCTACGGTGGACCTAACTATCGAATTAGGCAAGGAAGCATCGGTGGAGGAGATCAATGCTGCTTTGGCTGAGGCGGCCGATGGACCGCTAAAGGGTATTTTAGGCTATACCGAGGAACCGTTGGTGTCAGCCGATTTTCGAGGAACTTCCTTTTCTTCCGTTGTTGATGCCGGACTCACTCAGGTTATTGGAAATATGGCGAAAGTAGTGGCTTGGTATGATAACGAGTGGGGCTATACTTGCCGCTGCGTAGACCTGATTGCTTTTATTGGGCAAAAAGGGTACTAAGTTAGATCGATAGCGGGAGGAAAGGATATGGCCAAGAAAACGCTTAGTGACATTTCGGTGGGTGGACGCCGGGTCTTGGTGCGGGTGGATTTTAATGTCCCGCTAAAAGACGGCATAGTGGCCGACGACACTCGTATTCGCGCTGCTCTGCCCACTATAACGTATCTAAAAGAAGCCGGCGCCAAGATTATCTTAGTGTCTCATCTCGGTCGGCCGAAAGGGAAAGTGGTGGACGACTTACGGCTGGACCCTGTGGCCAAGAAATTGGAACAGTTGTTACAAGAACCGGTTCAAAAAATTGACGTGGCCGTAGGACCGAAAGCGGAGGCGGCGGTAGCGGCTCTTAAGGAAGGCCAGGTATTACTTTTAGAGAATATCCGCTTTTATCCCGGGGAAGAAAAGAACGATGAACTATTGGCCCAGGATTTAGCTAAATTGGCCGATCTTTACGTAAACGATGCTTTCGGGACGGCTCATCGGGCCCATTGTTCGACGGCTAAAGTAGCCCAGTTCCTGCCGGCGGTGGCTGGTTTTTTAATGGAGAAGGAACTTAGAATGTTAGGTGATGCATTAGATAAGCCCAAGCGCCCGTTTGTAGCTATCCTTGGCGGGGCTAAGGTTTCTGACAAGATCACCGTTCTTGAAAACCTGGTTAAACGGGTGGATAGTCTGATCATCGGCGGTGGCATGGCCTTTACCTTTTTAGCAGCGCAAGGTTACCAGGTGGGCCGCTCGCTGTTAGAAGAGGATAAAATCGAAGTGGCCAAAACGATTATGGCCCAGGCTAAGGAACACAATGTGAATTTACTGTTACCGGTGGACGTGATAGTAGCGCCAGAAGTTAGCTCCGCTGCTGTTTCTAAAGTGGTAGCGGTAAATGATATACCGGTTGATCAAATGGGACTGGATATTGGGCCACAAACAAGAAAGCTATATCAAGATACCATCGCTACCGCCCATACTGTGCTGTGGAATGGGCCGATGGGTGTATTTGAGTTGACTCCGTTTGCAGCTGGAACGCGGGCGGTGGCACAGGCATTAGCCGATGCCCGTGCTATCAGCGTGGTGGGTGGTGGCGATTCGGCTGCGGCCGTGGCTAAGTTTGGCTTGAGTGAGCAAATGAACCATATTTCCACGGGTGGCGGAGCTTCGCTTGAGTTTCTTGAAGGAAAAGAACTACCTGGGGTAATGGTACTCCAAGATAAATAGAAGGTGAGATTGATGCGAGTTCCTATTATTGCTGGCAACTGGAAAATGAACAATACTGTACCGGAAGCGGTGACCTTAGTAAGGGAGCTTTTGGCTTCTAAGATAGATAATCAAGTAACAGAGGTGGTAGTGTGCCCGCCGTTCACTGCTTTATACCCGGTTGGTCAGCAAATAGCCGGGAGCAAAGTGATCTTGGGGGCCCAAAATCTGTTTTACGAAACAAAAGGAGCATACACCGGTGAAATTTCACCGACAATGCTAGTGGACCTTGGCGTGCGCTACGTAATTGTAGGACACTCCGAACGGCGAGCGTACCAGAAAGAAAGCGATTCCGAGATTGCCAAAAAACTGGAGGCAACCTTTAAGTCCGGCCTAAATCCGATCTTATGCGTGGGTGAAAGCCTGGCCGAGCGTGAAGCCGGACGGGAGAAAGAGGTAGTTAAGGGTCAACTGGAAGCCGACTTGAAACTTGTGACTGCAGATCAGGCCGGCCAATTGGTAATTGCCTATGAGCCAATTTGGGCTATAGGTACCGGACGGTCGGCCCAGCCGGCTGATGCAACGGCTATGGCCCAAACAATTCGTGATTTGGTAACAGCCAAGTTTGGAGCCGATGCTGCTAGCGCTGTGCGCATTTTGTACGGCGGCAGTGTTAATGCTACCAACAGCAGTGAGTTCCTGTCGCAGGAAGGGATCGACGGTGCATTAGTGGGAGGAGCCAGTCTTAAGGCTAAGGACTTTTCCGCCATCGTAAAGTCGGCGTCAAGATAGAGGGGGTAAGTACGTGCCGCTTAAACCAGTGGTTCTGATTATCATGGATGGCTGGGGCTGTGCTCCCAAGAGCCTAGGGAATGCAATTGCCCAAGCTAAGACACCGAACTTTATGTCGTTTTGGGAACGCTATCCCCACACGGCACTGGCGGCAGCAGGCGAAGATGTCGGATTGCCGGAAGGGCAAATGGGCAATTCCGAAGTGGGCCACCTAAACTTAGGTGCTGGCAGAATAGTGTACCAGGATTATACTCGTATTAACCGGGCCATTAGGCAAGGTGATTTCTTTACTAATCCAGCGCTCCAGGAAGCACTGGCTAAGGCCCAAGGACATAAGCTGCATCTTATGGGCCTACTATCCGACGGTGGTGTACACAGTCATATCGATCATGTGTATGCTCTGCTTGAGCTGGCGGCGAAAAAAGGTTTGGACCAGGTGTTTGTACACGCATTTCTTGATGGTCGGGATGTACCGCCTGCTTGTGCGCGCGTATATTTATCGGCTTTGGAAGAAAAAATGGAACAGCTTAATGTGGGGCAAATCGCCACTGTAAGCGGTCGCTACTTTGCCATGGATCGTGACCAGCGGTGGGAACGAACAGCGTTAGCTTATGCCGCTTTGGTATGTGGTGAGGGTGAACAAGCATCTTCAGCTGATGAGGCAGTACGGGAAGCGTATGACCGGGGTGAAAGTGACGAGTTTGTCCGACCTACGGTAGTACAAACTGCCAGCGGGCGGCCGGTGGCTACAATAAATCAGGGCGACGTTGTAATTTACTTTAATTTTCGCCCTGATCGAGCTCGGCAGTTAACAAGAGCGCTAGTGGATGCTGATTTTATCGGTTTTGACCGTGGCCCAAATTGGCCTCAGATTCATTTTATTTGTTTCACCCAGTATGACGAAACCATAGATGCACCGGTGGCTTTTGAACCACTGGAGCTAACGAATACTTTAGGTGAATACTTAGCTAAACATAACTTAAACCAACTGCGTATAGCCGAAACAGAGAAATATGCCCACGTCACATTCTTTTTTAACGGGGGCGAGGAAAAACCGTTTGTTGGTGAACAGCGGCGACTAATTCCGTCACCTAAGGTGGCTACTTATGATCTTGAACCGGAAATGAGTGCTTACGAGGTGGCGGCGGCAGCAGTAGAAGAGCTGCGCCAGCACAAGCACGATGTGGTGATTTTAAATTTTGCCAATGCTGATATGGTGGGGCATACCGGCGACATGGCTGCCACCGTCAAAGCGGCGGCAGCTGTGGATGAATGCCTGGGCCAAGTGGTATCAGAGGTGCTGGCTCAAAAGGGAGCAGCCCTTATAACGGCGGACCACGGCAACGGTGAACAAATGGTGGACGAAAACGGCGAGCCCCATACAGCTCATTCCTGCAACCAAGTGCCGTTTATTGTCGCAGCTGAGCAGGCCACTGACTGGCAAGTTCGTCCCGGCCGCCTGGCCGATGTAGCGCCTACTATTTTGGATTTGCTGAACTTGCCCAAACCCAAAGAGATGACGGGCGAAACGTTGCTAATAGGACGAACATAAGAGCTCGTTCGTCCTGGCGGGAGTTCGCGCCGTCAGAGAACGCCCGAGGCCAACCCAATCTAAGGCAAAATGAATGTCAAGAGTATTAGGAGGTGCGACTTTGTTTACAACTATAGTCGATATTTGGGCCCGCGAAGTACTTGATTCCCGTGGCAATCCCACCGTAGAAGTAGATGTTACGCTAGAGGACGGCAGTGTCGGTCGGGCCGCTGTGCCATCAGGTGCATCCACCGGCGCACGCGAAGCTTTGGAGCTTAGAGACGGAGACCAAGACCGCTACTTAGGAAAAGGTGTTCTTAAAGCGGTGGCTAACGTTAACGAAAAAATAGCCCCAGAGCTTATTGGCATGGAAGCACTGAACCAGGTGGCCATAGACCAGGCCATGATCGACCTTGATGGTACCGACAACAAAGAAAAGTTTGGAGCCAATGCGTTGCTTGGAGTATCACTAGCAGTAGCGCGGGCAGCTGCCAGTTCAATAGGCCTGCCTTTATACCGCTATATTGGCGGTGCTGCCCCTCGGTTACTACCGGTGCCAATGCTTAACATTTTAAACGGCGGGCAACACGCTGACAACAACGTAGATATTCAGGAATTCATGGTTGTGCCGACAGGGGCCGATAGTTTTGCTGAGTCCCTTAGATTAGGGGCCGAAGTATTTCATACCCTAAGGAAGGTACTTAAAGAAAAAGGCTTAGCCAGCGGGCAGGGCGATGAGGGTGGGTTTGCACCTGATCTAAAGTCCAACGAGGAAGCTTTGGAACTACTGGTAACGGCAATCGAAAAAGCCGGGCTCAGGCCGGGGCAAGATGTTTGGTTAGCTCTCGACATTGCTGCTTCCGAGCTATATCAAGATGGCCGCTATGTACTGACCAGCGAAGACAAAATCCTATCTGCATCGGAAATGGTGGATTACTATGCCAAGTTGGCCCAGCGGTACCCAATAATTTCGATTGAAGATGGCCTGGCCGAAGATGACTGGGGAGGCTGGCAGGAGCTAACGGCACGACTAGGCGATAAGCTGCAACTGGTGGGTGACGATGTATTTGTGACTAACACCAAACTTCTGGGCCGCGGAATTAAAGAAAAGATAGCCAATTCGATTTTAATTAAAGTAAATCAGATTGGTACCTTAACAGAGACGTTGGCAGCCATAGAAATGGCCAAACAGGCTGGTTATACGGCTGTGGTCTCTCATCGTTCCGGTGAAACAGAAGATACTACCATCGCCGACATTGTAGTGGCCACCGGTGCGGGACAAATCAAGACTGGTGCACCGTCTCGTTCTGAGCGCGTAGCTAAGTACAACCAGCTACTTAGAATCGAAGAAATGCTGGGGCAACATGCTCTCTTTGCTGGTCGGACAGTGTTCAAGCAATAGTTTATGTACAGTGAGTTATAGCCAATTTACTTAGGTGTAGTGGCGAGGGAGTTTTGCCTCGCTACTACACCATGACTAATGTTTGCACCTATTTGAGAGACAGCTTTTCTTAGCTTTCACCCGACGAAAGTCCAGGGCGG
>JBMNSQ010000028.1:0-16707 GCA_050945275.1 bacterium | reverse complement strand
CTCGTTCCTTTATAGATAGTTAAATTCACCCGGTCAAACAGTTGTCGGCCAGCAAAGGATTTGGAAATGTTCTTAAGCACCACCACTTCCCCAGCACTTTCTTGATCCATCTTTATATGACCCGGGCTTATTGCCTTCTGGGGCGCGACCCTCTCTATCCGTTTGAGCCGGTTAAGTTGACTTTGGCGTCCGCGTGCCTGTTTAGCCTTAATCCCAGCCTTAAAACGCAAAATGTAATCCTCAGTTTTCTTGATATAAGCCTGCTGTTTTTCATAGGCACGCTGATTGGCTATGCCCTCTTCTTTCTTCAGCTTCACATAGTCAGAGTAATTGCCAGGGTATGACTTAAGACACCCGTCTCTAAGTTCCACAATCCGGGTACATACCCGGTCAAGGAACATCCGGTCATGAGAAACTACCAACATAGCACCAGAGTATGTAATTAAATAATCCTCCAACCACTCAACCGCATCAACATCCAAATTATTAGTTGGTTCATCTAGCAGGAGCAATCGCGGCTCTTTAGCCAGTAAGCATCCCAAATTAAGGCGCGTTCTTTCGCCTCCGCTAAAGACGGTCCACGGTTGTTTGAACTGATTTTCGGAAAAACCGAGCCCCAATAAAATCCGACGCGCCGTAGCCTCACAGGCATAGCCGTCGGCCATTTCGTAAGCATGACTCACCTTAGCATATTGCTCCAACACCCGGTCCAAATCCGGTCCGCCCGCTGCCAGCTGTTGCTCCAGTTCCCGCAGCTGACGCCGCTGCTCTAGTATCTGGCCAAAGCTGGCCATAACCACATCCCACGCAGTAGCATCAGGACTGTGCTCAGGAAGCTGTTCCAAATAGCCTAAATAAACACCACTGGGTATGGATACTGTCCCCCTGTCCGGTACAAGTTCACCGGTTAAACAATTAAGAAAAGTGGATTTGCCCGATCCGTTACGGCCCACCATGCCGATGCGTTCTTTGTCCCCAACAACTAAACTAGCCTCTGTTAAGATTTGCTTATCACCAAAAGCTATTCCTATTTTATCAGCCTGCAGCACAGCCATAAGCCGCTCTCCTTTGACCCACTGTTCATACATTAAAAAAGACGCTACCTGGTTAGCGCCATAACCATAGCGTAACATAACCGAAACTAGTATACCATAAGACCCCCTAAAGGAAAATTTAGGGGGTCTTCGGGACGGCACAAAAGCCAGCCTCTATCGGTAGGTTGGCATAAGGCGGCCCTCGGGTAGAGGCAACCCTCTGTGGTTGCCCGGTATCCATATCCTGGCAGGCACGAAATCCAGCCTTCAGATACAGGCTGGCCCCTACGCGTCGCAGACCGTAAACGCCTCATAAACAGCCCGTGATACTTCATTGATAGCTCTAACACCGGCGGCATTAGATGCCAGTTTGTTCGTCATCATAACTAGGATATACGTACGCTCAGGCAAGAAAAACACACCCACATCATGTTCCAACAGATCCAGGTCGCCTGTTTTATGAGCAATCGTCACATGCTCCGGCAATAGGGCCGGAAGCTTGTTTCGAAATTGCTGCTTCTTCATGATATCGAGTATCTTAGCTGAAGCATCTTTGCTCACTATCTGACCATTTACCAACATGCGTAGCAGCAGGCCCATATCCTCGGCCGACGTAAAGTTATCCTGCCCTGCTTTCGCCGCTGCACTGTCCATCATTTTTCGTTGCAGTACCGTGTGCTTTAATCCCAAATCTCGCAAGAATAAGTTTACGTGTTCCATCCCCACCAAATCAATAAGCTCGTTTGTGGCTGCATTGTCGCTTTGTATAATCATGAGGGTGGCCACATCCAGGACCGTAAGCCGTAGCTCGGGGTTTAACTCACTGAGTACCCCACAACCAGCTACTCTGTTCTCCGATTTAATGGTTATCTCAGCCTCAAGGTTTACCTTCCCCTCGGCTTCTGCTTTGAGGAGTGCGGCCAAAATTGGGATTTTAATTGTGCTGGCCGATGGAAATACCCGCTTAGGATTCACAGAAAAGCATTCACCGGAATCAATATCCTCCGCATACAATCCTACCCGGCCGTCGCATTCGCTAAGAATCTGAAGTATCCTTCTTTCCGGTAACAAGAAAACCCCTCCTTCCACTCAAACCTATGCCCTAAGTAGGGAAGATCAAAACGCAGACTTAAGATAACATACACGATAAGAGGTACAAGGGACAAATTATCCCAAAACTTTGAAAAAATGCCATAAGATCGAGTATGAGTATTATAGCCACTAAATTAGTTAACTATCTGCAGATACACTCAAGCAAAGATCGTTTGCACAATTGTCTGTACAATGATATCCTAATAGTAGAAACTTCTGCCGTTGGCGGATTAACTATATTTGATAAAGGAGGATCATGTTGAAAGTAGGAGTATTTTGGCGTAGATTCCGCAATGTTGAGATCCAAAGACAGGTCTCCCGTAAAAACATCTATGATGATGCCTACGATGAGGCCTTTCAGCACATGATGGCCATCAAAGAGGCTGGTTTTGATGCTACTTTAATAGAGTGGAAAAAGGATCCTAAAGAAACTCTCAAAAACATATTAAATCAAAATGTAAGTCTCGTCTTTAACGCTTCGTCCCTAAAAGAAGTAGCTTTTCTAGAAGCCTTCGATATCCCCTTTGTCGGTTCAGGAATAGACCTGGTAGCTACTAGTAAGGCAGCACGCAAAAAAATCGTTGCTTTTCATGGGCTCCCTACACCAAAGTTTTTCGTGGTCAGAAGCTCGGATAAAATTCCAGAACATTCCCTGAAATATCCGTTGTTCGTAAAACCTGTAAGGGGCCGCGGAAGTGGCGGAATTAGTGAAGAAAACATCGTCAAACATCCCAACGCTTTGCCTAAAGTCGTTGATAAAATCACACAACAAATCGGACAACCCGCTCTGGTAGAAGAATTTATTACAGGCCGGGAAATCACTGTTGGGGTTATCGGTAATGAAAACCCCAGAATATCACCGATCTTGGAAATCGAGTACAACTCAGCCACTACTAACACATATGAACATAAAATGCTGGACAACGAAATCATTCATTGCCCCGCCGATTTTTCTAAGTCCGAAGAGAGAAAAATTAAACATACAGTAAAAAGCATTTATAAAGTCTTAAATGCCCGGGATTTCGGGCGCATAGACATGATAGTTGCTCTAGACGGAACACCATACTTCTTAGAAATTAATACCTTCGCTGGCCTTACCATGTCTACTGGCAAAGCCCATAAAAGTTACATGGGATACATGGCCGAAGCCGAAGGTTTATCCGCATCTGAGTTTATAGGGGCAATAGTCCGGTACGCACTGGAGCGTTACAAGGTTGAGCCAACCCAGATGCTAACTTCCTAAATTCTAAGAGCTAGCCTGGCGTCAATTTGTATCAAACGCGCTACCATAAGACCCATCTGGTATATCAATCGCTCAGGCTAACATGATTCATCGTAAGGGGAATGGTTTTATAGATATTGTTTAATGCAGTATTAAAATTACCAACGACGTCACAATAAAGTAGCTGTTAGTAAGTCCATTTACTCTTGATGGGTCAGGAATCGTTTTACATCCTTAATGGTGATGGTCTGTGGGTCGAATTCAATTAGGCCATCTTTGCGCATTTTATTCAATTCTCTACTAAGAGAAGTTCTTTGTACACCGAACCTTTCTGCCAACTCCTTTTTAGACATATTGAGTTTAATTACACTGCTCCCTTGAACATGATACTCATACGTCAAAAAATCAATAATCCGTTGCCGGATAGTCTTAAATGACATAGCATCTATTTTGTCGGTTAAGACTAGCGTTTTGTTAGATATTGCTGTCAAAAGTCCCGCTGTAAAAGTGGGGCTTTTTTGGCTTAAATCTAAGATTAGTTCCTTGAAAATATGGAGGACAACGGTTTTTGATTCAGATACAATCGTCAGCGGGTACGAGTTACTGTTTGAAAAAAGTAGATTTGCGCCTAATATATCTCCCCCGGAAAAAACAGCAACTTTAAATACGTTCCCATCTTCGTCTATCTTCTGGACAGACACTTCGCCTTCTAAGATTAGATCCATCGATTCACATAGCTCATTTTGGATATGAACAATTTGCCCTTTACCGTAATGAGACACTTTGTAATTGGAGGAATTAAACAATTCAACTAAACCCGTTTTTGAGAAGCTGCTGAACAACTCGGTACTTAATATAACATCAATATGTTTTTCAAGGTTTATGGCTACCACCTCACATTAGTTACCAAGGTAACTTTTTTCCCGGCCATTATTAAGTACACTTAATCGTGGATGACAGGAAAGTAGGTTTGGCGAAAGGTAACAGTCTCGAAAATTACGGAGGTGAAGTGTATGGATGTATTTACAATTGTTTTTTGGGTATTTTCACTTATTTGGCTTGGCGTATCCATTATAAAGGACAAGAAAAAAACCCTAACAGCCATTAAAATGTCCAGTGGTATGATGAAACACATGGTTGGGGAGATTATTGCTATTTTATTTTTAATCGGGCTGATTCTAACCTTTATGCCACCAGAGACAATAAAGCAATACGCTGGTCAATCAAATTATATCATCACAACCATCGTTTTTGCACTGGTAGGGTGCATAACCTTAATACCGGCTTTCGTTGCATTCCCACTGGCTGGCTCCTTAGTAAATGCCGGAGCCAATATTGTACCGGTGGTAGCATTCTTAACCACTTTAACTATGGTTGGGATAGTCACTTTTCCCCTAGAAAAAAAGGCGTTCGGTGTTAAGTTTACCTTGATTAGAAACTCCTTAAGCTTTGTGTTTGCAATAATTATTGCTTTGATTATGGGGGTAGCATTATGAACACAATCTTGCAGTACACTCGTAAAAACAAGTTACTTGTCACGGTGGCTTTCATATATATTGCCCTGTTTGTCCTTATGCCCAGCAAAGCCGTACAATCACTACAAAATAGTTTGTACTACATTAAAGAAATGCTCTCTATTATGCCGGTTATATTGCTGCTAACCGCGCTCATAACGGCTTGGGTACCCAAAAAGGCTATTGAACAAAACTTGGGTAAAGATGCCGGTATAAAAGGCTCCATATTCTCCTTTTTACTTGGCAGTTTTTCAGCCGGCCCAATATATGCAGCGTTTCCTGTCTGCAAGGCGCTTCTTTCCAAAGGAGCTAGCATTTCTAATATTGTCATCATCCTTGGCACCTGGGCCGTGATCAAGGTACCGATGCTTCTAAACGAAACTAAATTTCTCGGCCCTAAATTCATGGTTGCCCGCTGGATACTGACCACAATTTCAATTTTCATTATGGGCTATATCACGTCGAAGTTGGTAAAAAAAGAAGACCTTCCAGCAGATAGTGCTGAAAAAAGGTCCGCTAAAAAAGAACTTAATATTGCTTCTGTGTATTGTATTGGCTGCGGCCTCTGTGCAAAGATAGCACCATCATATTTTAACGTAGAAAGTAAAAAGGCAAAGGTTGTCAATCAAAGTTTTAGTCAAGAGGATATGAAAGTAATAATAGAAGCCATCGAAAAATGCCCCTCCAGAGTTATCTCGCTTGAATAGTAGATAGACAAAAATAAAATCCGCGCTGCTGGCGCGGTTTTTATGTTCGATATCATAATTATACTGGTGGGCCATGCAGGATTCGAACCTGCGACACCCTGATTAAAAGTCAGGTGCTCTGCCACCTGAGCTAATGGCCCACTCGACGTTAATATGGTACAACAAAACTCGGTGGCTGTCAACCGAAGATTGGTGGCAGGCCGTTTGTGCTCAGTTGAGCAACGGGCCGACACAGAGGTCGGCTCCTACTACCCGCAACCTACATCAGCGGGATAATCCACAGTCTGGCGAAATGGCCAGCCAAAACCCACAATTTTTTTCAAAAATGCAGGGCAAGGTTCTCATTGTTAGTAGTGTAACCTAAGATTTGAAATTAAAAATCTCAATCTTTCTCGCGGCTGCGGATGGCACTGGCGCAGACTACGCCGCAGGCGGAGGCTTGCACTAAGCCGCGCGATACGCCAGCGCCGTCACCGGCGGCAAATAGGTTTCTAATACCTGTTTCTAGCTCGGTACTAAGTTCTAACCGTGACGAGTAGAATTTCACTTCGACGCCATACAAAAGGGTATGGCGGGAATAGACGCCGGGTGCTACCACATCCAACGCCTGTAGCATCTCGGCAATACTAACCATGTAGCGGTACGGCAAGACAAGGCTTAGATCACCCGGGGTGGCTGCCTTTAGAGTTGGCTCTACCATTCCCCGGCGCAAGCGTTCCACGGTACTTCGGCGGCCGGATAAAAAGTCGCCTAAGCGCTGGACTAATACTCCGTCGCCCAATAAATTGGCTAGACTGGCGATGTACTTACCATAAGAAATTGGTTCCTTAAACGGTTCAGTAAAGGTCTTACTTACTAAAATGGCAAAATTGGTGTTCTCGCTATGCTTTTCAGCGTAGGAGTGCCCATTAACGGTGAATAGACCACTGTTGTTTTCCATCACAACCTCACCATAGGGATTCATACAAAAAGTGCGAACGCGATCGTCGAAGGCCTTGGAAAAAAAGACAAACTTAGATTCGTAGATAACATCGGTTAGATGTTCCATAACCACGGCCGGTACTTCGACCCGGACGCCGATGTCCACTGGGTTCACTTCCATGTTAAGGCCTAGCCGCATGGCCTCTTTGGAAAACCAATCGGCTCCATCGCGACCTGGCGCTACAATTACGTATCGGGCGTATATGGTATCACCTTGCTCTGTCTCTACTCCTACCGCCTGATTATTCTCCACTAAAATAGTCCGTACCGCCGTTCGCGGTCGTATATCTACTCGCTCGCCAATGTAATGACGCAAATCACTTAAGATGGCAAAGCATTTTTCCGTTCCCAAATGACGGATACGAGCTGGTACCAAATTAAGATCGGCACGGGCTGCTTGGCGCTGGATCTCTTTTATTTTATCGTTGTCGGTACCAAAGACATGTTCCGGTGCACCAAAACGTAAATAAACGTCATCGACATAATTTACTAGTTCGCCTACAGCCTGTTTGTCCATAAATTCGTCCAACCAGCCACCAAATTCTGTAGTCAGGGTCAGTTTACCATCGCTAAAGGCACCAGCACCGCCCCAACCGGAAACAATAGAACAGGGGGTGCAGCGGACGCACGTGCCACTTTTTTTAAGCGGGCATCGCCGGGCTGAAATATCCGGGCCTTTCTCCAGCAGGAGAACTTTAAGATTTGTCTTTTCTCCAAGCTCCAGTGCAGAAAAGATTCCAGCTGGCCCAGACCCCACTATGATCACATCGTACTCAGGTTTCATTTGAGCACCATCCCTTTAGCCCACCTTCAACAGATGCGTCTATCGGAACAATTTAATTACCAACGGGCCCCCGACCTATATTAGTAGTCTTCACTTCTAGCCTGAAAAGCTATTCGTTCCCGGTAATTGTCACCGCTCACCGGAATAAAGTCGCCACACATTTCCAGCAGGCGATCCACTACCTTTTTTCCTAGTCGGTCTTTGATCCAGCCAACCATTTTATTACTAGTAACAAGAAGGGGTTTCTCCGCCTCGTAGCGCATGTTAATAAGCTCAAATATCTTGCCCTTTTCCCAATCGGAATATTGATCCAGGGCCGAGATATCGTCCAGCACAAGAAGATCCACTTCTCTTAGTGGTTGTAGAACTTGCCCTTCTGTCTTGTATTCGCTCTGATAAGTAGCTCGAATATCACCCAGCAGCTCTATCGTTACCACAAATGCAGCCTTGAAACCTTGGCGAACCACTTCCGTCAGTACAGCTGCCGCCAAATGGGTCTTACCCCGACCAGTATCTCCCACCAAAAACAGGCTTTTACCGCTTTCCCGGTGATTTCTAAAGTTGTGGGCATACGCCTTAGCTGCTTCCCATGCCGGTCGGTTCAGTCCAGTTACGCTAAAATTTTCAAAGGATCGGCTGCGAAACCTTTTTCTAAGGCCAGCAGCAGCCAGCTTTTTCTCCAGTTGTTTCTTTTCTGCTTCTTGTCGCCTTTTTTCGACACAGACACAGGGGGTAACTAGTACGTCCCCATCTTTTTCCCGATAAACTTTTTCTAAATCTAAACATCGCCGGCAAAAATAACGTCCTGCCGGATAAAACCGCCAGTAGGTTTCACCGCCAGCATCAAACCGGACATGGTGCCCTGGTCGTGGGTCTGGGATATCGCCACGCTGCAGGGCTGCCCGTTCTTGCTTGATCTTCTCTACCCGTTCTAGAAGCTCTTCCTTCTTAATTTCCCAAGGTGGAGCCCCGGTAGAAGCGGTAGTATTCGTCAGAGCGGATGTCAAAAGGTTCGTCAGTTTCTCCACGATAACCAAGCTCCTCTAATAGCTCCTTCCCCACCGGGGGATCGGCAGCCGCCAGGCGTTTTAACACCCAGCGGGGCACACCATATTCCTGCCAGTTGAAAAAGAGATTCTCCACATAACTCACGGAGCGAGCATCTTTTACCATGGCATAATGAACAGCCAGCATAAGAATCTTTAGTTCACGGACATTTTTAGCCTCCGCGGGCAATGTATATAAACGTTCGTACCACAAAGGACTTACTCGACCTAGCTTCTCGGCCACAAACTGGGAAATAAGCTTAATCACCTGCTCTTTATGTTCTGTCATGGGCATCACCTCTTTTGGGTACCGATCGCCAGGCTGCTAGTTGAAACTTTTAGATCATGGTAACGGATCTAGGGCCAAATCATGAAATAATGTATAGTCGTTTAAGAACGCCAATTGCACCACACCGGTGGGGCCATTACGCTGTTTGGCTACTATCACTTCGGCAATGCCTCTTTTTTCCGAATCGGGATTGTAGTATTCGTCACGATAAATAAAAGCTACCAAGTCAGCATCTTGCTCGATGGCTCCCGACTCTCGTAGGTCCGAGAGCACGGGACGTTTGTCTTGTCTTTGCTCTACGGCACGCGACAGCTGGGACAGTGCCACTACCGGGCATTTTACCTCTCGAGCCAGTGCCTTTAGGGCCCGGGATATCTCGGAAATCTCCTGCTGCCGACTATCGCCTCGGCCATGACCAGCAATAAGCTGAAGATAATCGATAATAACCAGCCCCGGTCCCTGCTCTTGAACCAAACGCCGGGTTTTGGCCCTTATATCCATGGCTGTAAGAGCGGCGCTGTCATCGATAAAAATAGGGACCTCCGACAAGCGTCCCATGGCCGCCACCAGCCGGGGCCAGTCGTCCTCGTCTAACGTACCGGTTCTTAATTTTTGGCCCTCTATGCGAGCCTCGGCTGACAGCAAACGTTGTACCAGCTGCTCCCGGGACATCTCTAGACTAAAAAGAGCCACTGGCTTGTTATGGTTAATGGCTACATGTTGTGCAATATTTAAGCATAGACTGGTTTTACCCATGGACGGACGAGCCGCCACTACAATAAAATCCGATGGCTGCAAACCAGTTGTAAGTCGATCTAAATCGCGAAACCCGGTGGGAATCCCGGGAATACCTCCCTGGTTCTGAGCCAAGTATTCAATCCGGTCAAAAGCGTCCACCAATGCGTCGCGGATGGGCAGAAAATCTTGTCCGCTGCGGCGCTGAGCTACATCCAAAATCGCCTTTTCTGCCTGATCCAAGATAGCGGTCGCATCATCGGCCGCCGCATAGCTGTGCTCGATAATTCGGTTAGCCTCGCGAATTAACTGGCGCAGAAGTGACTTCTCTTCTACGATACGAGCATAATACTCCACATTAGACGTACTGGGAACGGCCGATGCCAAATCGGACAGATACCCGACACCACCCACCTGCTCCAGTTTCCCCTCCTGGTGCAAAGCCTCGCTCACTGTTACCAAGTCGCAGGCTATCCCGCGAAGAGACAGATCCTGCATAACCTTGAATATCAGTTGGTGGTTTTCCTGGTACAAATCTTCGGTGCGAAGAATCTCCGTGGCGGTAATTACGGCTTCGCTATCGAGTAGCATCGCTCCTAGTACCGACTGCTCCGCTTCCACATTGCATGGTGGTAACCGGTCGGTAAAACTAAGGACCATAGTCTCTTCTCTCCCTTAGATTCCGGAAGTTCCCCTATTAATAAGTTAGAGCTGCCCTCATCTTGTCTATTCGGTTACCACCTTAACTACTATCTCGGAGGTAACATCGGTATATAGTCTGAGCGTCACCTTATGTTCCCCTAAGGCCTTTAGGGGCTCTTTTAATTCGATCTTTCTTTTATCGATCGTTAGCTTGAGCTGTTTCTCTATTGCATCGGCAACATCTTGGTTGGTAATTGAACCAAAAAGACGCCCTCCCTCACCGGCGCGGGCGGTTACCGCCACTTCAGTTCCGGACAACCTTTCGGCCAGAGCCCGGGCTTCTTGTTCAGCCTGCTTTTCTTTTTTTGCTTGAGCCTTAAGCCGGCGCTCTACTTCCTTGAGGCTGCCTTTTGTGGCCTCCTGGGCTAACCGGCGAGGAAGTAGGTAATTACGAGCATAACCATCGTTCACGTTCACCACATCGCCCCGTTTACCTAGACGAGGCACATCTTGCAATAGTATTACTTTCATTCTGCTTCTTCACCTTCCTCTGTTAGGTAATCATCTAAAACCAAACGTAGTTTATTCATAGCCGAGTCCACCGTCATGCCTTTTAACTGAGCCCCAGCGATATTTAGATGCCCACCGCCGCCGATCTTCTCCATTAAGACCTGGACGTTAACATCACCGAGCGAGCGGGCGCTCACTGCTGCTCCCTCCCGGTGCGGATAAACCACGAACGACGCTTTAATCTCCTCGATATTAAGCAGTTCATTAGCTACTTGAGCAGCTAGCAGTTGACTGTCAGAAGTAGCATGATCAATCTTAGCTAAAGCCAGCCCACCGGGAAGTAAGGTAGTAGATTCGATAATCGCAGCTCGTTGAACAAAAGATGCCAAATCGTCCTGAAACAATCGTTGAATTAAGCGAGCATCAGCCCCTACTCGTCTAAGATAAGCAGCTGCTTCAAAGGTCCGGACCCCTGTCTGAAAAGCAAAGTTCTTAGTGTCCACAGTAATACCGGCTAGCAAGCTTGTAGCCTCCAAGGATGTCAGCTTCACCTCATCTAGGTACTGCAGAACCTCCGTAACTAGCTCCGATGTGGAAGAAGCGTAGCTTTCGAGATAAATAAGGGTCGGATCGGCGATAAACTCTTCCGCTCGGCGATGGTGGTCGATAACTACCACTTTCTTTACCCGATTAAGTAGCCGCGGCGCCTCTACCAGTGACGGCTTATGGGTATCGACCACAATAAGAAGTGTCTCGGACGAAACCAACCGGCTGGCCGCACCCGACTCTACAAAGACATCATGATAAGTTTCATGTTCGCTTAGGTAGTCATAGATCTTGTCAATGGAAGGAGTGACTTCTTCTAGTACGACATAACCGGGTCGCTCTAAATCGCGTGCTGCTTTAGCCAAGGCCACCGCTGCTCCTAAACTGTCGGGATCGGCACTGGCATGGCCCATAACCAACACCCGGTCGGCCCCTCTGATCAGTTCTCTTAGGGCTTGGGCTATTACTCGCGCCCGCACTTTGGTGCGCTTTTCGGGAGCCATACTCTTGCCACCGTAATAGGAAAAATCAGTGGGCGTCTTGATAACAGCTTGGTCACCACCACGACCTAGTGCCAGGTCCAGCGCCTGCTGAGCGTACCCAGCTAGCTCTATTAAATCAGTCGAGCCAGTTCCAAGACCAATGCTAATAGTTACAGGGAGGTTGTTGCCAAAACTAATTTCCTTTACCCGATCAAGGAGAGCAAATTTATCTTCTTGACACCGCGCCAACCCTTTTCCCACCAGCACCAGGGTATAGCGATCCTCCGCATTACGGCGCAAATAAGCATGATTGTTTTGGCCCCAATCGGTAAGAAGCTTATCGATGGCTGCTTTTAAAAGCGGTCGCTGCGCCTCGGGCGTCCCTGCCAGAACTTCCTCGTAGTTATCCACATGAAGAAGTCCCAGCACCGGGGATTGGTCTTTAAGTAGCTGCTCCAGCCGGTGCTGCTCGCTTTCATCGATTAGGTATAACGCCCGTACCGTACCGCTGATAGTTTCGTATTCTTGCCATGCTGTCCGGTACTTAGAACCATTAACCTCCAGGAGGGACTCTGTTTCATCGCTAAGCAAGCTATGCACATCGTCCGGTAACTTGCAGCCGCGCTGTATGCCGGGAAATAGAGTCGTAAAAGATCTGCTCGCTAGCAGGATACGTTCCTTTCTGTTTAGCAATACCACTGGGATAGGTGACCTAAGCCACGCCTTGCGAGCAATACCTTCATAATGGCCGCCTAGATCAGCCTTGGCCGGGGTAGCCGGCAATCGGCTAACTTGGCGCCACTCAAACCACAATAAGCCCAGCGTTATAATTAACCCCAGAAGCGCCAGTGACGGTTTAAGCCAGGCCAAACATACCAGCTGCCACAGCAACAGCCAATAAATCCCACCTGGCATTTTACTAAGGAGGCGCTTAAAGCCCATGGCTATCTCTCCTTACACTTGTAGGCGGCGAAAGTCCATAAACAGATCGAACAAACCGGCAAAAAATAATCCTTGGGCAAAGAAGGGTGTAAACAATGTTAGAAAAACTACTAGCAAGCGAAATCCCTTGGGCAGCCGATATTGTTCCATGAAATGCCAAGCAACAGCTAATCCTTGAATCATAATAGCCATCTGAAAAATAGCTTGAACGTTGACCCCAATATGTTTCAATAGTTCTTGTCCGCTATAACTGCTGCCGACCAAAAACAAGATGCCCACTATATAACCCAGTAACACACTACGGGGCAGGTGCCAGGTACTAAAGGGCGCGAACCCGGGATAACTTACCCCTAAGCGCCCCAATATCGACCGGGCCAAAAGAAAGTTCAGCAGCGCCAAAATTAAACTTCCGGCCACGAGCGCCATAGGTAACAAGTAACGCATCATAGCTAGGCTTTGCGCTAGCGTATCTTCCATCTGCTCTAAATTATCGCCGCTTATCCCAAACCGCCGGTATAAATTCATAGTACCTTCCATGGACTCCTGATACAAAGTAAGATAACTGTCCAATGGATTAATCCCCATTACAACAAGGGATAAAACAAATAACAATAGCATGGAAATAAGAAGGGCAATCGCACCCATTCCCACAGCTGTAAGTGGCGCCTTTCGTTGTCGCATGGCCGTTCCCAGTACCAACCCCAAAACGCCAAGTCCTAGGAACATACTAATCGCTGTGAGCGGCCCGGCCAAAATAGCCACAATTATACCTGCCACCACTGTAGCTAACACCGACAAGCGTAAGTCGTGGCGAACTCCTAGCAAAACAATAGGAACTGGCCAAAAAAAGCTAGTGAGAAGCCCTAGCACCGGAAGATATATGGTAGCTAAACAAAAAACCACGGTAAGAGCAGATAAAAATGCTGCTTCCACCAACGAGCGCGTCGACCTTTTGGGGTCCACAGGCTTCACCTCTTACTTGTTCTTAGGTACTTATCGAGCGCTGACAAATCGCCGTACCATTTCTCCAATTGATGATCGTCGGCTATACCTTGGCGAGACATAGCCATCAGCTTGTTATCTAACGTCGAAAAGCCGACGCCAAGGCGACGCCCTAACAGGTAGACGATAAGCACTACTTGTGCTAAAGCATCGGCCAAAATGTCCTCCGAACCCTTGGCAGCTGCCCTAAAGACAAGGGTTACCGCAGCCAGCAGCTCGGTTTTGAGCCATTCGAGAGCTCTTACATTTTTTGTAATATCAAGCTCTGTCTCTCTTGCCTTCATGGCCCCGCCCTCCTTCGTAAAGACAACCTTTAGTATATTCTTTCCAGCTAGAGTAAAATCCTGCTACCCGCCGCCCGTAAATACAAAGCCAGCTCCACTCGTTTGCGCTCCAGCTGACAGCCAAGCTCATAAGGCTGGTGGATGTTGCCAGAGAAAAGATCTGCATTGGCGTGGCAGCCACCACCGCAAAAGTAGCGGGCAAAGCACGAACGGCATTCGTCTTTGGTTAAAAGGGTGTTCTGGCGAAATCGGGTTACTAAATCGGGTCGGTCAATACCGGACTTAACGCTACCTTGTTTATACCCCTCACGGCCAACAAATTGATGACACGGATAAATGTCGCCGTTTGGCGCTACAGCAAAATATTCATGGCCAGCCCCACAGCCGGTAAAACGCTTCGCCAAGCAGGGCCCGTGTTCTAGGTCTACTTCAAAGTGGAAAAACTTAAGTGGCCGGCCAGCCTCTATTTCAGTTAAACAAAGCTGGGCTAGTCTTTCGTATTCGGCAAATACCTCTGGAAGATCGTCGGCAGTTAAAGCATAAGGGGCTGGCGGGAGAGCCACCACCGGTTCCAACGAAAACCGCCTGATACCTAGCTCCAGCAGATGGGCAGCATCAGTGGCAAAATCTTTATTGTGGCGTGTAAAGGTTCCTCGCACCCACCAGTCACCCTCTGGCTCATCAGCTATGGTTGCTAGTATATTGGGCACTACACGATCATACGAGCCACGTTCTTTGGTAAGTGGGCGCATATAATCTTGGACCTCTTGGCGACCGTCTAAGCTTAGCACCAGCGACAGGCCAAGCTCGGTCAGTTCCTGGCGCACTTTTTCTGTGAGAAGCACGCCATTGGTGGTCAGGGTGAACTTAAAATTCTTATCGTGCAAAGACCCTTCTCGCCGGGCGTAATCCACCGTCTCTCTTACCACCGGTAAATTAAGAAGAGGTTCACCGCCAAAAAAATCAATCTCACATAACGCCCGTTCTTTTGACTGGCGTAATAAAAGGTCCACCGCTTTTCGTGCTACCTCGAATGACATTAGCTCCCGCGGACCACCGAACTCCCCGCCTTCGCCAAAGCAGTAGCGGCAGCGGAGGTTGCAATCATGGGCAACATGAAGACAAAGCGCCTTTAACACTGGTTCCCCAGACAGTGCCCAGTTTTCTATTACTGGTGGACTAAATAACAACCCCTCGGCCTGTGCTTTCTCCACCTCCGCCCATGCCTCAAGTACCTGGTCCTGGCCGTAGTGCGGAACCAAAGCAGCCATAATCTCCGCTTCTGATTTATCGGGGAACAGCTTGAGTAGATCAAACATGAGCTCGTCAATAACATGCAAGCTGCCGCTTTCTACATCTAGCGCCAGGTGGGTATCAAAACACTTAAATGTATGTACTTGTCCCGCTTTATTCATCGTCTCTCGCTCCCCAGCAAAATTGAGCCCGCTGGCGTTCGTTTTCGCCGCGGGCTAAAACCTGACTAACGCCGCCGCGTATTCTCGCAGCTTTGGTTACCTACTGTCAATGAAGTCTTGCAGGCCGACTGACAGGAGTTCTGGCAATTGCCACAACCGCCATCTTCTAGACTTTTTTGTAGTTGCCCTTTGTGCACCGTCTTAATATGTTTACCGCTCATATTCTCTTCTCCTCCTTCCACTGCTTCCTTATATTATAGCATATGGTACTTCTTGTGCGAACACAACCTAGAAGAACGAAAAAGGCGCCGGATGGCGCCTAATAATTTATTCCATATTAAACGGCAGTAGAGCCATACTACGGGCGCGTTTAATAGCTACCGTCAGTTGACGCTGGTGCCGAGCACAATTCCCAGTGATACGGCGGGGTAAAATCTTAGCTCGTTCGGTAATGTACCGTCTAAGCCGCGGTGCATCTTTGTAATCGATATAATCAATCTTGTCAACACAAAAGTTACACACACGCTTTCTGCCCCGTCGCCGGTCATGGCGTGCCATAATCTTCCCTCCTTCTCTTAGCATAATATTAGAAGGGAACGTCGTCCGGGTTAAATGCTACTTCAGTACCAAAACTGTCACCACTAGAACCTGATGTACCGCTGCGGTCCTTGGGCCAATCTAAAAAGCGTACGTTTTCAGCTACCACTTCCGCTACCCGGCGTTTTTGTCCATCCTGCGTCTCGTAGGAACGGATTTGAAGCCGCCCTTCCACCGCCACCAACCGGCCCTTGCCTAAGTTGTTAGTGCAGACCTCGGCCAATTTGCGCCACACCACAATATCAATAAAATCTGTTTCGCGCTCACCTTGTTGGTTAGTGAAAGGACGATCCACTGCCAGGCTAAAGTGGGCCACAGGGATACCCGAAGCGGTATAACGAAGTTCCGGATCACGGGTAAGTCGGCCAATAAGAATTATCTTATTTAACATTGTTGGCTGCCGCCTCCTTCCCCTTAGCTGCGGTGGTACCCTTTTCCTCATGCCGTACAATTATATGGCGAAGGACATCCTCATTGATTCGAAGCACCCGGTCGAGTTCCTTGACGGCTGCCGCCGGGGCTTCAAAATAGATCAGAGTATAATACCCTTCGCGCCGTTTTTTCACCTCGTAGGCCAGACGCCGCTTGCCCCAAACATCCACCTTGTCTACCCGGCCGCCCTGCTCAGTAATCAAATCGGACAGCCTCTGGTTCGCAGCTGCATAAGCTTCTTCCTCTAAATTAGGGACAAGAACATACATCACCTCATAACTGGCCACGTTCCTCACCTCCTCCCTTCGGACTACAGGGACAACGCCCTGCGGCCCTGCTTCCTAGCAGAGCAGGGAGCAGTGCTAAAGCACTACCATGACTTGGATTATATCATAGCCAGTACCTGCGGTCAAAGCGAATCCCTATTCTTCTCCTGTTTTCTCCGGCCGGC
>JBMNSQ010000027.1:0-16822 GCA_050945275.1 bacterium | reverse complement strand
ACGGTAAATCAAGCAGGTGATTGGCTACAAGCACGGATGCCGGCTCTGACGGGGCCGCAATCGGGACGCCTATGGATAAAGCAAGTCCTTAGAGGAATTGCTGAAGCCGGACTGGTGTCTTAATAATTACCATCAACTATTTTTATGGGTGTCTTGCCTACTAGATCTTGACACAGACCTTGACACAGACGAAGTTGACATGTGAGTCGAGATTTGCTACATTATTTGTAATCTGATATGTTGGCGGTGAAGGGAAACGGTACCAGCAGCGCTTCTACAGAGAGCAGGGAGGGTGGAAACCTGTAAGCGTGGCGGTAACTGGGGGAGCCCGGAGCAGCGTATGGAGGTGACACTAAAGAGGGCCGATAAAAAGGTCGGCCAAACAGGGTGGAACCGCGGGAGATGTCTCGTCCCTGGCTAGGGGCGGGGCTATTTTTTATTCTTCTGGCCAACCTAACAATTAGCATGTAAAGACTAGTTTCAGAGGAGGGAAAGTGCAGTGAATTTCCAGGAAATTATTCTTAAGCTCCAGGAGTTTTGGGCCAACCAAGGTTGCGTATTGCAGCAACCGTACGATGTAGAAAAAGGTGCGGGCACCATGAATCCAGCTACCTTTTTGCGTACGCTTGGTCCTGAGCCGTGGGCAGTAGCTTATGTCGAGCCGTCACGGCGTCCTAACGACGGACGTTACGGCGAAAATCCAAACCGTTTATACCAGCACCATCAGTTTCAAGTAATTGTAAAGCCTTCGCCTGACAACATTCAGGATCTGTACTTAGAGAGTCTGAGTACCTTTGGTATTGATGTAGTAGTGCATGACATTCGCTTTGTAGAGGACAACTGGGAATCACCTACTCTTGGTGCCTGGGGTTTGGGGTGGGAAGTATGGCTGGATGGCATGGAAATCACCCAGTTTACCTATTTTCAGCAGGTAGGGGGGTTAGATGCTCATCCTGTCTCGGTGGAGATAACTTATGGCTTAGAACGTATCGCCATGTTTATACAAGGGCAGGACAATGTGTATGATGTGAAGTGGGTTGGTGATATTACCTATGGTGACATCTTTCACCAATTTGAAGTAGAGCATTCCCACTATAACTTTGAAGAGTCCGATCCGAATACTCTATTTACGCTCTTTGACACCTATGAACGCACCGCTAAAGAACTGTTACAAAAGGATTTAGTCTTACCGGCCTATGACTATATCCTCAAGTGTTCCCATACGTTCAATTTACTGGATTCTCGGGGAGCGATCAGTGTTACAGAGCGCACGAGCTTTATTGGCCGAGTTCGAGTCCTGGCCCGCCAGTGTGCCCAGGCTTATGTGGCTAAACGGGAGAATTTAGGTTTTCCGCTGCTTGAGAGAGAGGAGGCGGCTGTATGAGCCGAGATTTAGTATTTGAAATCGGTTGTGAAGAAGTGCCAGCCCGCCTTATGGTAAGTACGTTGACGGAGCTTAAGACCTTGGCTGAAAACAAATTTCGTGCTCAGCGCCTTCAATTTGCCGACATGGAAACAATGGGCACGCCTAGGCGGCTGGTTTTGGTTGTGAGAGACCTAGCTGAAAACACGACCGCGGACGAATATGAGGTAAAAGGACCGCCAGCCAAAATTGCCTATGATGCTGCAGGGGAGCCAACTCGCGCCGCTGAAGGATTTGCTAAGAGTCAAGGAGTAGCGCTAGCTGATTTGACGGTCCGTACTGTGGAAGGCGGTCAGTACGTTTTCGCCACGAAGCGTGAACAGAGCCGCCCGGCCCAGCAGGTATTAACCGAAGTGCTGCCGGCTTTAATTAGAGATTTGACCTTTTCACGAGCCATGCGTTGGGGAAGCCGAGAGCTTAGATTTGTCCGCCCAATTAAATGGTTGCTAGCTTTATTTGGCTCCGATTTGATTTCCTTCGAATTGGAAGGCATCAAAAGTGATCGTTATACCTTTGGCCACCGGTTTTTAGCCCCGGGACCGTTTACAGTAGTGGATAAAGACAGCTACATGGAGTGCTTAGAAAACGCTTATGTAATGTTGTCACCTACTGCGCGGCAAGCTACTATCCGGGCACAAGGGGATGAATTAGTAAAAGAGGTAAACGGCCGTGTTCTATGGACAGAGGATCTTTTGACAGAAGTTACGTTTTTGGTGGAATATCCCACTGCTTTTATGGGTTCTTTTGATCCTGAGTATTTGGCGCTACCGTCGGATGTAATTGTTACCCCAATGAAAGACCATCAACGTTATTTCCCAGTGATTAATCCCGAAGGGGAACTGCTACCCTATTTCATCGCGGTTCGAAACGGTATTGCCCGTCATCTGGACACTGTTCGCGCCGGCAATGAAAAGGTGCTTAAGGCCCGCCTGGCCGATGCTCGCTTCTTCTTTGAAGAAGATCAAAAAACAACTTTGGCCGATCGTGTCAAGCGGTTGCAAGATATTGTTTTTCAGGAGGATTTGGGTACCTTATATGATAAGACATTGCGCTTAAAGGGCCTGGCTAAGTTCTTAGTCGATCATGTAGGATTGGATGAAATGGCGTCGACGCTGATTGAAAGGGCAGCTCTGTTGGCCAAAACTGACTTAACTACTAACATGGTCAACGAATTCTCCGAGCTACAGGGAATTATGGGGCGAGAATACGCTCTGCTTTTTGGGGAGCACGCCAGTGTAGCTCAGGCTATTGCCGAGCAATATCTACCTCGTTTTGCCGGTGATGAACTTCCGGCTACATTAAGCGGTGCGCTTTTAGCACTGAGCGATAAGTTAGATACCATTGTTGGTTGTTTCGGTGTTGGCCTTATACCTTCTGGCTCCGAAGATCCATATGGCCTACGACGGTCCGCTATCGGTTGTGTTAACATTATCATTGATCAGGAACTGGATTTATCCCTAGCTGAGCTTCTTAACCAAGCGGTCGCTCTGTATCAAGAGCAACAGCTGCTACCTCGGTCAGCCAAAGAGGTAACTTCAGAGGTGCTTAATTTCTTGACCCAGCGAGTACGGATAACCTTAGAAGACCGCGGTTTTGGCTATGACGTGGTTGATGCTGTGCTAGCTGTACTACCGGAGCATCCCAGTCGTGCTTACCACCGGGCAGAGCTAATTGCAACATGCAGAAAAGAAGAGTTCTTTGCTGACATGCTGCAAGCTCTAACGCGAGTTAGCAACTTAGTTCGGTCTAAGCCAATAGGAGATAAGCCTAAGCCAGATCTTTTCATTGAACCAGCGGAAGAAAAGTTGTATCAGTACTATGTAACGTTGAGAGATAAGATACTGTCTGCAGTGGAAGGAGGACAAGGGCAAGAGGCCTTACAGTTGCTTTCTACCTTGACACAACCAATCAATTGTTTCTTTAACGATGTGCTGGTCATGTCCGAAGATCCGGCTGTACGCGGTAACCGTTTAGCATTACTTAAAGTTGTTCACGATTTGGTTCTTTCGGTGGCTGATTTTAGCCGCCTTGTGTCTTAGATCCTAAAAAGCAACTTCCAAGCAGGGAAAGGAGGATTTTCTTTGCTTGGGGAGAATTACCTTTATGTAGCATAGACGGTGAGGGGGCGGTGCATTATCCAACTTTCGGCCCGACAAAAACAAATTGTGTCCATCGTAAAGTCCGAAGGACCGATCACTAGCGAAGAAGTAGCCAGCCGTCTTGATCTGACCCGTGCTACCCTGCGGCCTGATCTTACCGTTCTCACTATGGCCGGTATCTTAGAAGCTAAACCGCGAGTAGGGTATAGCTATATTGGCGAGGGCGATATGGAAGCCCTATCGTACCTTAAAGAGCTTACGGTAGGGGACGTGAAGTCAGCGCCCGTAGTGGTATCGGTTAGGGGCACCGCCTATGATGCATTGGTGACTATGATGCTGGAGGACCAGGGAACGGTGTTCGTGGTGGATGAAAACAGTTACCTAGCAGGGGTGATTTCCCGCCAGGATCTGCTTCGTTTGAGCTTAGGTCGAACGGAATTCAATAGTGTCCCGGTGGGACTAATTATGACCCGCGTACCACAGGTAATTACTGTTACTTCGGAAGAGAGCATATTTGCCGCTGCCGAGAAATTAACTATGTACCAGGTGGAATCATTGCCGGTGGTACGGAGTGAAAGTTGCTCCAGCAGTGAAAACGAAGGTCAAGAGCTAATAGGCCGCATTACAAAAAGTATACTTATCAAGGTGCTAGTTGAGTTAGGGGAAAAGATTATCTAAGGAGGGAAGACATATCAAGGAGGATCGTCCGGTAGTTTTCATCCTCTCGGATTCATTAGGGGAGACGGCAGAACTGGTAGTTAGAGCTGCTCTAAGTCAGTTCGATGTCTCTGTGCCGGCCAAGATACGTCGGATACCTTTCGTAGCCGACCCCTCCCATGTGGAGGAAGTGCTGCGTGAGGCCGAAGGGGTAAATTGTGTCTTAGTTTATACTTTTGTTTTGCCCGAGTTACGACAGGCGGTAGCAAAGGGAGCCAAACGTCACAACCTTTGTGCGGTGGACGTAATGGGTCCGGTGCTTTGTGCTTTGGAGAATATCATGCCCGGACCGCCTAAGCTACAGGCAGGCTTGGTACACCGGCTCGATGAGGATTATTTTGAGCGTATAGAAGCAATCGAGTTTGCTGTAAGATATGATAATGGCCAGGATTTTCGCGGTTTGGCGTGGGCTGACGTAGTACTTATCGGCATATCTCGTACCTCCAAGACACCTTTGTCTCTCTACTTAGCTAACCAGAAGATAAAAGCGGCCAATCTCCCTTTGGTATCGGGAGTATCCCCGCCGGAAGAATTGTTTGCCCTGCCATCGTCAAGAGTGATTGGTCTTACGGTATCGCCTCAAAAACTGGTGGAAATAAGGCAGGAAAGACTCAGAACCATGGGTCTTAAGCCTAATGCTGACTATGCTAGCCCCGACCAAATTGCCAAAGAAGTGGCATTTGCTGAGGAAGTAATGGCTAAACTAAGGTGTCCGATACTAGATGTAACTAACATGGCAGTTGAAGAAATTGCCACTAAAATTATGCAACTAATAAACAAGGAGGACAACTCGTGACCAAATTTGTCTATAGTTTTTCTGAAGGTAATGCCAACATGAAAAACCTGCTGGGTGGGAAAGGAGCTAACCTAGCAGAGATGACCACGATTGGGTTACCGGTGCCACCGGGAATAGTTGTTACCACTGAAGCCTGTTTGGCATTTTATGAGCAGGGAGGCCAGTTTCCCGAAGGTTTGGAGGCCCAAATCCGCGAGGGAATAGAGCATTTGGAACAGGCAATGGGTAAGAAGTTTGGCGATATGTCTGATCCCTTACTGGTATCTGTGCGCTCTGGAGCACCTGTTTCTATGCCTGGTATGATGGATACTATCTTAAACTTAGGCCTAACTGATGTTAGTGTTCAAGGGGTAGCGGAGAAAACTGGCAATGAACGTTTTGCTTACGACTGCTACCGTCGGTTTATCCAAATGTTCGGCGATGTAGCCATGAAAGTGCCCAGTGAGGAATTTGAACAAGCCTTGACAGACCTTAAGGCGGCCAAAGGGGTAAAATTGGATACTGACCTTACTGCTGAAGATCTAAAAGAATTAGTGCGCACATTCGAAGATATTTATAAGAACCATGTCGGCAGCGATTTCCCTCAGGATCCGTACGAGCAATTGTTGGCAGCCGTCCATGCTGTGTTTGCTTCCTGGAATAACGAGCGAGCCAAAGTATATCGCCGTCTCAACAGGATTCCCGATGATCTGGGAACCGCTGTAAACATCCAGACTATGGTCTATGGTAATATGGGGCTCACCTCGGGTACTGGGGTTGCCTTTACTCGTAATCCGGCCACGGGGGAAAATGTGCTTTATGGTGAGTATCTCATCAATGCCCAAGGTGAAGATGTGGTGGCTGGTATCCGTACACCTGAGCCGATAGATCATCTTAAGGACGTATTTCCGGCTGTGTATGATGAGTTTAAGCGTCTAGCTAAGCTGTTGGAAGATCACTACCGTGACATGCAGGATATTGAGTTTACGGTGCAAGAAGGAAAACTATTTATTCTTCAAACTCGTGCTGGCAAGCGTACGGCGGCAGCGGCTATCAAAATCGCGGTGGACCTGGTGCGCGAAGGTAAAATATCTAAGGAAGATGCTCTACTTAGGGTTGACCCGGATCAATTGGGACAACTAATGCACCGGCGTATTGATCCGGATGCTAAAGTGGATGTATTGGCCACGGGGTTGCCGGCGTCACCGGGAGCGGCCACTGGAAAGGTAGTTTTCACTGCAGACGAAGCTGAGGCCAGAGGAGAGAACGGTGAAGATGTTATCTTGGTGCGCACCGAGACTACACCGGATGATATCCATGGTTTGGTGTCGGCTAAAGGAGTGCTTACTAGCCGGGGAGGTATGACCAGTCACGCGGCTGTGGTAGCTCGAGGAATGGGTAAACCGGCGGTATGCGGCTGTGAAGCAATTAGAATCGATACTGAGAGTGATTCCTTCTCGGTCGGTGATACAGTGATTAAGAAGGATGATGTTATCACTATCGATGGCGGCAACGGTCGAGTGATTGTGGGCACAGCACCGATGATTGAACCTGAACTTACTGGAGACTTCGAGACTATTCTTGGCTGGGCTGACGAGGTTAGGACCTTAGGCGTACGAGCCAATGCTGATACCCCGCGTGATGCTACTTCCGCAAGGGAATTTGGTGCCACTGGTATTGGCCTTTGCCGTACCGAGCATATGTTTATGGAGCCGGACCGTCTACCTATCGTACAAGAAATGATTTTGGCCGGATCACCGGAGGGACGCCAGCAGTCATTGGCTAAGCTACTCCCGATTCAAGAAGAGGATTTTTATGGAATACTTAAAGCCATGGCTGGTCATGCGGTAACTATCCGTTTGCTTGATCCGCCTCTACACGAGTTCTTGCCTAGAGTCGAAGAGCTATTGGTGGAGATTACAGAGCTAAAAGCTACGAAGAAAGACCCAGACCGTCTCAGCGAGTTACAGGAGCTTCTTAGGAAGGTTCGTTCTCTAACGGAGTTTAACCCCATGCTGGGGCATCGTGGTTGCCGTCTTGGTGTTACATTCCCTGATGTTTATGAGATGCAGGCTCAGGCTATTTTTAATGCTGTTTGCCGTCTGGTCAAAGAGGGGATTGAAGTGTACCCGGAAATTATGATTCCTCTGGTTGGTATGCCAACCGAGCTTGAGCTAATGCGTGAGGTTGTTGTTAGGGTAGCCGAGGAAACGAAAAAACGCGAAGGAGTAGACTATCAATATAATGTCGGTACGATGATCGAATTGCCACGAGCCTGTCTCGTAGCCGATAAAATCGCTGCACATGCCGACTTCTTCTCTTTCGGGACTAATGACTTAACTCAAACCACGTTTGGTTTTAGCCGCGATGATGCGGAAGGCAAGTTCCTTCCTGCTTATATTGACCAAAAGATTCTCAAGGAGAATCCTTTTGCAGTGCTGGATCAGGAAGGAATGGGGCAACTAATCGCCTTAGCCGTAGAAAAGGGAAGGGCAGCCAATAGCGATTTGCATATTGGCATCTGTGGTGAACATGGTGGAGAGCCGGAATCCATTGATTTTTGCCACCGGACCGGATTCGACTATGTAAGCTGTTCACCGTTTAGAGTGCCAGTAGCACGGTTGGCGGCGGCCCGAGCAGAGCTTAAGAACCCGAGAAAATAAAGAGAAAAGCCCGCGCCAGGCGCGGGCTTTGCGCATACCCACTACCAGGGGGGAAAGATAGTGCTAATTCGCCAGCAGGCCGAGATCCGTGAAGCTCGTGAACTGTCGCCGCTAGCTACTTTGGCGGCAAAAAGCCGCGGGCGGATGCGTTTCGAGGAAGAATGCAGTGTGCGCACCGGTTTTCAGCGAGACCGGGACCGTATTATTCACTCTAAATCTTTTCGCCGTCTCAAACATAAGACGCAAGTATTCATATCGCCCGAAGGAGACCATTATCGTACCCGGCTGACCCATACTCTAGAGGTAGCCCAGATTGCGCGGACCATTACACGGGCGCTACGCTTAAACGAAGATTTGGCAGAAGCGATCGCCTTAGGGCATGACCTGGGACATACACCCTTCGGTCACACCGGGGAGGAAGCGCTCAATCAGCTGTTTCCCGGAGGATTTCATCACAACGACCAAAGTTTGCGGGTAGTAGACGTTTTAGAAGGAGATGCTGGGCTTAATCTAACCCACGAGGTTCGTGATGGCATCGCGCACCATACAGGGCCGGTGCGACCAGCCACCTTAGAGGGGGAGGTAGTACGCTTGGCCGACCGTATCGCCTATATTAATCACGATATTGATGATGCTCTTAGAGCGAACATTATTGCCGTAGAAGATTTACCGCTTGATATAATACAAACACTAGGAAACTCTCATAGCCAGCGCATTAACATAATGGTTACTGATGTTATTAACTCCAGCAGGGATTCATGCTGTATCAAGATGAGTCCTAAAGTAGGTCAAGCTACAGAGCGACTGCGCGACTTTTTATTTGATCGCATATATATTGGTTCAGAGGCCAAGAAGGAAGAAGCCAAAGCCCGGTATTTAATAGAACAGTTATATGCTTATTTTGTAGCTTATCCACACTTTTTACCGCTAGAATATAAAAAGACTGCTAACGGGCAGATAGAGCGAGCCGTTTGCGATTATATTGCAGGCATGACTGATCGCTTTGCCAAAGCTGAGTTTCTAAATTGTTTCTTTCCCCGTTCTTTCGGTAACGGATTATTCTAGGATTGAAACGTCGTCCCGACATATTCCGATCGCTGATACCATAAGATGCTCATAGATGAGGGTAGAGGCGAAAGGGGGAGTGACGGTGAGAGAAGCTTGTATTTTCAGGATTATTAGTGTCAGTGCCCCAGAGGGTCCGGCCGGGCCTCGTTACCGTTGTTTGGCTGCTGATATAGAATTTGGTATTGGGATAAAAGGTAACTTGCCATGTGATGATTGCACCATTCCCAAACTTATGGCCGGCGATCACTGTTTGTATTTAGAGCCCCAAAAATACTTTCTGAACGGTTACGATAGTGTGGTGGCTCTACGTTGTAGTAAGCTAGATACTATTTTGCCTGACAAGGATTATTGCCTTCGGTGCCCTAGTTATACGCAGTTTCAAACCCGTTAGAATATTTTACCATTAGACCGGGTATAATGGGAAAATGAAATCTTCATTGACAGCGCCCAAAATAGCAAGAAGGAAATCCTGCCTATGTGACGAAAAGTAAGTATCAGGTAGGTGGGACAGATGAGCCGCGGTACATTTACTACTGAATTTATTGAAGAAGTACGGGCTGTTTCTGATATTACAGCTGTCATCGGAGAATATGTACGTTTGAAAAAGGTAGGCCAGAACTATGTTGGCCTTTGTCCTTTTCATAATGAAGATACACCCTCTTTTAGCGTAAACCGAGAACGGCAGATGTTTTACTGCTTTGGTTGCAATGTAGGAGGGGATGTATTTGAGTTTATTAAAAAGAAAGAAGCGGTAGATTTCCCAGAGGCTGTTAGATTGTTGGCTCAGCGTGCGAATTTACAGATACCGCTGTCTGGTCCAGCTGATGAGAGGCGGCAGGTAGAGCGCCAAGCGTTATATCATGCCAGCGATATGGCCAAGGAATATTTTCAGTCTTGCCTTCGCCACCGTAAGCTTGGGGCCCAGGCTCGTGATTATCTCGCTGAGCGAGGCATTGACACAGCCACTTTAGATAGGTTTTCCCTTGGTTTTGCTCCTAACGAGTGGGAGAGTTTACTTTACTATTTAAAACGACGCGGAGTGAGTCAGGAGGTGGCGGTAAAAGCAGGGCTCGCTATACCCCGACCTAAGGGAACAGGTGCCTATGACCGGTTTCGGGGCCGCTTAATGTTCCCTATTCATGATGTTCGAGGACGGGTAGTAGCTTTTGGTGGACGCATCTTGGGACCAGGGCAACCTAAATACCTAAATTCCCCGGAGACGCCCATTTACCGCAAGGCACGATTGCTATACGCTTTAGACCAGGCACGATCAGGTATCGAGCGGGAAGATAAGGTTTTAATTGTGGAAGGCTATTTGGATGTATTGGCTTGTTATCAGTTTGGGTTTGATTATGCTGTAGCCTCACTGGGCACGGCTTTAACCAGCGAACAGGTGGCTCTTCTAAAACGCTACACCACGAATATTAGTATAGCTTATGATGCTGATGCTGCCGGGCAGACTGCCACTGTGCGCGGGCTGCGATTGATTCGAGAAGCAGGGTGCCGGGTACGGGTGTTGCTACTGCCGCAAGGAAAGGATCCGGACGACTTTTTGCATAGTGCTGGAGCTGGTGCTTTTCAAACGTTAGTGGAGCAAGCAGTGCCGCTTCCGGTTTATTATTTCCGGCGACTAACCGACGAGTATAATACGGGGACGTTAGAAGGCCGCCTTTCCATAGCAAAAGCGATGATACCTCATTTAGCAGGTATAGAAAACCTGGTGGAAAGGGAAGAGTATACCAAAAAGGTGGTCGAAAAATTAGGCTTGAGCCAGGAAGCACTACGGGCCGAGATTCAGCGGCAGATCGAGGGGAAACGACCAGGATCCTTTTCTGCCAAGACAACTGGGCCTAAGGGAAGACTGTCGCTATTGCCGGTTGCACGTAAGACGGAAAAGGATGTACTCATGGGCTTAGGCCGGTTATTTTTGACACATCCTGAAATAAGGCCCGTTATTGCTGCCGAGATTCCCATCGATCGCTTGAACCAGTTACCTCAGGCGATGGTACTAAAAGCCATGTTGGCTTTGTTTGAACAAAGTGGCAGCGAATTTTCTTTATCTAAGTTAAGAGCTGTAATGCCGGACGAAGAGACTCACGCTATACTAGCTAAATTGGCGGTTGAGCCCCCACCGACTGGTGATATTGAAAAATTAGCGGCTGATTATACGCGATTTTTGCATCTAGCCTGGGTCCAGCGAGATATTCAAACCGTCAGGCAGCAAATAAATTCACCGGAAGCAGCAGGGAAAAACAAAGATAGCTCGAATTTAATACGTAGGCTCGCTGAGCTACACCGCCGAAAGGACTTACTAAAACAACAAAGCCAGGAAAAACATTCTGCCGATGGCTGGAAGGAAGGGGGGACGAGACATGCCGAAAAATGACGACTTACCAAATATCGAAGGCCTAACTGAACTTATGAAGAAAGGCAAAAAGAGCGGTACAGTTTCTTACACCGAGATCATGGATACCTTACAAAACGTCGAATTAGATCCGGAACAAATTGATCGTGTCTATGGAGTGCTGGCAGAAGCAGGGATAGAAGTAATCGACGATGACGGCAATGTCGAACCCCTGGTGGAAGAAGAGGAGGAGTCGGAAGAAGCTGATCTATCGGTTCCCGAGGGCGTAGCGATTGACGATCCGGTCCGAATGTACCTGAAAGAAATCGGCCGGGTTCCACTCCTCACTGCCGAGGAAGAAGTGGATCTAGCAGAACGCATCGAAGCTGGTGATATGGAAGCTAGACGTCGTTTGGCCGAGGCTAACTTACGTCTAGTTGTAAGTATTGCCAAACGCTACGTGGGCCGAGGCATGCTGTTTCTCGATTTAATACAGGAAGGTAACTTAGGGCTCTTAAAGGCTGTGGAAAAGTTTGACTACCGTAAGGGCTTTAAGTTCAGTACCTACGCCACTTGGTGGATCCGCCAGGCTATTACCCGTGCTATTGCTGACCAAGCACGGACTATCCGTATACCGGTGCATATGGTGGAAACAATCAATCGACTAGTTAGGGTACAGCGTCAGCTCCTGCAAGAGTTGGGTCGCGATCCTTTACCAGAAGAGATCGCTGAGGAAATGGGAATTAGTGTGGACCGGGTACGGGAAATCATGAAAATAGCCCAAGAACCGGTTTCGCTGGAGACTCCCATTGGTGAAGAGGAAGATAGTCATTTAGGTGATTTTATCGAGGATCAAGAAGCGCCTTCACCGGCCGATGCCGCCTCATTTTCGCTTTTAAGAGAGCAATTGGAGGACGTACTAGAAACCCTGACGCCGCGCGAAAAGAAAGTACTACGGCTTCGGTTCGGAATAGAAGATGGGCGGGCTCGCACCCTGGAAGAGGTTGGTCAAACCTTCGGGGTCACTCGTGAACGTATCCGTCAAATTGAAGCTAAGGCCTTGCGCAAACTACGACATCCTAGCCGAAGTAAGAAGCTAAAAGACTTTTTGGATTAAGGCAGGTGAACTATCCTGCCTTATATTTTCTCTTCTACCGTTAAATTGTCGTCACGTCTTAAACAGATAGCGGCAATGGTACCACCAGGGGCGGCTGTGGCTGACATTGGCACCGACCACGCTTATTTACCGATACATTTGGTGCAATCGGGGCGAGTGGATCAGGTCATAGCTTCAGATGTAAGTTCCGGTAGTTTAGCTAAAGCCCGGCAGGCCGTTATTGCTGCCGGGTTAGAAGATAGGATCTCCCTGCGTTTGGGTTCAGGTTTGGCGGTACTGGCCCCGGGGGAGGCTTCCACCATTATAATCGCCGGTATGGGGCCAGAGACCATTTTTAAAATACTGACGACGACACCAACAGTTGTAGCAGATACCGAGCAGTTTTTGCTTCAGCCTATGCAAAACCCGGGCCGATTGCGCGGTCATCTAAATAAGTTGGGACTGAGGTTAACCGATGAGGTTTTGGTGCAGGAAGGGCAGCGTTTTTATGTAATTATGCAGGCGACAGCCGGAGATATGATTTCGTGTTCGTCAGAACTATTGGAGGTCGGCCCGTGTTTGGTGGCTAAATCAGATCCGCTACTGGCAGCATACTTGGCACATAGAATCAGCCAGGAAGAGCGAATATATCTTGAAGCTGGTGCTTCCGGTAGTAAATTAGCCCGGATAAGGCAGCAGTTGGCTGACCGAAGGATTAGTGTGTGGAGGGAGATACTACATGGCTGTGAAAGCCAGTTATGTAACGAGCCTAATTGAGGAGCTAGCTCCCAAACGTTTAGCTGAGGATTGGGATAATGTAGGTTGGCAAGTAGGGGATAGTCGGTCTGATGTGACCACGGTGTTAGTGTCGCTGGATCCTTCACCAGGAGCTTTAGCTGAGGCCAAACGGCTACAGGCGGAGCTTCTCATAACGCATCATCCGCTTCTGTTTCGTCCGCTAAAGCGTCTACGGCTGGATGTGCCAGCCGAGCGATTGATAGCACAATTTCTAGAAGCCGGAGTTAATGTTTATACGGCCCATACTAATTTGGATAATGCTCCCCAAGGAACGTCACAAGTGCTAGCTAATAAGTTAGGACTTACCGACACCGAAGTTTTAGTACCAGGGCAAAGACAAAAACTTTATAAAATAGTTACTTTTGTTCCTCCATCTCACGTGGGAAATGTCCGGCAAGCTTTAGCTGCGGCCGGGGCCGGCTGGATTGGTAATTATAGTCACTGTACTTTTCAGGTGGCGGGCAAAGGCACCTTCTTACCGTTTCCGGGTACTAATCCCCACATTGGCCAGCCAGGAGTAACCCAATGTGTAGATGAATTGCGATTGGAGACTATTGTCGCCGAGGAACATTTGGGCTTATCCATTAACCGTATGTTGGCTGCCCATCCTTACGAAGAAGTGGCCTACGACGTCTACCCTTTGGTTAGAGAAGGACAAGTTTATGGTTTGGGTAGGGTCGGTACTCTGCCGAAAAAAATAACTTTAGTCGACTTATGTCAGAGGATAAAAGAGGCACTGGAACTTCCTATAGTAACTGTTACCGGCGATAAGAACAAGCCTATCCATAAGGTTGCAGTTTGCGGGGGAAGCGGCTCATCATTGGTGGGCCGAGCCCATTTTGTCGGGGCCGATGTCTTGGTGACAGGTGATGTAAAATACCATGATGCGATGGAAGCGGATCTACTGGGCCTATCTTTAGTCGACGCTGGCCATGCTGGAACAGAGAACCCAGTTGTACTCGCGCTGAAAAATTACTTAACAGCCAAATTGACGGACCGCGGGGTAAAAGTACAGAGCTACATTGCTCCGCCGATCAGCTATGGGAGTGAGTGACAACATGAAGGTTATCGTACATACAGATGGCGCTTCCCGCGGTAATCCTGGACCGGCGGCAGTCGGGATAGTAATAACCGATGAAAACGGGACGGTGTTAGTTGAGCTAAGCGAGTACATTGGGGAAACCACTAATAACGTAGCTGAATATCGTGCTTTGCTACGGGGCTTGCAAGAAGCAGTCCGCCTTAATGCTAAGGAAGTGCTAATATACGGGGATTCACAGCTTATGATAAAGCAAATGAACGGGGAGTATCGTGTAAGGCATCCAAATTTGGTCCCGCTGTACAACGATGCCCGAAACATGGTCCGATCATTGGGGCAGGTTTCTTTTACTTATGTGCCGCGAAGCAAAAATACCCGTGCTGATGAACTAGCCAATCAGGCTTTGGATGGCTATCTAAAGAAGGCTTAAGCGGCGGAATAAAAAAGACGGCATAAGCCGTCGTCTTTTTTGTGCGCAGGCCTGTAAGCCGGGTTCTGTCGTGGGTGACCATCTGTCTAGGACGCTAGTTACCTAGCGTCTCTTGCGACCTACCCGAGAAATCGGCGGGCAGCGTCATCCTTCTCCTACCAGGTCTTGCTCCGGGTGGGGTTTACCTAGCCGGTTAGTCACCTAACCGCTGGTGAGCTCTTACCTCACCGTTGCATCCTTACCGCGCTCGGGCGGCGGTTTTATTTCTGTGGCACTATCCTTAGGGTTGCCCCCACTGGTTGTTAACCAGCACCCTGCCCTATGGAGCCCGGACTTTCCTCGAACATGGCTTTACAGCACTATGCTCGCGGTCACCTAGCCTACGCACAATTATTTATTAGTTATCCTAGGATGTCAATGTTAACATGACCTCAGCTTAATGTCAAGAAAACCAAACCATCGACAATTAGCGGGCTACGCGCAATTTACTCTCATGTTCCTTCCAAGCATCGGGAATGATATCGTTGCGCAGTATGTCAGAGACAGTCTCTCGCCTCACTACTGTGTAGGCTTCACCGCCTAGCACAAACACTACTGCCGGTCGGCATAAACGATTATAATTGCTGGCCATAGAGAATTGGTAAGCGCCGGTACTAGGTATAGCTAAAATATCTCCTGGTTCAAGTTTCGGCAAAGCAATATCCTTAATTAAAATATCGCCTGATTCGCAGCATTTGCCAGCAATAGTAACAGTTTCTTCAGCTCGAGCATTAGCTTTGTTGGCTACCACAGCACTATACTCAGAGCCGTATAGGGCCGGGCGTGGATTGTCTCCCATACCGCCGTCTACAGACACATAGGTGCGCACGCCGGGGATTTCCTTGCGAGCACCAACATTGTATAGGGTCCAACCTGCCGGACCGACAATAGAGCGGCCTGGTTCAAATACCAGTTGTGGTACCGGATAGTTGTTAACATCGCAGGCATTATGCACGGCCTGAATGGTAGTTTGCACCAAATCGTTAATTTCAGCCGGTTTATCTTCCGGTAAATAACTAATTCCCAAACCACCGCCTAAATCAAGTATGCCAAGTGCGACACCTGTTTTTTTCCTAATGGAAGCCAGGAATCTAATCATGGTATGGGCGGTAGCGGCGAAACCTTCCAGGGCAAAGATTTGCGACCCTATATGGCACTGCACGCCGCGGAGTCGTAAATGACGCTTAGCTAAAGCGGCTTCGACAGCTGCCAGGGCCTGTCCATTCTCCAGGGAAAAACCAAATTTTGAGTCAACCTGACCTGTTTGGGTATATTCATGAGTATGGGCTTCAATGCCAGGACAGATACGTAAAAAGATGTCCACTGTCCGCTTGAACTGAGCTGCTATCTTGTTTAACCTTTCCAGTTCAAGGAAATTGTCGACAATAACATGGCCAACTTTACTTTGAACGGCTAGTTCTAATTCTTCCATACTTTTATTATTGCCGTTAAAGCAAATGCGCTCCGGCGGAAAAGAGGCGGCTAAAGCGGTAGTTAGTTCGCCACCGGATACCACATCTAGCAATAAACCTTCTTGATCGGCTAAACGGCACATGGCTAAAGTACAAAAAGCCT
The DNA here is from genome assembly GCA_050945275.1 of bacterium. GTDB lineage: Bacteria > Bacillota > DTU030 > DUMP01 > DUMP01 > JAAYWY01. Next base: position 756 of record JBMNSQ010000027.1, on the reverse strand, counting down.
TAGCTGCATAAGCAACCATGCCGTGGTTTCCCACTGCTTGCTTCCAACTACGGCAGTTTTGCCGGATTAAAGCTTCATCCATTACATAAAGCGGGGTGCCATAGCGACTGGCTAATTCTAGTGCACTTACGCCTCCAATTTCAAGATGGCCTTGGCTGTTAATTTGTGCCGTGCCTTTAAATAAACTCATAAATAAATCTGCCTCCTTGCATAATGTATCCCTTATGGGATGTCATCAAAAAGCCAGGAAGCAGGTTTTAGCAAAATGGGATAATAACATCCCCCAATATCCCCCTTTCCGTGAGATAGCGCTCCACCGGTCAAGCACGGTCTGGCCGGTGACAGTCCTGAACCTGTTCGGTTCAGTCCCAGCAGCAGATGCAGTGCGCATCATGCCACTTCGGCGACGTTCCCTTTCCCCTGGCGTCATAGCTGCCCTGCTTAGCCAGGCTACTCATGACCACCGCAACCTCTACCCCACCTCTAGAGAGATGAGGTTCGCTTATAATAAGTTTGGCTTATCATAGCATAGTGACAACTACCTGTCAATATGGAGTCGACTATTGTCTGTGTCAAGATCTAGTAGGCAAGACACCCATAAAAATAGTTGATGGTAATTATTAAGACACCAGTCCGGCTTCAGTAATTCCTCTAAGGACTTGCTTTATCCATAGGCGTCCCGATTGCGGCCCCGTCAGAGCCGGCATCCGTGCTTGTAGCCAATCACCTGCTTGATTTACCGTAGCCTTGATATGT
>JBMNSQ010000026.1:0-17509 GCA_050945275.1 bacterium | reverse complement strand
GTGGGGAGCCCCGACTGTTTATGGGAGGGGGTACAGCGGGGAGTAGACATGTTCGATTGTGTGTTGCCGACACGGATAGCTCGAAATGGCACTGTCTTCACGCGTCAGGGTAAACTTGTTGTAAGAAACGCGACCTACGCTCGTGATTTTGGACCGCTGGACATAGATTGCGATTGCTACGTTTGCCGGAATTATTCGCGAGCTTATATTAGACATCTGATAAAAGCAAATGAAGTATTGGGAATTCGTCTTACTACGTATCACAACCTGTATTTTCTAGTTCACCTTATGGGCGAAATCCGATCTTCGATAGAGGAAGATCGATTTACCGAGGCTAAGGAAGCATTTTTGGGGAAATATAAAATGATGGAGCAAGAAAAGGAAAAAATATCTTGTTTCTAAGAGGATTTCTTCCATTTTTGGCGAAACACTAGTAAGATAGTCCAGGGAGGGATTTTGGTGCCACAACAAATTGCCGGTCTACTGCCCATGATAATCTTTTTTGCTATTTTTTATTTCTTTCTTATTCGGCCGCAGCAAAAGCAACGTAAGGAACGCCAGAACATGCTGGGAGCATTAAGAAAAGGGGATAAGATTGTCACCATTGGCGGTATCCATGGTACTCTTACCGATGTTAAAGAACACGTGGTTAGGCTTAAAGTTGCCGACAATTTAGAGCTCAAGTTTAATCGCGAGGCGGTAGGGTATGTGGTTAAAGAAGCCAAGACTAAAGGTGCTAAGGCGGAAGAGGAAGCAGTTTAGGATGGGCTGATAAAGTAGACCAAGCCAGCCAATCAAAGAACTAATTAGACAAAAACAGGCGTAACTGCCTGTTTTTTGCTTGTCTTTTGTCATGCTGCTTTTAGTGCTCGCGTACATTACCATGAGAAGTAAACGCGAGGTGATAAAAATGGTAAAAGTTCCGAGAAGACAGGTGGAAGGAAGCTCAGTGTTTTCTTTGCTCGCAGTTTTTAAAGCAGTTCTATGGGCCGTTGTGATTTATGTTATTTTGGCTTTCTTGACCACTGTAGTTATTAGTGTACGTAGTGAAGTTGAAACCAAATTACCTACCCTGGCCCAAGCAGCGCAGTATCTCGGTGTCTTAATAGCAGGCTTGGTGGCCGGACGCAGGGTTAATAGATCAGGCTGGTTACACGGATTAGGCGCTGGCTTGGCCTTTATGGCAATTATTTCGGTTATGGGTTCCTTATTTTTTTCGCCATCTGTTGGAGCATCAGGGATAATAGTTTGGCAGTTGCTGCCAGCCATAGTGCTGGGATTATGTGGTGGAATATTAGGAGCTAACCTTTAGGGGGCTGGCTAATGCGTAGACAGTCAAAAATAGTAACTGTAGCAGTGATTCTTTTTTCGCTTATTTTGTTTGTACCCCAAGGCTTGTGTAGCGGTTTGCCAGAAATCACTGCCGATGCTGCTGTGGTCCTAGATGCCCGGACTGGCAGCATTCTTTACGCCAAGCAACCATATCAACAGCGTCCACCGGCTAGTACCACTAAGATTTTAACTGCTATTGTCGCTTTAGAAAGTGGCCGGCTTAGAGATGAGATTGTTGTAAGCCCGAGCGCTGGCTATACGGAGGGATCTTCTATTTATTTACGACCGGGCGACAAGATAGTACTGGAAGAGTTAATTTGGGGTGCATTGTTAGAGTCAGGAAATGACGCTTGCGTAGCTATTGCTGAGCATTTAGCGAACAACGAAGCTGGATTTTCTAGGTTGCAAAATAGGAAGGCCAGGGCTGTGGGGGCATGGGATACTCATTTTGTCAACCCTCACGGTTTAACGGACCCCGATCACTATACTTCGGCTTACGATTTGGGAATTATTGCTCGCTATGCTCTTCGCAACAGTAAGTTTCAGGAAATGGTACGTACCCAAGAAAAACAGCCAGAAAAACCGTATGAGACAAGATCATTTTTTAATACCAACCGATTATTGTGGAGCTATAGCGGTTGTGATGGTGTCAAGACCGGCACCACTCAGGCAGCTGGTCAGTGTTTGGTGGCATCCGCCAGCAGGGGAGGGAGGCAACTGGTGGTAGTAGTGCTTCATAGTGATGATCGATGGAGTGATGCCGCTGTTTTATTAGATTATGGCTTTACTACTAGTCAACTCCTTAAGCCAGTTTCAGTCGGGCAGATAACGAAATTTCCGTTACAGGGGGGATTGCTATCTGTGCTGACCGCCCGGTCAGCATCCGATCTTTATGTCGTAGTACCTAAGAAGCTTGCGCAGCAGGTGAAGGTTGTATGGCACCTTGCTCTTAACTTAAAAGCTCCGATAAGCCGTGGGGAAAAAATTGGTGAGGTTCAAGTGTTGGTTGAAGATGAATTGCTTGGTTGTGTTAGTCTTGAGGCGGTAACAAGTGTGCCGGCCCAATCATTAGTCACCACTTTGATATGGCGGATTTATCGCCCTTTGTTGGTTAGACTGAGAAAATGGCACTTGTTATAAGCGTTTGGTTCAATTTACCGAGAGGAAATGTAAAGGCGCTGCCCGAATATCTTAGGGTATTTCTGTCCCATGAAGAGATAGGAGGAAGAGGCAGTGCCAAATGCAGAGCAAGAAGATATATATTTAAGACCATTATTAGAAAGCGATCTTCAGCACATGAAAGATTGGGATCAAGACGCTGAGATCGGTTATTTTTTCGGTTTTGATGAAGACAGCAGCGGCCTTACATACCGCGAACGTTGTTTAGCTTTAATGGGACAAACCAATAATCGGTTGTGGGCTATTGAAACCAAAAGGTATGGGTTTATTGGGGAAGTAGAACTAACCCAAATAAGTTGGCGACTTAGAGAAGCGGAACTTAAAATATGTATTGGCGACCCAAATTGCCGGGGAATGGGATTTGGTACGCAAGCAATAAAGTTAACGTTAGAGATAGCCTTTACTAATCTAAGACTAAATAAAATATATCTTCGGGTATACCAATACAATACGCGAGCCATACGCTGCTATCTTGGCATCGGGTTCAAAAAAGAGGCGGTTCTTAAGAATAGGCATCGCTTTGGAGGGGCGAATCGTGATATTTATCTTATGTACATAGATCAAAGTACATTTAGGAAAAGGCATTGTGCTTAATCTTAGATCGTCAATTGACAATGAGTTAGCGTCATCACTATAATATGGTGGACGATAAAGAAGGTGCTGCCAGGTGTGGCTGGCGTAGCTCGTGCTTAGGCCGGTACTCGGGGAAAAGGAGGAAACGGTATTGAAGTGGGCCAACGGATCGAAATTGCTACTGGTTGTGGTCCTAGTAACTTTGCTAGGGCTGGGGGCGGTTAACCCCGTGAAAAATAATATCAGACTAGGTCTGGATCTAAGAGGCGGTACTCATTTGGTGCTTAATTTGGTAGATACGCCAGAGGCCAAAGTGGATGAACAATCTCGCCAGGGCGTTATGCGGATTATTAACGATCGCATTAACCAGTTTGGTGTTACCGAACCGCTGATTATACCGGAAGGGTCTCACCGTATTATTGTAGAACTTCCCGGTCTTAAGGATTCAGAAGAAGCCGTACGAGTGATTAAAATGACAGCTGATCTTGAGTTTGCCGACCAAAATGGACAGGTTTGGTTAACGGGGAAGGATCTAAAAGATGCTCGTTTTGTCTATGATCAGGAAAACAAACCAGTAGTGTCATTGGAGTTTAATGCTGAAGGAAGCAAACGATTTGCTGCTGCCACCGAAACTAATGTAGGTCAGCCGCTCTTTATTTTGCTGGACAAGCAGGTAGTAACTGCCCCGGTAGTAAGAGATGTCATTCGCGATGGCAAAGCTGTTATCAATGGCATTGAATCGGCCGAAGAAGCTCAACGTTACGCTATTGCTCTGCGTTCGGGTGCACTACCTGTTAAGGTAGAAATCATCGAGAACCGTACAGTTGGACCGACTTTGGGACAAGATTCTATCGAAAAAAGCAAGCGAGCTTTTATGATTGGCATAGTGGCAGTGTTGATCTTTATGATGCTCTATTATGGTGTCTTTGGGTTAGTAGCTGACTTTGCTTTGTCGGTATATGTATTGCTGGTTCTGTTAGTGTTGGCTGCCTTGCGGGCGACCCTCACATTACCTGGTATTGCCGGTTTTATTCTCTCAATTGGCATGGCCGTAGATACTAATGTTATTATTTTCGAGAGAATTAAGGAGGAGCGTAAGAGCGGCAAGACTATCAGGTCGGCGGTAGAGGCCGGTTTTACCAGAGCTATGGCTACCGTTATCGACTCCAATGTGACTACTTTAATTGCGGCTGCTGTTTTGTACTATCTTGGCACTGGACCTATTCGCGGGTTTGCTATTACTTTAGGTGTCGGTATTATTGCCAGTATGGTGAGCGCGGTGGTTGTTACTAAATATCTTCTACGTCTAGTGGTAAACATTGGGCTGCCTGTTGATGTAAGGACAGGAAGAACGATAAGGTCAACATTGGATTTGGTGGGCAAACGCAAAGTAGGGTTTGGTTTGTCCGGTGCAGCTATTGCCATCGGTTTGGTAGCTCTTTTGCTGTATGGTGGCTTGAACCCTGGCATTGACTTTCAAGGTGGTACTTTGTTGCAGCTACAGTTTGAACAGTCAGCTTCTATGGAACAAGTGCGCTTAGTACTAGCTAACTTTGATTTAGAAAAAAGCACCTTACAAGAAACAGGCAATGAAACATTGCTTATTCGCACCAAGGAACTCAGTGATGAGATGCAGCGCGATGTCTTGACGGCATTTGAAGACGAAGTAGGTCCTTATGACGTGCTCCGCATTGAAAAGGTTGGTGCCGTTATCAGTTCGGAGCTTAGAAATAATGCCTTATTGGCTCTTGGTATTTCCGCTGTTTTAATGCTGATTTATATTGCCCTACGGTTTGAGATAAAGTATGCTATCGCTGGTGTAATAGCCCTTATACACGATGTTTTAGTTACGATCAGCATCTTTGCTTTGTTACAAATAGAAATTGACAGTACTTTTATTGCTGCTATCTTGACTATTGTAGGCTACTCTATTAACGATACTATTGTAATATTTGACCGTATTCGGGAGAATGCAAAAACCAGTAAGAAGGAAACTCTAAAACAATTGGTAAATAGAAGCATTCTGGAGACGCTAACTAGGTCTATAAATACATCTTTAACTACTTTGTTCGCAGTAGTGGCTCTGCTTATTTTCGGGGGCGAAACTACTAAAGTATTCGCGCTGGCGCTCTTTATCGGACTTTTAGCTGGCACCTATTCATCTATTCTTATCGCATCACCGCTGTGGTATCTTTTGCAAAAGAAAGCTTAAGTTTACAAATGCATAAAAAGCCCCGTAAAGAGAAAAAAACACTCGCCTGATATGCTCCCCTTTGAGTAGACGCTTGAAATAACAAAAGCTCAGGACTCAAAGGGGACTTTTTTATTCCGGCATCAAGGCCACTTCTTTGGGGTAAACTAGTGGCACTAGATGCTGTTTGTGAAGGAGAGGATGGACTACCGTGCGTTCCTACACTTCTTTAGTTCGACATGAAGGGAACAAGGAGCTATTCTTTTTTACCGAGCTAGGTGTTATTGGTTTGGCTGCTGGCATGCCGGTACATCTGCATGCGGAAGGTTTGCGCGGAACGGGTAAGACCACCATTTTACGGTCCGCCCGCTCAATTTTACCTACGGTGGTTCGTATAAAAGATTGCCAGTTTAACTGTGATCCAGGAAATCCTCACTGTCCGAGTCATAGCTACCTAACAGCAGAGGAGAAAGCAACGTTAGAAAGAGAGAAAGTAAACACTCCTTACCTTGAAATATCGCATTCGGCCAAAATTGGAACCGTGGTAGGTTCATTGGATCTAAAGCAGTTGACTAATGTCGATCATCCTGAAGCAGCTCTACTTCCGGGAATATTGCCCAGGGCTCATCGGGGTATAGTGTTGGTGGATGAAATAAATCGACTGGCTGATACTGCTCCTGAACTCACAGATATTTTACTTGACGCTATGGGGACAAAACCCGGACGCGTGCAAATTGAGGAAAATGGCTTGCCCACGGTTTCGCTTCCTTTACGAGCGAGTATATGGGCTGCCTCTAATCCAGACGAGGATCCGGGTTCTTTAGCAGACATAAGGCGTCAGTTGTCCGACCGCTTCGACTTTATGGTCCATATGGGTCGTCCCAGGGAGGTGGCGTCGTTATTGGAAATTTTGAATCCCGATCAATCCTCGGTGCGTTTTGACCGAGAGCAAAAAGCTGACGATAGATTGAGTCAGCGATTGGTAGAAATGGCTAGCCGTGTACCGATAATTGAAATACCGGATGTCATTTTGGAATCTTTGGCTGAGATTTACCTCAATCATAATCTTGAAAGTTTGCGAGCTTTAGAAGCGGTTAAAACCGGGGCTGTGTTGGCTACTGCTCGACGTGGTGGTTATGAGGTAACATGGGATGATGTATTGATGGTAGCTCCAGCGGCGCTCAGACACCGCTTAAACCCGGAACAACTAGAGACAGTTCTTCAGGATTTACAGCGTGAACGAAATCTGCTGGAAAGTCCAGCTTGGGCAGCCGCTAGCGGCGCTACTTCTGCCTTGTTGGAACAAGACCAACCATTGTCAGCTGGTAAGAGTTCTTCTTCAATGAAAAATCAACGGGTGGGCTGGTGGGAAAGGGTAGTAACGTGGTGTAGTCAGTTAATGGGCCGACGGCGTGATGTTTTTCAATCGAGTGAAGGTAAGAGTAAAGTGGCCAATCTGGGGCAGGGTAAACGTGTTCGTACCAAGCAGTCCTCTGTACCTAAAATGAGTAACCCGCTAGATATGCCCCTAGTGACTCCTCCATCAACGGCGCGGCCTCTTTTTGAGTTAGAAGTTGCCGATGCTGTTGCCGTGGGAGAGGTGACCGATGGCTCTAAACACTAAAACAAAGGAATTAGGGCAGCAACTTGTCCATGCGTTGGCTAATAGTGAGGGTGTACGCTTAGGTGAAAGCACGGTAATTAGTCGGCGGGTGCATGTGGTATCAATCGATAAACCGGAAGAGGTAAGAGTTGTTGGAGCTGACGCCGGTCAAGTTTTTTATGGGCGCCACAAATCTAATGAAATTTATCATGTAGATGTTTTTCACCAGGTAGGAAGGGTAGATCACCGGGCCTTAGCTGGAGCAATAATGAATGCCGTGAATAAGGAACAAGGTGTTGCCAGCACAGCTATTCTTGATCGCATGGACATTCAGACTGCCACTGGTGGCGGCCGACTCACCGGCAGCTTAACTTTTGGCCGTAAAGCCTCTTTGAGAAGAGCCCATGCCAATCATGTTCATTTAGCAGCAGAACTAAACTTTGATCAGGTGCCTTTGTTAATACCCATAGTGGCAGCCGTAGAGGAAGAAGTGGTCGAACAAGGACTGGAAATTAGGAAAGTAGAGCGGGTTAGTCTCGATTTGCATCAATCAACAGGTTCGAAAGCAGATTTATCGGCTTATTCATCCGACAGTGACTCACTTCTTCGTGAGGATACGAAATCATCCGATGCCAAACCCAGCGGCGCCTACGGCGGTGCGGAATTAAAGGAAGCTCATCAACTAGCGACAAAGACTATGCCTCCAGCAGAGCTGCTGCAATTGCTGCGGCAATTTCCCTTCGAACCCAAAGACGAACATCGAAAACGGTGGGGGGACTTGGATCATACGTTAGAGATTCTTAAAAGCAAAGGCTTTATTAAAAGAAAGCGTGGTCGTTGGATGCTAACCGATAAAGGACAATCCTTGTTAGGGGTGTTTGCTAGGCATCTCCCGGAACTTGAAAGCAGATTGCGACGCTTTTTGCGTCACTTTCCCTTAAGTGGTAGTCATTCACATGCTAGAATTTCAACAAAACCGGGGATTGGTTGGAAAAGACTGCGAGAAAAGAAAGAGGTTGCTCCTTACACCCCCGAAGGAAGATTGAACTTAGCTGCCACAGTTGCCCGAGCAGGTTGTCGTTGGGTTGGTGGTCATATACCTCCGGGTACTATTGGACAGAGCGACCTTCTTTACAGCAAGCCCCTTGAGCGCCGAACGTTCAGTATTCTTCTAGTAGTTGATTGTAGCGCCTCTATGGCTGGTGATCGGCTTCGGGCCGCTCGGATGTTAGCTCAGCATCTAGTACTGGCTACGCGGGGTAAAGTAGCTGTTATTGCTTTTCAAGAGGATGAGGTTTTGGTTCCGCCAATGTTTACTAGCTCTTTGGCTAAAATTCAAGCTCAACTATTGGCACTAAAAGCTACCGGATTAACACCGATGGCTAAGGCCCTCGCCGAAACACATACTTTCTTGATGCAGCGCCGAGTGCAAAAGCCCTTGGTGGTACTAATTACTGACGGCATTCCTACAGTGCCGTTAAAAGGTAACGATGCTAGTTCAGATGCCTTAGAACAAGCAGAGAAGCTCAAAGGTTTACTGTCGCAATTTGTATGTATTGGTCTTAATCCTAACCAAACGTTCATGGAAGAGTTGTGTCGTCGAAGCGGTGGGCAGCTCTATATTGTTAAGGAATTAGAGCCAGGGGTACTAGCCAAGGTGGTGCATCAGGAACTGCGTCGACGCAGAGTAGTTAGCAGGAATAATTGCAATAAGTGACGAATAAACCTCTCACCGACATAACGGGGAGGGGTCTTATTTGTTTAAGCTGGTACTAGCTTTGATTTGTGCTTTATTAATAGCTGTTTTTGCTGTTCAAAATGCCATAGCGGTAGCTGTGTCCTTTTTGGCTTGGCGATTTGAAACGTCTTTGGTTTTGATTATACTTGGATCTGCCGCTTTGGGGGCGGTAGCGGTGTTCTTGCTTGGTACTCTCGGATTAATAAAGCAAAAGCGTGATTTGAGAGAAGCGGCCCAACGGATACAGCAACTGGAATCAGAGCTAGAGCGCCTACAGCAAAAAAGCCAAACTCCAAACAAGAAGGATACACCAGCTCAGGATCAAGAAGGTCAAACCAATTGATGAGACGTTGGGAAATAGCCGTGCCACCGGAAAAAGATGTGGTGGAATCTTTATGTGTAAGTTTAGGAATTTCTCCTTTGTTAGCGACTTTGTTGGTTCAGCGAGGCTACGACAGTGAATACGCGGCCAAGCGTTTCTTAAAGCCTGAACTGTCGCATCTTCAAACTCCTTTTTCGTTAGACGGTATGACAGCCGCTGTAGATCGACTACATCTGGCTAGTCAGCGCAAAGAGCGGGTGGGCATATTTGGTGATTATGACGTAGATGGAATAACCAGTACAGCTCTCTTGATGTTGGCCCTTAAGGCGCGTGGTTTAGATGTTATCTACCGGTTGCCAAAACGTTTGACAGAGGGTTATGGCGTTAGTCAAGTTGGACTGTCGGATCTTATACAAAATGGGGCTAAAGTGATTATAACCGTGGATTGTGGTATTTCTAGCGCAACTGAATTACAATGGGCCAAGAACCAAGGCGTGGATGTTATTGTTTGTGATCATCATCTGCCACCATCGGTTCTTCCCCCCGCTTATTCCATTATTAACCCCAAGATAGAATCTAACCAACACGTATTTAGTGATTTAGCTGGATCCGCAGTAGCAATGAAATTGGCTTGGGCTTTGCACGATGATTTGGACCGGCGGTGGTTAGAGTTAGCCGCTTTAGGTACGGTAGCCGATGTGGTACCTCTTGTGGGAGAAAACCGTGTTATCGTTGCTGAAGGATTAAAGGCGTTGGCCAACAGCAGCTTTATAGGCCTAAGGGCTTTGTGCGAAGTAGCAGGGCTGGATCGCCAGACACTTAAGGCTGGCTCTGTCAGCTTTCGTTTAGCACCACGGCTTAACGCTACAGGCCGGCTAGGTAGCGCTGATAAGGGAGTACAACTTCTTATTACTGAGGATAAAGCCGAGGCTTATGAGTTAGCAATCGAACTTGACACCGAAAACAGAAAGCGTCAACAAATAGAAGCCGATGTTTTGGCCGAGGCCGAAGCTCAAGTTGAACAGGAAGCTGACCTAGATAGTGACATGGCATTGGTAGTAGCCGGTGAAGGCTGGCATCCAGGAGTAATTGGTATAGTGGCATCGCGGTTGGTGGACAGATGGCAACGGCCAGCTTTAGTTATATCGCTATCGGGGGAGGAAGGCAAAGGATCGGGTCGAAGCGTTGCAGGATTTTCTTTGTTTGATGCCCTTGGGGCTTGCCAAACCCATTTGAAGTCCTTTGGTGGCCACCGTTTGGCCGCCGGATTTAATGTGGAAAAAGAACAGCTAACAACTTTTCGGCAAGCTTTTATTAACATGGCTAACAATGCTTTGTGTAAGGAGGACTGTATTGTTTCCCGCCGCGTGGACCTAGAAGTACCATTTCGCGAGCTAGATATGTCCTTAGCCCACGAATTGAAATTAATGGCTCCTTTTGGTTATGGTAATCCGGAGCCAGTATTAATGGTTCGCGGTGTTCAAGCAGAGCGCATACGCCAAATAGGGAACCAAGGTGCTCACTTGCGCTTGGAATTAACCCAGGCGAGGCTGATGTTACCTGCTGTTGGTTTTGGACTAGGGGATATGGCAACCGAGCTGAACAATAGTTTGGTTGATGTTCTTTGTCGGCCTGTTATAACCAATTGGCAAGGGCTTTCGGGGATGGAATTGCACCTTAAGGATGTAAGAACTAGTTCTTGCTCAGTAGAACTTTGTTGTCACCTATTAGATCCTGCAGCTCCTAAAGTAGCGGACAGGAGAGGGCAACAAGATTCTGACAGCTTGTTTTATAATCAGTGGGATTTAATTTTGAAGCATCCACCGCAGAAAGTAAATGCTCTGAAGGACGAATTGGCAAACGTTCCGTCGGAAGGACGGATCTTGCTTCAATATGGTGAGAAAGAAGTGGCGGCAGCTAGAGACCTTGTTATAGAACAATATCCAGACCGTGATTTTTTGGCTCAGGTATACCTAATTTTGAAGCAAGGTAATTCTCAAGGCGTTTCGGTAAATAGCTTGGTCCAAAGCCTAAATCCGGACGGTCGGAACATAGACCATAAAGTCCAATTAGCATTGACGGTGTTAACTGAGTTGAATTTAGTTAATAACCATATGCACAAGGGACAACGCTACGTTTGTTTGACTGCCACTGCTGGCAAGAGAAAAGTAGACTTAAAGGCTTCACCAACTTTTAACCGGTTACAAAAGGAAAAAGCTAAGTCATTGTCGCTAGTGGAGTTTTTTGATACCGCTTCGCCTGCTATTTTGACTGGGGCGCTGGTTCGTTTATGGCGCAAATGCAAATCATTAGCACAAAATCGCTCAGTATGTTAGACTGGTTTAAATACCTACTGCATGGAAGAGGGACAGAGCGTGAAATTGGAGGATTTATGCAACAAATTAAGAAGTTATAACCCCAAGGGTGACTTAACCTTAGTCGTTAAAGCTTCGGAGTTTGCTGAGCGGGCTCATAGTGGCCAATTTCGTATTTCTGGAGACCCTTATATTCAACATCCATTAGGGGTTGCTTTTATTTTAGCTGAGCTGGAGCTAGATACCATTACTATCGCTGCCAGCCTGTTGCATGATGTTGTCGAAGACACCCAGTTTACGCTTGAAGACATACAGGAAAGCTTTGGTGAAGAAGTTACATTATTAGTGGATGGTGTAACCAAGCTTAGCCGAATCGAGTATAAGTCTAAAGAGGAGCAGCAGGTAGAGAATCTACGTAAGATGTTTTTTGCTATGGCTAGGGATATTAGAGTGATTTTGATCAAGTTGGCCGATCGGTTACACAATATGAGGACTCTAAAGTACCTACCGGTTCGAAAACAAAAAAAGATTGCCCAAGAGACATTAGAGGTCTACGCTCCTCTTGCTCATCGTTTAGGAATTTTTCGCATTAAGTGGGAGCTAGAGGATATTGCTTTTCGTTACCTGGAACCTGACAGATATTATGAGTTAGTAGAAAAGGTTGCTAAAAAACGCCAGGAACGGGAAACATATATTAATAAGATTACTGGAACGTTAAGGACTAAACTGGAAGAAGTGGACATTAAAGCTGAAATCCAGGGTAGGCCTAAACATCTGTACAGTATTTATCATAAAATGGTGGATCAAGGTAAGGATTTCCGCGAAATATATGACCTTACGGCAATTAGGGTTATTGTAGACAGTATTAAAGATTGTTATGGTACATTGGGCGTCATTCATACCCTATGGAAACCGGTGCCCGGACGGTTCAAAGACTACATTGCTATGCCCAAGATTAATATGTATCAGTCACTACACACCACTGTGATTGCTCCTGAGGGCGAGCCTTTGGAAATCCAGATTCGCACTTGGGATATGCATCGTACGGCTGAATATGGAATTGCAGCTCACTGGCGCTATAAAGAGGGAAGCAAAACCGCCGATGAATTTGATAAGAAATTGTTTTGGTTACGGCAACTATTAGAATGGCAGCATGATCTTCGTGATGCACGCGAGTTTATGGAAACACTTAAGATAGACCTTTTTGCCGACGAAGTGTTTGTGTTTACACCAAAAGGCGATGTAATTGATCTGCCAGCTGGTTCTTGCCCGATTGATTTTGCCTATCGTATTCATACCGACATAGGGCATCGCTGTATTGGGGCGAAAGTAAACGGCCACTTGGTACCTTTAGACTATAAGTTGCAAAATGGAGATATTGTAGAAGTAGTAACCAGCAAATTGGCTAATGGACCCAGTCGCGACTGGCTTAAACTAGTGCGGACTCCTCAAGCCAAATCCAGGATCCGGCAATGGTTTAAAAAAGAACGTCGAGAGGAGAACATGGCCCGTGGTCGTGAAAACTTGGAAAAGGAAATCCGTAGACAAGGTTACGAGCCCCATGAGCTATTAACTGATGGCCCACTGGAATCCGTGTTGCAGAGGTTTTCTTTATCTACTAGTGAAGACTTGTTTACTGCTATAGGTTACGGTGGCTTAACCGTCAATCAGGTAATAACACGACTAAAAGAAGAATATCGCCGTCTTAACCCGGAGACAGAAACAACTGTCGAGTTACCGGATATAAAGCCGCGTCCCAGGACAGCGGGCGAAAGCCATGGGGTCCAAGTAAAGGGTATGGATAATCTTATGTTGCGATTGTCCCACTGCTGCAATCCTGTTCCCGGCGACCCCATCATTGGCTACATCACGCGCGGTCGTGGGGTATCTGTCCACCGAATAAATTGTCCTAATGTTGCCTTCTTAAGTGATCCCGAACGATTGATCGAAGTTAACTGGCAGCAGAACCAAGCCGCTTCTTTTTCGGCCGACGTGGAGCTGGCGGCCATGGATAGACCAGGGCTGCTGAGTGATGTTATGAATGTTCTCGGTGACATGAGAACTCGTATTAGCGCCGTGAACGCTCGTACTACCAAAGATATGATTACTATTATCAACTTAAGGATCGAAATTAAGAACCTAGATAATCTGAAGGCGATCATAAACCGCTTGAGTGCTATTCGTGATGTTTTTAGTGTTGAACGGGTAACCCCTGTTTAGAGGAGGAACTGATGTGCGTGCTGTTATACAACGAGTACAAAAGGGTCAGGTAAAGGTAGACGAAAAAGTAGTAGGATCCATTGGTGCCGGGTTGGTTGTGCTACTTGGGGTGGCAGTTGATGATACAGAGAAAGATGCCATTTTTTTGGCCGAGAAGATAGTAAATCTGCGGATATTTGAGGACGATGACGGCAAATTAAATCTCTCATTGCTCGACACAGGTGGACAAATCCTAGCTGTGTCTCAATTTACGCTAATGGGTAATTGCAAAAAAGGTCGCCGCCCTAGTTTTGTAGAAGCGGCGTCTCCGGCCGAAGCAGAACCCTTGTATGAAGCATTTGTGGAGGCTGTACGAAAAACCGGAATCTATGTGGCCACTGGTGTTTTTCGTACTGAAATGTTAGTGGAGATTCATAACGATGGTCCGGTTACTCTTATTTTAGAAAGTAGGAGGGAGAAGTAGATTGGGTATTAAAGTGAAAAGAATTCCAGTGGGGGCTATACTTACGAACTGTTATTTGGTATACAGTTCGTTAAGTGATGAAGCGGTAGTGATTGACCCTGGTGCTGAAGGTGAAAAAATAATGGCAGTTACCAGTGAACTTGGCCTAAATCTACGCTATATAATAAACACCCATGGACACGGAGATCATATTGGAGCCAATAACTATATTAAGGAACATACCGGAGCCGAAATACTAATACACGAAGCTGACGCTGAGATGCTAGTATCGCCCAGTACGAATCTTTCCGAGTGGATGTCACAACCGGTGACCGGACCAGCTGCCGACAGATTACTAATTGGGGATGAAGAACTTTCTTGTGGCGATATTATATTCAAGGTCTTAGCAACACCTGGCCATACGCCGGGTGGTATTTCGTTAGTTACAGAAGACATGGTTTTTACTGGTGATGCATTGTTCAAAGGGTCGATCGGCCGGACTGATTTCCCTGGCGGGTCTTTTGTTGATCTGATAGCGGGCATTAAGAAGCATCTTTTTAAGCTACCAGCAGATACCATGGTTTATCCTGGCCATGGTCCAGCTACGACCATCGGCTACGAAAAAACCCATAATACTTTTTTTCAGTAAGCATTAATAGTTTTTGTAAGAAAGTAGAAAGGGGGCATTATCTATAAGCAGGAGTATTTCGATTTGTGTTGAAATTGTAACATTGGGTTCCTAATAGTATTTAATTAGAGTTAGCATCCAGATAAGGAGGGAACTTGTATGATCATTGGTGTACCAAAGGAAATCAAGGATAACGAATATCGCGTTGGTATGACACCCGCTGGTGTGGCGGCTATGAAAAGTGCTGGCCATCGCGTGCTGGTAGAAAAGGGAGCAGGGCTTGGCAGCGGTATTACAGATGACGAGTTTGTCCAAGCAGGGGCAGAGATATTAGCTAGAGCGACCGATGTTTATAGTACGGCCGATATGATTATTAAGGTTAAAGAACCATTGGCTACGGAATATGATTTGATGAAGGAAGGTCAAATACTATTTGCCTACTTACACTTAGCAGCGGAAAAAGAGCTAACAGACGCCTTGATCCAAAAGAATGTCGTTAGTGTGGCCTTTGAAACAGTGCAATTACCAAACGGTGCTTTACCACTGTTAGTTCCTATGAGCGTTATTGCTGGGCGGATGTCGATCCAAATAGGTATTCACTATCTAGAAAAGCAAAACGGTGGCAAAGGCGTGCTCATCTCTGGCGTTCCCGGTGTTCTTCCGAGCAAGGTTGTCGTGGTCGGTGGCGGCACTGTGGGTTATAATGCGGCTCGCCAAGCTATTGGTCTTGGGGCCGATGTTACCATAGTAGATATTAAGCCGGAACGCTTAGTAGAATTGGATGATCTTTTCCAAGGTCGGGTTAAAACATTGATGTCCAATGCATATAATATTGCTAACCAGGTTAAAGACGCTGATCTCGTTGTAGGTGCTGTTTTAATTCCGGGCGCTCGCACCCCTGTGTTGGTAAAAGAGGATATGGTGAGGACGATGACTCCAGGATCTGTGTTGGTAGATGTGGCCATTGATCAAGGTGGCTCTATCGAGACTATGGATCGCATTACAAGTCATAGTAATCCTACCTTTGTTAAACATGGAGTTGTTCATTACTCGGTACCTAATATCCCAGGGGCAGTGCCTCGCACGGCAACGTTTGCTTTGGCCAATGCTACGTTGCCTTATGCTCTGCAACTAGCTAATAAGGGCTGGAAAAAAGCCCTTCAAGATAATGCTTCCTTAGCCAAAGGGCTAAATGTCGTAGATGGGAAAATAACATATAAGGCTGTTGCCGACTTTATGGGACTACCTTACACGCCGGTCGAAGAGGCTTTACAATAACAAGAGGGGCCCGGACTTTAAGATAGCCCGGGCCTACTACAAAATAACAAGCGAATGTAAACTAAGGGGGTGAATCATATAGCAAATATTGGCAAGTGTGGGAAAGTTCACTGGGAGCGTTGACACATGACATGAGATCTTATAACCCGAATAGGAGGAGAGATTATGGAGGGATTGATGGCACTTAATACCACGATAAATAATTTTGTTTGGGGACCACCGATGCTTATCCTGCTAGTAGGCACAGGGATTTATTTGACGATGAAGCAGAACTGGCCGCAGGTAAACAAATTTAGCTATGCCATGAAGAATACCGTTGGAAAGTTGACAGAAAAGGGTGAAGGGGTAGGCGGTGAGGTAACTCCTTTTCAAGCGTTGGCTACAGCTATGGCGGCTACTGTGGGAGTAGGAAATATCGCTGGTGTGGCCACAGCTATTGCTGCCGGCGGGCCCGGGGCAGTTTTTTGGATGTGGGTATCAGCCTTTTTTGGGATGTGCACCAAGTATTCTGAGGCAGTGTTAGCGGTACACTATAGAGACGTGCTTCCAGATGGTACGATTATCGGTGGGCCCTTTAAGTATATTGAAAAAGGACTTAACGCTAAGTGGCTAGCTTCGATATTTGCTCTTTTTGGTGCAGTGGCGGCTCTCGGAATTGGCAACATGACTCAGTCTAATTCAATTTCCCAGGTAATGAACACATATTTTGGTGTTCCTACAATTGTATCGGGTATAGTGGTCGCTGTGCTAGTCGGGGTAGTTGTCATCGGCGGATTAAAGAATATTGTTAAGGTTACAGAAAAGCTGGTGCCGTTTATGGCGATTTTCTATCTCGCTGGGGGTCTCATCTTAATCATAATGAACTTAGGCAAAGTACCGGGAGCAATTGGGCTTATCGTTAGTAATGCGTTTACTGGTAGTGCTGCAGTTGGCGGTTTTGCTGGTTCTACAGTTATGCTAGCGATGAACAAAGGTGTGGCTCGCGGCGTGTTTAGTAACGAGGCAGGGCTTGGTAGTGCTCCTATTGTTCATGCTACAGCTCGTGTCAAACACCCGGTCCAGCAAGGACTATGGGGCATTTTTGAAGTGTTTGTAGATACCATCTTGGTTTGCTCTATAACCGCCTTATCTATTATTATTACTGGTAGCTGGCAAACGGGAGAAACTGGGGCCGCACTGACGGCAATGTCCTTTAATCAGGCAATTCCAAAATTCGGTACCTATATTGTCTCTTTTGCTTTGATACTCTTTGCCTATTCTACCATGCTCAGTTGGGAGTACTATGGTGAAAAGTGCCTGGAATATTTAGCAGGTCCGAGGATACGTATGGCTTACAGAATTTTGTTTATTCCGTTTCTTGTCATTGGGGCTGTCGGCGGCCTAGAAGCTATTTGGGATTTGGCCGATACTCTAAATGGTTTAATGGCTATCCCAAACTTAATTGGTCTTCTAGGGTGCTCGCCGGTAATATTCAAACTGACGCGAGAGTATTTTAGTGACAAAGCAACTTTATAAGTTTGCGTGTTTTAGGAAGGGCTGCCGTATTGGGCAGCCCTTCCTAGTACTATCTGTTCTTAGAGATTTAAGGGAGGAATTTGATCGTTGGAAACCGAATCAACTTTGGGAAGTAATCATTGGTAGGAGGCGTGTGGTTTATGATACTCCGTCCAACATGGGCTGAGATTGAC
>JBMNSQ010000025.1:0-17628 GCA_050945275.1 bacterium | reverse complement strand
GGTGCTTGGACCACTACTACTCCAGCTGGTAAGAAAGAAAACAAGAAAGATATTGTTGCTATGTTAAGGTCCCAGGGCATTCCCTATCTGGCCACTGCGTCTGCTGGCTACATCGATGATTTTCGCCGGAAGGTGAAGAAAGCAAAAGATGTCGATGGCCCGGTTTATATCCACGTTCTTACTCCTTGTGCTGCTGGCTGGCGTTTTCCACCGAAAGAGACGGTCAACATTGCCCGCCTGGCAGTGGATACGGGACTGTGGCCTCTTTATGAAGTGGTAGATGGTCGGCTAAAAGTTACAAAAAAAACAAAGGAACTAAACCCGGTAACAGATTATATAAAGCGCCAAGGTCGGTTCCGCAACATTTCCGCTGATCAAATTGCTCAACTGGAAAAAGTGGCGCGGCAACTATATCAGGAATTGTTAGCGCAGGAGGCGAAAGCATGAAGTCAAAGTCATTAGATCATTTCTTTTACCCTAAAAGTGTCGCTGTTGTGGGGGCATCCGCGGACCCCGGCAAAGCTGGTTACCAGATTGTCCGAAACTTATTGGATTTACAGTTTAGTGGATCGGTCTATCCGGTAAACCCCAAACTAGACGAACTTTTTGGTATTAAGTGTTTCCCGGATTTAGCTGCGATCCCAGAAGTAGTGGAACAGATAGTGGTGAGTGTCCCTGCCTTTGCTGTACCGGAGGTATTTGAGCAGGCAGCTGGGCGAGGCGATGTTAAAGCAGCGGTAATCATTGCGTCTGGTTTTAGCGAGACCAAAGAGCCGGAGCGAGTTGAGTTAGAAAAAAGGGTGTTGGCTATTGCCCGTAAAGCAGGTATTAGGGTTATTGGGCCTAACTGCATAGGGGTAATGAACACGAAAAACAACTTAGACACTTCTTTTGCCGCTGGGATTCGGCAAGTAAGGGGTGGCATGAGTATTATTTCCCAAAGCGGAGCGCTTGGGGCAGCCATTGGGATGTTTGCTACCAATCAGGCGGTTCCCATTGGCTTTGCTAAGTGGGCCCACGTAGGTAATCAGGCTGATGTGGATGTACTAGAAGTAATGGAGTATTACCGCGACGATCCCGATACTAAAGCCATAGCTATGTATATGGAAGGTATCAATAATGCTCGCCAGTTTTTAGAAGTGGCACAGAGCATTTGCCAAGAAAAGCCGGTGATAATTCTTAAGGTTGGGAGAAGCGAAGTCGGGCAGGGGGCAGCGGCTTCCCATACCGGTTCTTTGGCTGGTTCTGATAATATTTACCAAGCAGCTTTTAAGCAAGCCGGTATTTTGCGGGTAAATACAGTGGAAGAACTGCTGGATGCAGCCAAGGCTATTTCCATGCAGCCGCTGCCGCAGGGAAATCGGGTAGTTGTACTAACTGAAGCCGGCGGGCCAGGGATTATTGCCATGGATGAGTTGGGGCTGTCGCCAGATATTACTTTGGCTAAACTTAGCTCGGAGACAAAGCAGCAACTAAAGGAAATATTACCGCCTATGGCCATAGTAGATCATACCGAAGGCTATGTAGATATGTCGGCTGCAGCCGATGAGAAGCAGCATGCTGATGCTCTGCGCTGTGTTCTAGCTGATCCCGGTGTGGATGGGGTAGTGCACCTGAGCGTACCGCCTACTTTTCTTCAACCGAAGAAGATGGGAGAACTCACGGCAGAGGTGGTGTCCGCTTGTAATAAACCGGTAACCATTTGTTATCTCGCTGGCGATTGGGTGCAGCCAGCCCGAGAAGCGTTGGAGAAATGCGGTGTTCCCACCTTTGACATGCCGGAGCGAGCCGCCCGGGCCATGGTAAATCTGGTGCGCAGGGCCAACCTAGTACAAAAGGCCGAGGAAAAAACAAGTTTATCTGTTTCTGGGGGCGAAGTACCAACAGGTGTTTCCAGTATTATTAAAACAATTCAGACGCAGCGACGAGCCATAACCGAGCCGGAGGCACGGGCTATTTTAGAGCAATATGATGTTCCCTTTGTGCCAGCGGAATTAGCCCAGAATCAAGATCAAGCTGTTACTATTGCCGAAAAACTAGGTTATCCTGTCGTTCTTAAGGTAGTGTCACCTCAGATTATTCACAAGAGCGATGTGGGCGGAGTAAAAGTGGATCTCGATTCGGAGCATAAGGTGCGATCGGCTTTTTCCGAAATAGTAGCTAAGGCCACAGCTAACATGCCTCAGGCTGAGATTCAAGGTATGCTGGTATCTAAGAATGCTGACGCTGGGACAGAACTTATTATTGGTGGCATGCGCGATCTGCAGTTTGGTCCCGTAGTGATGGCTGGGTTTGGCGGGATATTTGTTGAGGTTCTCAAGGATGTCTCTTTCCGGGTAGCCCCGATCAGCGAAAAAGAAGCGCATGCTATGTTGCGTGAGCTTAAGCTGTACCAGCTACTTACCGGTGCCCGCGGACAAGAAAAAGTAGACATCGATGCTTTGGCTTCTATAATAGTGAGAGTTGGACGAGCCTTAGTTGATGTCCCTCACATCAAAGAAATCGATCTTAATCCAGTACGTGCTTATAGGCAGGGAGCCCTGGCCCTGGATGCCCGTATAATAATATAATCAAAAAAAGCTGGCAGCAGCCAGCTTTTTTGATTAGCTTTCATAATAGGTTTGAATCAGGTTTTGTTAACCATCGAGCATGGTACTTTTTGCTGCTAGTTTAGAGATTAGTGTTGCCGACGTTTTTATTCCGTTGAAGTAGCCGTCCAAAATTAGGCTTTCATTTGGTGCGTGGTTGTTCTGGTCTGCAGCTGCGAAGGGTATAATTAAGCATGGTACGTGCAGGTGTTTTTCAAACACATAGTTTGGTCCAGCGCCACCTATACCTGGATATATATAAGGTTCCTTACCAAAAACTTCGGCCACTGCTTCCCTGGCCAGTTGAACACTAGGGTGGGTTATTGGGGTACGAGACGGCTCAAATCCGCCATGAATAGTGATTTCAGCATCGCTGTAGCCGTTTTTGTTCAGATGATCTTTTAGTAAGCCTAGTATTGTATCGGGATCTTGATCCGGAACCAGTCTAAGATCCAGTTTTGCTGAAGCCTGGCAAGGAAGAATAGTTTTCGATCCTTCTTCTTGATAGCCGGCAGTTAGACCCGAGATGTTACAAGTAGGTTCGAAGATCATGTTTTTATAATAGTCGTCGCCATGGCGGTTTTGAAGAAGTGATGTTATTCCCAGGTCGGACAAGAGTGCGTTTTTATCGAAGGGAATAACTTCAGCAGCTTTAATTTCCTCAGGAAGAAGAGGCCGTACATGGTCATAAAAGCCTGGTATTTTGACTAGGCCATCTTCTCCTTTAAGAGTGGCTAGTAAGTGCACCATTCGCCACACAGGGCTCGGTACAGCAGCAGCCCGCATGGAATGTAGATCTTTGTTAGCAGCGCGCAGTGTGATTTCTACATATAACATGCCTTTAAGCCCTAGGACTACCAGCGGTTGTCCGCTTTCATGCATATGGCTATCGGAGACTACAAACAGATCTGCTTTTAATAAATCCTTATGCTCTGCTACAAATGGCTCCAGACTGGGACTGGATATTTCTTCTTCACCTTCAAAAATAAACTTTACCTTGATTGGAAGTTTATCAAATACGGCTTTGTAAGCTTCGATGGCTTTTACATGAGCAAACAGTTGCCCTTTATTATCTGAACTTCCACGAGCGTAGATACGTCCGTTTTTAATAGTAGGCTCGAAAGGATCGGTATCCCAAAGTTCCAGTGGTTCCGGTGGTTGAACGTCATAATGTCCGTAAATCAGCAGCGTTGGCTTACCTTCTGAGGGGCCTACTTCGCCAAAAATAATGGGATGGCGTTTAGTGGGAAATATTTTTGTCTCAATGCCTAGCTTTTTCATCTCTTCAGCTAGTAATTGGGCACATTCATTCATTCCCTCGTTGCGCGTACTGATGCTTGGCTGGCGAAGAAAGCGGAACAAGTCTTCTAGCAGCTTATCCTGATTGTTATCAACGTATCTATATATATCTGTAAGACTCACAGCTTTCTTCCTTTCACGTTTCTTTTCTTACTAACAAAGGGTGAAAAGAAGGTTTGGTCAGACATTCTTCACAAAATCGTGGATAAACACAATCAAACGTTCGATGGCCTTATCACAAATCTCCTTACCCAATTCTTTACTAGTAGTGGATGGGTCACCAAAAGCACCGTTATCGGTGACTTCGTGGGTATAGTAGGGGAAGCTTACTTGATACTTGTCTCTAGGTCCGATCATGGTGTACGGCCAATGCTCCACACCTTTTTCCAGCCGATCCATGTGTACTAGGTCTTCATCTAGATACAAAGCTACGGCTAAACCGGGATCAGCTCCATGGCCACGTTTGTCAGCTGGAACTTTAGCCATTACCTCTGGTGCCAGAACAGCATACAAAGTGTACGCTATCTCTACATCTAGCTTCTCTCTAAGATCATTTATGGCTACAAGACAGGCTGGTTCATTACCGCCATGGGTATTGACAATAAGGAACTTTTTAAAGCCGTGGCGTTTCAAGCTGCTTACAATATCCTCGATAATAGCTATGAAGGTAGAATTGCGTAAGGTTATAGTACCTGGAAACCCCATATGATGGTGGGAAACCCCTATATTGACCGGAGGAGTAACTACGGCTAAAGGATGTATCTCTTTGGCCAGTAGCTTGGCAAATTCGTAGGCCTGAGCACCGTCTACCTTAAGTTTTATTCCAGGACCGTGCTGCTCATGGGAACCGACAGGTATAATGGCTAGCTTAGCTTGCTTGTATGCTTCTTCAGCTTCTACCCAAGTCATTTCCGGAAGCAGATAAATATCGTTGCTATCAGGCATATATAAACACCCTTTCTTTTATTATTGGTGTGGATTGATTAAGTGGCAAGCAACCCGATGGCCAGGTGCGCATTCTGTTAGTTCGGGCATTTCTTGCTCACAGCGTTTTTCAGTTAGCCAACAGCGCTTGGCAAAACGACATCCCGGGGCCGGATTGACGGGACTCGGAACGTCTCCTGTAAGGATGATACGTTTGCGTCTTTGTTCGATCTTAGTTTGGGGGATAGCAGAAAGTAGGGCTTGGGTATAAGGATGTTGTGGATTTCTAAAGAGCTCTTCGGAATCGGCTTCTTCAACTATGCATCCCAAATACATTACCAGGATGCGGTCAGAAATGTGTTTTACCACACTAAGATCATGGGAAATGAATAGATAAGTTAGTCCCATCTTTTCTTGCAGCTCTTTTAGCAAGTTAATAATCTGAGCCTGGATTGACACGTCTAAAGCAGAAACAGGTTCGTCACAAACAATGAAGTTGGGTTCGAGAGCTAGTGCTCGCGTTATCCCTACTCGTTGCCGCCGGCCGCCATCGAGCTCATGTGGGTATTTGTCTGCTATCTCAGGAGTGATACCGGTTTCGGCCATAAGATCATCTACTTTTGCCCACAGGGCTCGTCCTTTTAGAACACGCTGCACCAGTAGCGGCTCAGCAATAATTTGGCGTACAGTTTTACGTGGGTTCAAGCATGAGTACGGATCTTGAAAAATCATTTGCATCTTTTGGCGCAACCGTTTCATTTGCTGTGCATTTGCCTTTAAGACATCTTGACCTTCAAATATAACTTGGCCACCGGTAGGAGGAAGAAGGCGCAACATTACGCGACCGGTTGTAGATTTACCGCAGCCACTTTCGCCAACGAGACCTAAGGTTTCCCCCTTGTTTATGCTAAAGGAAACGTCATCGATAGCATGGAGTTTGGCCCCATCACCTACGTCAAAGTATTTCTTCAGATTCTTAACATCAATAAGCCTCTTATTCATGGTTAACTTTCCCCCCTTTTGGCCAGAAAGCATGAGACAAAATGGTTCTTTTCTAATTCGGTAAAAGTGGGGCGTTGTTTATTACATATGGGGGAAGCATGGGGGCAACGGGGGGAAAAGGAACATCCTGAAGGAAGGTTCAACGGATTAGGCATCATGCCCTCAATGGGTTGCAAACGGTCAACTTTACTATTGATGTCTGGCAACGAACCAAAGAGACCTTGAGTATAGGGGTGAGAGGGTCTGGTGAACACGCTTTCTACCGGACCGCTTTCCAGTATGCTACCGGCGTATATTACAGCTACTCGGTCGCACATTTCAGCTACAATACCTAAATTGTGTGTGATCATGATAAGAGACATTTTAAATTGCTGCTTGAGATCATTCATAAGTGCCAGCACTTGGGCCTGAATGGTTACATCTAATGCTGTAGTCGGTTCGTCAGCAATAAGAAGTTCCGGCCGGCAAGCTAGAGCCATAGCGATACCAACCCGTTGGCGCATACCACCGCTGAACTGATGAGGATATTCTTGGGCCCGGTAGGCTGGAATGCCAACAACCTCTAGCATTTCACCGGCTTTCTTTCGAGCTTCTTTTGGGCTGGCATCTTGGTGTTGCATAAAAATCCCCGCAATTTGTTCACCAACGGTAAATACTGGGTTTAGTGAAGTCATAGGGTTTTGAAATATCATGGAGATTTTGTTGCCGCGTATTTGTTGTAATTCTGCTTTGGTGGCAGTTAACATAGATTTTCCTTTGAACTCAATTTCCCCGCTTACAATATGGGATACTGGCTGTGGTAATAAACGCAGGATTGAGAGGGCAGTGGTGGTTTTTCCTGCTCCTGTTTCCCCGACCAGGCCTAAGCTTTCGCCTTCACCTAATTCTAGATTTAAGTTGTTAACAGCTTTTGCTTTCCCTTCGAAAGTATGGTACTCCACCGAGAGATCTTGGATTTTTAATATCGTTTGCAAATTATCACCTCCATTAACTGGCGCCGCTATTCTTTTAACCTTGGATCAAGTACATCACGAAGGCCGTCTCCCAGAAGGTTGAGCCCCAGAGCCAGCACAAGAATGGTGAGACCAGTGTAGGTGGTTATATGGGGAGCAACCAGGATATACTCTCGTCCCTTAGCTAGCATAGCACCCCATTCGGGCGACGGTGGTTGAGCTCCTAAACCTAGGAAACCCAGCGAGGCAGCGGATAAAATAGCAACACTGATGTTTAAGGTGCTCCAAACAGTTAAAGGAGATAAGATGTTAGGAAGGATATGCCAGAGAAGGATCCAGATGTCGGATGCTCCCATAGCCTTAGCGGCTTCAATATATTCTTGGTTTTTAATGGTCAATACTTCGCCTCGAGTCAAGCGGGCAAAGTCGGCAATAGTAAGAGCGGCTACGGCAATAACGGCATTTCTAAGGCTAGGGCCTAGCATACTGACAATCATAATAGATAAAAGCACTCTAGGGAATGCCATGAGTATATCTATGCAGCGCATAATGAGGTTGTCCAGCCAGCCACCGTAGTACCCGGCTACCAGTCCTAACGGAACGCCTAAGAGAGAAGCCAAGACAATAGCCGATAGGCCAATCATAAGCGAAATCCGGGAACCGTAGAGAAGCCTGCTGAAGATGTCTCGGCCTAACTCATCTGTACCTAACAAATGTCCAGGGCCAGGTGGTGATAGAACTTTATCGAAATTAGGTGTAGCAAAGTCATAAGGGGCAATCCATGGTGCTAGGAGGGCCATTATGAAATACCCCACAACAACCACTAATCCAATTACGGCCACTGGGCGCTTTTTAAATCGATACCACTGGCGGGCTATTTCCCTACGAGTAGCGCTGCTCAATAAGAGCTGTTTTGTTTCATGTTTAACTTGTTGCGTTTGTGCCTGAGACAACGAAAAACCCTCCTTTCATTAGTTAGTTATAACGAACTCGTGGGTTGACATAAGCATACAAAACATCTACAGCCAGGTTTATTAACACAAATGATGTGGCCAAAAGTAGGACTGAAGCTTGTACAATAGGGAAATCCCGTGCATTAATAGACTCTACTGCAAGACGCCCAATGCCAGGCCATGCAAAGACGGTTTCGGTGAGTATGGCACCACCTAGCTGTTGGCCAAATTGCAACCCTACTACGGTGACTATAGTGGTAAGTGCGTTTCTAAGAGCATGCTTAAAAATAACTATTCTTTCCGGCATGCCTTGTGCCCGCGCAGTTACAATGTAATCCTGGCCTAAGACTTCTAACATACTGGATCGTGTCATGCGGGCAATCATTCCTACTGGACGAGCTCCCAAAGTTACAGCTGGCAGGATAATGCTCACCCATGATTCAAATCCCATGAGAGGAAACCATCCCAGCTTCACGGAAAAAAGCAACATTAGCATCAAGCCCAGGTAAAACGGAGCCACAGAAATTCCAACCAATGCTACTACCATGGTTATATTATCGTAGAGTGAATACCGCCTGGTGGCAGAAATGATTCCTGCAGCAATCCCTAAAGTGGTTGAAAACACAATGGAAACAACACTGAGAATCACTGTATTTACAAACCGAAATCCTATTTCTTGAGCTACAGGGCGACCGGTTCGGATGGAGGTGCCAAAATTCCCTCGAACAGCCCTACCCATCCAAGTCAAGTATTGTTCGTGCAGTGGCTTGTCAAAACCCAGGCTCTGCCGGACGTTTTCGATATCTTCCGGAGTGGCGGCTTCTCCAGCTATAATTTCGGCTGGGTCGCCTGGCATAAGATGAACCATGGAAAAGACTATCAACGAAACAACGAACAGCAATGGAATCAATAGCAGTAAACGACGTGTAACGTACTTTAACATATTGCCACCTCCCGCATAAGGTTTTGAAGGTTACCCCTGGTATGTGTATACACACACCAGGGGTAACGGTGCGCTTTTAATTGCAAACGGATGACTTATTGCTTGGTAGCAAAACGTAGATCCACAAACTCATTGGGCCAGACGAACTCACCGGTAACATTGGCTCGTTTAGCTACAATTTGATTTTCATAGTAAAGAGGTGCCCAAGGAGCAAGTTCTTGCACCCTTACCTGCAGTTCGTGGAGTATTTGATAACGTTCTTCCAGATCTACTGTAACACGTTGTTTCGCAATCAACTCGTCTGCCTTTTCATCAGAGAAGAAGGTATCGTTCATACCGCCTCCTGTTCCAAAGGATAGCGACATGGTGAGATCAGGGTCGCCTGAAGGTGAGCCTTTGCCTAAAAGGAATAGTTGAGATTCTTTACCTTCATGCAACATACTACTGTAAATGGACCAGTCTAGGTGCTGTAGCTTAGCATTGATTCCAACCTGGGCCAACTGGGCTTGGACAGCTTCTGCTACCTGCTTGTCCATAAGGTAACGGCCAAAGGGAGCATGGAACACAATTTCCAAACCATCAGCGTAGCCAGCTTCGGCTAAGAGCTCCTTAGCTTTTTCGGGATTATAATCATAAGTTGGTAGATCGGCTGATGCTCCTGGTATAACTGGGTTCTCAGGTCCAACCGCTTTTGTAGCTGTATCAAGTAGGATGTTTTTAATAATGGAGTCACGATCAATAGCATGATTTATTGCTTTGCGGACACGAATATCATCAAAAGGCGCTTTTTGTACGTTCATGCCGAGGTAGATGGTGCGGAAGCCCTCGGTTTGAATTACTTCAACATTCTTATCTGTTTCAAGTTGTTCAATCTGGAAGGGAGGAACGTTAGATATTATATCTACTTCACCGGTTTTAAGAGCCATTACTCGTGTAGTGTCCTCAGGAATTACCTTAAAAACGAGTTTTTCTGTTGAAGGTTCCTGGCCCCAATAATCTTCATTACGTTCAAGCACTAGTTGTTCACTGGGTTGCCATTCACTCAGCTTGTAAGGCCCTGTACCTGCTGGATGCTGGCCGTAGTCGTTTCCATATTCATCAATGGCTTTTGGACTTAGCATGGCCGCATTGTAGGTAGCTAGTTGGGCCAGGAAAGGTCCAAAAGGTTCGTCTGTAATAAGTTGAATTGTATAATTATCTACAACCTTAACATCTGAAATCATGGCTAGCATGGAACGCCGGGGTGAACCAGTTGCTGGATCAAGCATTCGTCTAATAGTTTTTTCAACTGCCTCGGCGTTAAAGTCGGCGCCGTCATGGAACTTGACGCCTTCCCTTAGGTAAAAGGTCCATGTTTTGCCGTCTTCAGAGACCTCCCAGTCTTCGGCTAATTGTCCGGTCATATTCATATCTTTATCCCAAGTAACCAATGTTTCATGAACGTGCATAACTACGTTTGCTGTAGGCACGTTATCTACCATTTGGGGATCCATGGTTTTGGCATCAACTCCAACGCCATAGACGAGAGTACTGGAGCTCTGCGGCGATTCTTGCCCACTGGGTGCTGTGCAACCAGTAACAAGTAGAATACACATAGCCAGCATAGCAACAAGTTTGTTGATGGTTCGGTTCACGAAAATTCCTCCTTGCTTTGAGCTTTTCTGTAGGGTTTTTTTGTGTACTATTTCCATCGATTTTGTTAAGCGATACATCCCCCTCTCTGTTTATTTCGAGTTTATTCTAAGGAAAGTGCTTGCTGTAAGAGCTTCTCGGCACGGTCAAGGTTAAAAACCCCACACACGCAATTGCGTCCCAATAGCCGGGCTCCTTCGCTCAGACTAATCCGATTAGATTTTAGATCTTCAAGAGTTTGTTCAACGAGATGTCTAGATATAAGACCGTGACCGCACATACTGGTGATTTTATGAATATGGGGTGGTGGGAGTAACTCTGTTCGGCCCCAAATACCTAACGAGTACTCTACGCTGTGGCGATCGATACCATGGCTTTTTTCAACTGTATCAACCGCATCAAGTAAGCCGCTGACCACCACGGAAAATCCATGGTCTTTTGCTTTTATATCATCAACTACCTTGGCTACAGTGTTCATATCTCGGTAAACGGCATGGATCATGGGGGTGTCGTCGCTAATACGTGCTTTTATTTCTTCTGGTGTATCTGTAATTAAGGTGCCGATATCGATTCCGCCACCGTTGACTGGGTTATAGGACATAAGAACATCAAATAGGTCGCTGAGTTTAGGAGCGGCATTTTGGTTATTGATACCTTTAGCTGGCATTATCATAACTACATAATCGTTGCTAAGGTCACAAGTAGTGCCATAACGATGGTTAGTGTGTGTCATAGTTTGTTACCTCCTAGCCAGGGGCTTGCCAAGCCCCAGATTTGTTTTACCGTTTGGCAAAACCTCTAGGCCCAGCGTAGTCAATGTTTTTACGTCAAAAGAAGTATCGGCATCTCTTACGTTGGTGAATATAGCTACTGTAAATACGCTGTCAATAAGACTGGCGGCCTGTTGCAGCTGCTTCATTACTTCAGAGATCTTATCTTGAGGGACAATGAACTCGATTATGGCCGACAAGAACCTTTCTTGCAGGATGTCTTCCCGTATTCGTCCAGTACTTAAATCTTCGATAAGAGATGTTACGGGGCTGTTCTTGGCATATTGAACATAAGTTAGTTTAGCGAGGGCCATGGTGATTTTTTCGACATCGGCAAAAGAACCGCTTACACCGGGACGACCAACCTCAACAGCAATGCCTGCTTCGCCGGGCTTGACCAATCCGGTGACATCGTTGGTTTTTACCTCCTCGGTGCCGCGTCCCATGTGCTGGGTAGATTCATGTTTTCCGTAAGGATCGGAAAATGTGTTGCGCAAAAGACGGGGCCACTCTAGTTTTGGAGTTATCATAGCCTCTACCGGACAAATATTGGCCCGGATGCAGGCGTTACATTCAACACATTTATCTTGGTCTACTTGGACCGTACCACCGCTTGAATAGATAGCGGCCACTGGGCAATAGGGAACGCAGGATTCACATTGAATACAAAGATCTTGATCAATTAACATGGCTAGCTTCACCCCTAAGATACATACTTAGTGTTTGACTCAGCGAGGCAAGATGTTTAGTCTGTGCTTGACCATAGTTTCTGAAGAAGGTTCATTTTATCGTCGACCCATTGCTGTAGGTCGTTGATTATATTTGGCTCAAGGTGTTGAAATTTACCTAGCTTCTCAATTAGTTCTTGAACAGGTTTAGATTGCCGAATAGCGACTGTCTGATTAAACCTGCCGTCTTGATACTCATACAGTGGAAAGAAATTAGTTTGAACGGCTAGCCGAGCAATTGAGATGGTGTTCTCAGGTTTAAAACGCCAGCCAGTGGGGCAGGGAGAAAAAATGTGTAGATAGACAAAGCCGTTTTTAACAGAAGCAGCTTTTCTTAGTTTGGATACGAAGTCTTTAGTATAGGCTGGTGAGATTGTGGCCATGTAAGCAACGTTGTGCATAGCCATAATCAGAGGCACATCTTTTTTGTGTTGGGTCTTGCCTTGGCTTAGAGTCCCGACCGGTGTGGTGGAAGTATAGGAGCCTTTAGAACTGGTGCCGCTTCGTTGGAACCCGGTGTTCATATAACCTTCGTTGTCATAACAGATATAGATTATATTTTCGCCCCGTTCAGCTGCGCCGGATAATGCTTGAAAGCCAGCATCAGCGGTGGCACCATCCCCGGCAAAAGCAACTACTTTGATATCATCCCTGCCGGTCTTAAGATAATAACGCTTGATTCCGGAAAGCATCGAAGCGGTGTTATCAAGAAGAGGAATAGTAACCGGTATTTTGACACCGGACAAGCGGTTCCATCCTACAGCACCGGCTCCGGCCATACAGCCAGGGGGAATGCCAAGAACAGTGTTAGTACCCATTACCTTAAGCACTGTTCGAAGAGCAAGCTCGGCGGCGCAGCCCGGACAAGCAGATAGGCCTGGGCTTGTCAAATCCGGTGTATCAAGGAATATTTCTTTTAGATTCATTATTATAGCCTCCTATTCCAACCATTGGGTAGGATGAATTGCTTCTGTGCTGTCATTTAAGTTAGAAACAATATCAAAGGCTTTGATCATGTGGTCTAAAGTAATATCTGCTCCGCCAAGGCCACCAATGAAAGAGACCGATGGGATCATTAGCCTTGCCTGACCAAGGACTGCTAGTACCTCTTGATACAATGCGCCTGAGTTCCAGCCAAAAGATACAGAGCGATCCACTACACCAATGGCTTTCACACCTTGAAGAGCACGTATGAGCCTTTGAGCGGGAAACGGACGAAGGACCCGGACTTTGATCAGGCCCACATTTCTTCCTTGGGAGCGCCAATAGTCTACGGCTTCTTTTCCAGCACCTGTGGGCGATCCGATGGTGATGAGGGCGCTGTCGGCGCCTTGCATTTTATATTCCTCAATAACGCCACCGTAACTGCGGCCGAACATTTTACCGAATTCTTCATCCACAGAAACAATTACATCTAAAGCTGCCTGCATTGATTCTAGATGGTTGCGGCGAAATTTCATGAGTTTAGGTCCTGGCGTCATGGGGTCAACCACTATAGGCTTTTTTGGATCCATGACCACATGTTGGGCTTTATACGGAGGCAAGAATTGGTCTACTAGTTCTTGAGCCGGTATATCTACTCTTTCTATCAAATGCGAGAGGAAAAAACCATCGTAGCAGACATTAACAGGCAGTAGTACTGATGGGTGTTCGGCAACCTTGTAGGCTTGTATAATACTGTCGAGTATTTCTTGATTGTTTTCTGCATAAAATTGCAGCCAACCAGCTTCCCGTACGCTAACAGTGTCTTGCTGGCCACCCCAGATAGTCTCGGGAGAAGTCATTTCACGGCCAGCAATAGCCATTACCATAGGCAGCCTTAATGTAGACATACGAAAATATGGTTCGTACATAAGAGCTAGTCCTTGCGCCGAAGTAGCAGTGAAAGTTCGGGCTCCGGCTAGAGTTGCGCCCTGAATGACGCTCATCGCCGAGTGTTCGGATTCTACTTCTATAATATCGGCTTGGATATTACCATCAGCGTGCATTTTTGCTAGATCTTCTACTACCGAGGATTGGGGTGTTATAGGGTAAGCGGCAATAATATTAGGGCGACTGAGAGCAGCTCCGATAGCAGCAGCCTCGTTACCAGTGAGGGCAGTTGTGGTAGACATTAGGCTTCTTCCTCCCTAATCATAGTTATGGCTTGACGCGGGCATTCTTTAGCGCAAATACCACAGCCTTTACAGTATGCAAGGTCAAAGCAAATCTTAGTAGAATCTTCCTTATGTCTACGGACAACTGAGACAGGGCAAAAGAAACTACAAATGGCACAGGAAGTACATTTTGTATAGTCTATCACTGGCCGAAAGGTTCTCCATTTGCCGGTATTTATTTCGTATATCCCTTCGTCTCCTATGGGGGTAACCCACTTGGTATCCATGTTAACGACACCTCACTTTAAGGAGATTTGTGCTTCGGTATCCTTCTTCGCAAGCGGCAGCATTTTCAGGCCCGAATTCTTCTTCTACCAGCGCCATTACTTGATCAAGTGGCACCCAGCCTGTTGCTTGGCAAAAGGCGCCTAACATAGTTGTGTTAGGTATATTTCTCTGGAAGTTCTTTAAGGCTATGTTGGTGGCGTCAACCAAGGCGACTGTATCTACCTCTTCAGGAAGACTAAAGTTTGTTAATGGCTTGGTAGAATTAATTACTAATACTGCCTTTTCCTTTAGTCCTTCGAATATGTTTACTTCATCTAAAAGGGTGTCGTCTAGCACTATCAAGCAGTCAGGGTGATACACTTGAGTTTTTAAGCGAATGGGCTTGTCATCTAATCTCAAGAAGCCATAGACCGGAGATCCCTTGCGTTCTACTCCGAAAAATGGAATAAAGCTTGCGTACTTACCGGTTGTAACGGCAGCTTTTACTATAATGTGGGCTGCTTTCACCAACCCTTGACCGCCACGACCATGCAATCGAACTTCCTTCACAACACTTCCCCCTTAATTTGATTTTGTCCCTGCTGTCGTTAGTGCCAAGAATAGCCCAAGTTATGATTGCTTGTAACCTAGTGTTTCAGATGCTTCGTGCGCTGCCACTTTAACTGCCTTGATAAGATTGGCATGGTCTTTGACCCGAGAAATCGGACCAGAAATACTAATAGCAGCTTTGAGGTTTCCAGTTCGGTCAAAGATGGGGGCAGCCAAACAATATAATCCAATTTCAATTTCTTCGTTGTCACAAGACCAGCCTTGTTCTTTAATGGCTTCCAGTTCGGCTTTTAACTTTTCTGGATCTGTGTAGGTATTAGAGGTATAGGCCTTAAGTTCCAATTGGCGCAACAGCTGGGCTTGTTCAGATTTAGACATGAAAGCCAATATTACTTTACCGGTGGCCGTACAATGTAAAGGCGCTTGCCAACCTACGTGAGAATCCATCCGTATTGAGTTAGATGATGAAGCCTTGTCAATAAAAAGAGCATTGTTGCCGTGTCTTACAACTAAATGAGCGGTCTCGTTGGTTTCATCGCGCAACTTAACTAGGATAGGTCTAATTAAGGGACGGATATCCATTAAATCCAACGTATGTCCTGCTATAACCACAGTTTTTAGGCCTAGATGATACTTGCCGGTGTTGGGATTCTGGGCAGCAAAACCATGGGCTTCCAATGTGGTAATTAGCCGGTGAACTGTACTTTTGGCTAGGCCCAGCTGCCGAGATAGATCAACTATACCGATTTCTTGATGTTGGCTTAAAACTTCGAGTAAAGTAAGGGCATTGGAAACGGATTGAAGGAGCTTTGGTTTTTGTTTCATAGATTCACCATTCTTCCATAATTCTTCCATGTGGAACCCTATTCCTATAGGGAGAACATTCGACATGTAATAAGGTTATTCCTGCTTGAAATTAATTCTTGCTGGGACTTTGGAGTAAAGGTAAGGACAGGGCTACACAGAAAATAAAAAGACCGCCTGTGTTAGGCGGTTTAGCGACTTTTAGGACTCTTGTTTTGGACACGTCAGTGCTTGTTTGAGAACGGTAAGGACCTGGATGAAGTATATGTCTTCACGGCGCATGTGATCCACCAGGCGGGGCCAGAAGTTGGCCTGCTGACCGGGAATTGTACAGTGGGCTAAATCATTGAACAAGTGCGCCAGGAACTCGGCATGTTCTTGGATGAGGGCTAAAGTAGGCTCGATGAAACGCGCTGGGTTGGTTCCGGCTTCGAAGCCCTGGAGTACGGCATCGTGCAGGCGCTCGAGCCGTTGTTGCCAGCGTAGGGTTTCGCGGCGGTAGGCTTTTTGTTCGGGTCGGAAACCCTGGGCTAATACCCCCATGTGCTCGAAGGCAATGCGTAACCAGAAAAGCAGTTCCTCATATGCAATCTCTTCGAACTCTTGGGGTAGGCGAGGGATAAAGGCCTGAGGGGCGGTGGAAGCTATGCCCGGCATAGGTAGGCCTAGCTGTTCCCGGG
The DNA here is from genome assembly GCA_050945275.1 of bacterium. GTDB lineage: Bacteria > Bacillota > DTU030 > DUMP01 > DUMP01 > JAAYWY01. Next base: position 1,419 of record JBMNSQ010000025.1, on the reverse strand, counting down.
TGGGGCGGGGTTCTCCTTTGATTCTGGCTAGTATGCCAAAAAAGAAAAGGGCTTCACGACGGATGTGATCAATTAAGCCGGCTGAGAGTATGGATAATATTCGGCATGATTCGATGCCGGCAGCTATGCGGGCTTTAAAGTCAATTAATTGTCCTACCAGCTCCTGGAGGGAAAAAAGGAAGTCAGGGCTAAGATCCGGCAGCATTTCGTTTTGTTGTTTGAAAAAAGCAAAACGCAGGGCGAAGTCGTCAGCAATCCGAAAAGGTTCTTCCTCGGTGGGATCAAAGCCGTTGCGCATGAAACGGCTGTGGTCGACCATGATCCCTAACCAGAAGTCGATTTCCTGCCTAAGCGATAGCCCCTGCCAGTTTATATTATCGGTCATGGAAGTCACAAGGACACCTCCTTACATAGTCGGTTAAATTAGTCTATGCTGGAGGATGGTCAGTGTTGAACCGGGAAAGACGGTTAGTTGTAAAGGTTGGCCGAGACTGTCTCTTTGCGGGCGGTTTTTAATTGTGGTGATAGTTTGCTAGGTAAAACTGAAAGAAACAGTTGGTAAGAGGAACTATTTTGTTTTGTTTCGTTTAATTAGCCTAATCAGTTCTATGAACTTCTCAACTATTTCGGGCTCTAGATGGCTAAAGTGGTCGATTAGCAAGTGTGCAAGTTCCTGAAGATCTTGGCGCTGAGGAATAGGTTCAGGTATTTCGTGAGCCAGGCTGGACTGCTTAGACTGTGGGGTGATATTATATACGGTCTTTGTATGGAGGTTGTTGGCGCAGGGGTGGTGGGCCTGGGATTTGCTTTTTAGCCCTAGGATATAATCTGCGCTGACATCAAGGACCGTGGCAATATTTTTGATCATCTCCAGATTTGGTTGCCGGTAATTGCGTTCATATCCTGATAAAGTGCCGATTTTTATTCCAAGCTTTTCTGCCAGAACAGCTTGAGTCCAACCGCGGGCCTCGCGGGAGATCCGTATACGTTGTCCGGGAGTATTGTTCATTAATTGCCCTCCTAACGATAACGTTTACTTTAACATATCTAAGACCAAAAAGATCAAACCTTGACATAAGCGATGCGCTAACTTATAATGTGTTATAAGCGCAGAGCACATACGGGTGGTACTCTTATCTAGAGACTTTTGTAAGCAGCGCATTTTTAGCCCGGCTATAAAACTTTCTTTAGGGGCGTTATTTATGCTTGTAATGAGATGTAATAGATGTAATAAAGGAATAATAATTTGAAGGGAAGCGAATTGATGCTCTCTAAGGTAAATGCTCATATTACCAGTCGGCGTGAAGAGTACTTTCAGCTATGGAAAAGTCTAGTCGCCATGCCTAGTATAAGCGCACAGAGGGTGGGGATTCGTCAGTGTGCGGTGTTTCTTAAAGGCATAATGGAACAAGCTGGGAT
>JBMNSQ010000024.1:0-17833 GCA_050945275.1 bacterium | reverse complement strand
ATCCAGGGCCTTTTTCATGAGATCTACCTTCTCAGCTCGTCCCGGAAAGTCCTTCTATGCTGCTTTGCCTACTTAAATATTACACTCTCAAGCCATCTGTGTGTAGTCAATACTAGCGGAAAAGCGATAATGTCTCATTAGACGACAAGGGAAAATGTCCCCAGTAGAGAAAACAATCCCGTCTAACTATTACATGGCATTTAACCCTTTATAACAATAAGTACCATGGAGCAAATTTCAGCCACTATGCAAAAATGCTTGCTTGTATTGTCTTATCGTCAGATTTCGCTAGAAGAAGCATCTGTGGACCAAAAGGCAGCGAAAAATAAAGGCCGTGATCGATCAAATGCCTTCTGGTAATAAAAGTAATATGGTCCATCATGGGAGAATACTATATACAACTGTCAGTAAATGTCATCGCGCGCGCAGCTGTAAGGGCCACACTGGCACCCCTAAATAAGCTTTTATCCTCGGATCATATGAATGATATGAACTGGTTAATAAAAGCCCTGTAATGTCATCCGTATGTAAGGGAGGTGAGGCCAAATCTATAAGCGCCATTATCATAAGATTCCGAAATGATTTCTAAGGGAGGTTCTAAGCGAATGCTTAAGATATGGGCCTGGGTTTTAGTGCTGGTATTGATGCTTACTAACTTGGCAGGATGTGTTCCCACTCCGACAACGCAAGATGAACCAACAGATCAGCCCGACGAAGAAATATATAAAATTGGGCTGGTTACAGGTACTGCATCTCAGGGTGAGGACGAATACCGAGCTGCGGAAAATATGGTGGCCAAGTATGGTAACATGATTACCCACGTAACCTATCCCAATAATTTTATGCAAGAACAAGAGACTACCATCGCTCAAATTATTGGCCTAGCCGACGATCCGGATATTAAGGCCATTGTTATTTGCCAAGCTGTGCCGGGAAGTATTGCCGCCTTGCAGAGAATTAAAGAAAAACGGCCGGACATGATCTTTGTGTTCGGGACCTCACACGAAGACCCCTATATGATATCAGAGTATCCTGATATTGCTTTTGATCTGGATCAGCTAGCTCGTGGCCAGACCATTGTACAGTTAGCTAAAGAAATGGGTGCCACTAAGTTCCTTCATTACTCCTTCCCACGCCATATGGCTATACCTCTTTTAGCCCAGCGCAGGGATATTATGGAGCAAACCTGCAAAGACGAGGGGCTAGAATTTGTCTTTGTTGCTACTCACGATCCAATGAGTGACGTGGGTATCCCTGGAGCTCAGCAAGGAGTATTGAAAGATGTGCCACGCCAGGTAACCAAATACGGCAAGGACATCGCTGTTTTTAGTACCAACTGCGCTATGCAAGAGCCTTTAATCAAAGCCTGTTTAGATTCCGGAGCCCTCTTTCCTGAACAATGCTACCCGTCCCCCACTCACGGCTACCCAGGTGCTCTCGGAATTGAGATTACACCGGATCAGACTGGCTATATGCCCGCAATTATTGAAACCATCAATGACAAAATCCTGGAAAAAGGTGGAACAGGACGCTTTGCCACCTGGCCGGTATCAGCTAGTATGCTATTTGTCGAAGGTGGTGTAGAACTCGCTAAGGATGCTATTGAAAATAAAATTGATCTTAAAGACACGATAGCTATTCAAAAGAAACTAGAGGAAATATCCGGCACCACCATTACGTTAAATAAATATAAAGAAGACGGTAATTTACTTATGTTAGTAGCCGGTTCCATCATCTTCGGCAAGGGTGAACTGGCAAAATAGCCATCTAAGGCCTATCGTTTTAGCAGAAAACGAAGCCGAGTTACGTATTCGTCATTGCTATCGCCCTAACTCTACACGCTTGGGAAAGCAAGAAAAAATAGTGCCACGTCTTGTTCGTAGCACTGTTATCCGCCCTTATCGCCGGGGCTTTATTTACTTAAGCGCCTTGGCCAACAGCGACGCCGTTAAATTCTGAAACTCGGGCGCCTGAATAAACTTCCAAAATAGTTCCAGCTGCGATGAATCGAGACCCGATAACCCCTCTGCTTCCGGATCTTTGTCTAAGCGACTCTTTGTCAAGGCCAAGACTTTTAGTAAAACCTCAAATCCTTCCCTTGTTTTTTCTGTAAACTGAACGGCTGTTCCCAGGACTTCTTCGGCTCGACCGCTCACCACCGCTTGACGAACAACCATTTTACCCTGGGCGGCTAAGGTGGTCATTTCCTCTTGTTCTTCTGCTTCTGTACTAATATCCTCTTGTACACCCTCCGGTGTTACCGGTCTAATGATAGCCTCTTCCTCCTCTTGGTACCCTTCTTGCTCTTCTAGCGGCATTAGCGGCGCCCCCTGTAACAAGCGGGGGTCGTTAAACAAATCTCGACTTTGCTCCATGTGCCTTCACCTCCCCTGCTTCTTTTCTCTCTGCTGTCATTACTGTATTCTTGTTTGCCCCAGGTGGTGAAAGCACGTTAGCCTCAAAAGCTGAATATCCTAGGAGAAGCAAGCAGGATCTTTGAGGAGGTAACACAAATGGGAGAAAAAATGCACGAATTAGCAAGCAGCCTGGAACAACTGGTGAAAAGTAAAGGCTTATCCCCAGCTCAGGCTGTGGTAAAGGCCGGGCTTAGTTTGGATAACAAATCAAAGCTGTTAGAACTAGCCCAGGATGCAGGCATCGTAGATGAGGCCCAGGCAAAAGACTCTACATCTCTCCGACAGATGGCACAGCAGTTGGTATCAGAGCTGGACCCTGATACGAAACAGTCGCTAGCTTCTTTCTTGAGTGAGGTGATAGCAGATAGTAATGTTGATACCCCACCGGCGGAAGTACAACAATTTTTAGACGGCTTGCTGCCTAAAGAAAAAGCCGATTAACCCAACTATTTATTGAAGCCCTGGCTAGCCAGGGCTTCAATAAATAGTTGGGTCTCGGTTACACCTATCGGATAAAGCAGCAGCATCCAAGAAGGATTATGAACAGGATAATCAAAAATAGGATACAGCACCACCATAAATTGTTGTTGTTACGGCCCAGGGTATCCGTCATGATAGTTTATCCCCCTTCGAAGATTTTGCGGAGGGATTAAAATTCTTCTCCTCCACTATCACAAATATGCCTAAGGGGGATGATTTGCTACTTTGTAGGCGATAAAACTATATCTACTAGCTCAAAATTAACAGTGTCGACCAACCCGCGATTAGTAATCCTTAGCTCCGGCAGTACTGCTAGGGGAAGTAGCGCCATGGTCATAAATGGAGAAATAAGAGTACAACCCAGCTCCTGGAATGCCATTTCCAAAGCACGTACCTTCTCATCCACTTTCTCCACTGGCTCCGGGGACATCAGACCAGCAATAGGAAGAGACAGCAGGGCTAATATCTCACCGTCTCTTACCGCCACCATACCTCCACCAGATTTCACCAGGGCATTTCCGGCAACGGCCATATCTTCTTCGTTCGTGCCAACAACAAGAAGATTGTGGCTATCGTGACCGACGGTGGAGGCCACCGCTCCTTGCTTAAAGCCAAAGCCACGGACATAACCCAGACCCATATTACCCGGACCGCCATGCCGTTCAATGGATGCCACCTTAGCCAAATCCTGGGCTGGATCAGCATAAAGCTTACCTTCTCTGGCCTCAACTTGGGCCGTGCGGCTTAATGTTCCCACTTTAGCTTCAATAATCTCCATAACCCGGACGGTAACTGTTCCGCTAGTCCGGGGGGCAGGGATAAGAAAGTCACGAGCCGTTAAGGCACTTTTAACATGGACCGAATTGCTCGCCCACTGCGGATAAGTGTAGGGCGGCAGCTCCACTAATAACTGGCCATTTTCAGCCACTATCTCTCCGTCCACCATCACTTTTTCCGGTTCAAACTGGGCCAAGTCACGTATAAATAACATATCAGCACAGCGGCCAGGGGCAATGCTACCTAAGTCACGACTTACACCAAAACATTCGGCCGCATTAAGTGTAGCCATTTGAATAGCTTGGATAGGATTTACTCCTTCTTCGATGGCCCGACGAACCACATGGTTTAGGTGGCCCACAGTAAGCAAAGTGTTCGGGTGGGTATCATCAGTTACCAGGAGCGCCCGGCGGGCGTCAGCCTTGTACTCCGTTATCGCTTTGACATTAGCTTTTATGTCATGCCAAGCCGAACCTTCTCGCAATTTAGCGTACATGCCCAAACGCAAGCGGGAGAGCGCATCTTCCGGACGTGTCCCTTCGTGACAAGAAGCAATGCCGGTGGCCGCATAAGCCTGCAGCCCTACTTCGGTTTCCGGGATAGAGTAATGCCCGGTAATTACTTTATTAGCCTCCAAGGTCGCCTTAAGTTCCCCATGCACGTTAGGATCGCCATTTAAAACACCGGGGAAATTCATCATTTCACCCAAACCAATAATGCCCTCCCAGGTCATTGCCTCGGCCACTTCCTTGGGCCCGATAACCGCTCCGGCATCTTCAAAACCCGGCGCTGCCGGGACGCAAGAAGGCATGGTGGTAAAAACCTTAAGGGGAAGATTTTTTCCTTCTTCCACCATAAGCTTTATGCCCCTCATCCCTAGTACATTAGCAATTTCGTGCGGATCCATGAAAATTGTAGTAGTACCGCGGGGAACCACCGCCCGCGCAAATTGGGTAACGCTTACCATGCTCGATTCCACGTGAATATGGCCGTCTAGCAAGCCAGGAACTAAATAGTAGCCACTAGCGTCAATAATCTTAGTCTCCGTACCAACAGCATGGTCCACTTGCCCCACCAGTACAATTCGTCCCGAATAAATGGCAACATCGGTCGTTATAATCTCCGCTGTAAATACATTCACCACTTTGCCACCCCGAACAACCGTGTCAGCTTTAATTTTGCCTTGGGCAGCAGCAGCCAGCTCCGCTGTCAATTCTGCCAGAGGACAACGTTTTGCTAAATACATTGCTTTGCCTCCTTTTGTTACGCTACCGTATCGCGCTGCTTAGGGAAAGATTCGTATTCTTTATTATCTATAATGGCCTTCAAGTGCTGGATTAACAACCAAACATCATGAAACGTTACATACAGGGGGACAGGAGCCAGGCGGATAATGTTAGGCGGCCTGAAATCCGGAATTACTCCCCTCTTTTTAAGAGCCGCATTGATGCGTACCGCCTCTTTATGTTCTATGGCTACGTGGCCGCCACGGCGCTCAGGATTTCGGGGCGTAACCACCCGGTAATTGTAGGGTTCCTGTTTAAGCTCAGCGTCCATGAGGTCGATTAAGTAAGAAGTTAGTGCCAGTGAATTGGCTCGTAGCTTTGTCATCCCTACCTCACGAAAGAGTTTCAGAGATCCAATAAGAGGAGCCACGCTAAAAAGGTGCGGTGTGCCAATTTGCCACGCTCCGGCACCAGTCGCGGGGAGAAAATCCAATGACAGATCAAACTGTTTATCCTTTTGGTAGCCCCACCAGCCAGCCAAACCCGGCAAGCGGTCAAAATGTTGACGATGAACAAACAGACCCGCTACCGAACCCGGACCGCCGTTCAGATACTTATAGGTACACCAAAAAGCGAAGTCCACGCCCCAATCGTGAAGCGAGTGAGGCACAGCCCCGGCCGAGTGACTAAGATCGAATCCAATCAGGATACCGCGTTCATGGGCCGCTTTGGTCAGCCGTTTCATATCTAGCAACTGACCACTTCGGTAAAGAACAGATGGCAATACGGCCACTGCTACTTCATCAGTCATGGCAGCAATAATATCATCTTCCTCAATAGTAAAGCCGTCTCGTGAAGAAACTACCACCAGACTATCATTCGGATCAAGGCTCCACAACTGTAGTTGGCTCTCTAAGGCATACTTATCGGACGGAAAATTTAGTTCATCAGCCAATATCTTATACCGCTTGTCAGAGGGCCGGTAAAAGCCAGCCATAAGGTTATGCAAATTGCTAGTAGTGGACCCGGTAATAATAACTTCTTTCGACTCTGCTCCTACCAGCAGGGCTAAATCGTAACTTAGCTCTTCTGATAAAGAAAACCAGGGCGGGATGCCTTTGGTCCACCCATCAATCCCGAGTTCTTTCCACTCGGTCAAAATTTTATATAGGCTGTCTTCAGCATCGCGCGAGAGTAAACCCAATGAGTTGCCGTCCATATAAATGGTTCCTGGGGGAATATAAAAGCGCTCCCGAAAATCGGCTAACTCTTCTTCTGTATCCAGCTGTCTAGCATAGTTTTCACTGCATAGGACTTCTCCCTCAACACAAGACATGCGGCTCCCTCTCCTCTCTAATCCAAATTCAAACCAAACCGAGAAATCTCCCCGTCTTCCCGTTGGAACCTCTGTCCGCCCGGCACAGACTGTATGCGAAAAATGACCTCATGTCGTTACCACGTTATCTGATCACCTGATAAATGAGAGTAGGGCACTTGATGGATTCTGGCACGATAGTATACGCCTGTACCACCTGGGCGACAGCTGTTTCTCCTTGGACTGCCTCGCTGGCATGTATTTCGGCCAATACATCTCCCCGTCTTACCTTATCCCCTACTTTACGTTTCACTACAATACCTACCGCTAAATCGATAGCATCTTCTTTTGTCTCCCGGCCAGCCCCAAGTTTCATCGACGCCTGGCCTATAATGTCGGCCCGTACCTTGGCTACATAACCATCTGTCGGCGCCAGCACCGGCAGCCGAAAACGAGCCTGGGGTAACAATTGAGGATGGTCAATCGCTTCGACATCTCCACCTTGGGCAGCTACAAACTCTCTAAACTTTTCCCAGGCAGCTCCGCTAGCCAAGACTTCTCGAAGTATTTGCTCTCCTCGCAGGGCAGAATCCACCTTGCCGGCCAGCATTAACATATACGCACCTAAAGTTAATGATAGTTCTGTAAGGTCCTTGGGCCCCCTATTGTTAAGGGTATTTATGACTTCTCTTACTTCTAGCGCGTTGCCCACTGCCGCTCCCAGCGGCTGGTCCATATTACTAATTACAGCTATCGTCTTTCGGCCCACGCTGGTTCCAATATCCACCATGGTCTGGGCTAAAGCTCTGGCTGAATCTAAATCAGACATAAAGGCACCTGACCCACACTTCACATCCAGGACAATAGCATCGGCCCCGGCAGCAATTTTCTTAGACATAATGGAGCTGGCGATAAGAGGAATACTGGCTACAGTGGCTGTAACATCACGCAAGGTATATATTTTCTTATCAGCTGGAGCCAAGTTCCCGGTTTGCCCGGAAATTACCAGCCCTAAGCAGCGCACATTGTTTAAAAATTCCCCTTCCGGTAGCTCCACTCGAAAACCGGGAATAGACTCCAGTTTATCTATTGTTCCTCCACTATGTCCCAAGGCGCGCCCGGACATTTTGGCAACCGGCACTCCAGCAGCCGCCACCAGTGGACCCACCACCAGGGTGGTCTTATCGCCTACACCGCCAGTGCTGTGCTTGTCTACTTTGCACCCGGGTATACTGGACAAATCCAACACATCGCCTGATTTAGCCATACTTATGGTGAGCACTGCTGTCTCCGCTTTGGTCATGCCACGTATGTAAGTAGCCATAAGAAATGCCGCCATTTGATAATCAGGAACATCATCAGCTACATACCCATTAACCATAAATTCAATTTCGGCTGCTGTAAGTTCCCCGCCGTCTCGTTTCTTAGCGATAATATCCAGTACTCGCATGTTTGGGGTAACAGCTCATGGGCTGTTACCAACACCTCCTTTCCTCATTTGACTTTCTCCCCGGTACCAAAACAGGTCAGATTGTGGGAAAGATCACAGTATGGGAAAAATCTAATCAACTATTCCTTAACCCCGGAAACAATCTGAATACTGGCACTGGCACCGATACGACTGGCCCCAGCTTGTATCATAGTAATAGCATCTTGGTAGCTGCGGATGCCACCCGAAGCCTTGACCCCAACGTTAGGACCAACGGTCCGGCGCATTAAGCGGATATGATCTGCCTTTGCCCCGCCAGTACCAAAACCGGTGGACGTCTTAACAAAATCAGCTCCAGCTGCCACCGCCAGCTGGCAGCCTAGAACTATTTCTTCCTTAGACAGATAGCAAGTCTCTAAAATCACCTTAATTAGCGCTCCTGCAGCTGCCGTCACCACCGCCTTTATGTCTGCCTCAACATATTCCAGGCGCCCTTCTATAAGAGCTCCCACGTTAAGCACCATATCTAGCTCAGCTGCACCGTTTGCCACTGCCTCCACAGCCTCAGCTGCTTTAATTTCACTCGTGTTGGCTCCAAGCGGAAAACCGATAACTGTGGCTACTCTAACCGGTGTTGTCCTAAGCTCTTCAGCCGCCAACTTAACATAACAAGGCTGCACGCAGACAGTGCCAAAACCGTATTCTACCGCTTCCCGGCACAAATTTATAATCTCATCGCTACTAGCTGTGGCTTTAAGAAGCGTATGGTCGATAATACTTGCCAAAGCGCTCTTATTCACCGCCATCTCTCCTTAGCATTGATCCTGGCCGCCACCTACTTGTTATCACAATACTCATTATATAGGATCATAAGCCCCACGCCTACCACAACTAATCCGGTGATCCCAAAAGCAATCCCTCCGGTATCCATGAGGGCTGACATGAATTTTCCCGGCGGGGTACTCCATCCTGTCATGTTAGGTATGTAAATTGCCATTCCCAGGTAAACAGTACATAGAATCATCGTGCCGGCTAAAGTCAGCACACTTCCTAGACATAATCGCATCTTGTTTTTCACCAGATCATCCTCTCCCAATCCAATCATTTCCTATGAATAATTCTAACATTCAAGAGCGAATAAAGAAACAAGATGCAGCCGTCCCCGAAAATATGCCCTCAAATGCGGGAAACCACAGAGGGTGCCTCTAAAAAAGCCAGTGGTATAATTGGACCAGCAAAATATGAGCAAAAGATAGTAAGACTAGCCAAAAGTACTAACCTGTATTACAATGAGTTTACAAGGGGAGTAGCTAGGGCCTAGCGCCCGGACAAGCCAACAACACGTGACGATGAGTCCTGGTTTGTCCTCTGCTCAGGCAGACAGCAAGACCTTAAACGCACGCAGTATGTGTTTAAGGTCTTATTTTTATTGCCTCAACATTTATCAGTGCTCGTAGCAGTGCCCAAGCCTAGATTTGTATGTTACTTCAAAACAAATCATACCTAAAAGGACAGAGCTAATTTCACTTGTCTTTTTTAATGCACTGCCCCAACTGGTAGATACCTCACTAGCAGGTAGAGATAGAAACATTGACAAAATACAGCCTAAGCATTACCATGAATTATAGTTCAAAATTATAACCAATTACTTTTGGGGACTTATTTTTACCCGAGCGATAGGATTCTAAAATAAGGTCAAGGGGGTGAAGGTTATGGGACTCGATAGTCTGACTACGTTAGGAGAAGGTTTTCATAACTCCATGATGGGAATGTTGAACTTTTTTGCCTTGATGTTTTTCCTCCGCCTTGTGTTTTCTTTGATCCTAACTATGGGACAAGGGATTACTTCAGCGAGAAATCCGCTTAAAAGACAAGCAGAACCGTCACAACCTTCCTTAGACTTGTCAGAGAAAGAAAACCCTATTGACTCCCAAAAGCTAGTTTGCGATAAGATTTGTGGCCGCGAGATTCCGCGACAAAACAGCTACATTGTGGCAACAGATGACGGTTACTACTACTTTTGTAGTTGGGATTGCCGGCAGAAGTTTGTAGACAGCTTAAGGGAAATCGAGACTGAAACAAAAATTTAGATGGCTAATTGCCCACCTTAAAAGCTGCTCACGGACAAAACTAAGGGAGGTCAATTTCATGCCGAAAGTAATCAAAGATTTACAGGAACAAATTCTTCAATCGGCTACCGAGTTGTTTGGACAACACGGTTACCATTCAACAGACATGAAAATGATCTCCGGCAAAACCGGTATCGCAGTAGGCACTATTTATAATTACTTTCCCAACAAAAAACAACTTTACATTAGCGTTCTCAAAAGGAATTGGAGCAATATCTTTCGTAAGCTCGAGGATATTTGCCAACGAATCAAAGATCCAGATGTTATCATGCAACAAACTATAGAAATCTTATATTCTGATATGGATAAAAAAACAGGCCTAGGCAAGATATTCTTTCGTGCTGCTTATGAAGAACTGCTAAAAGATCCCGATATTATACACATTAACACCACCATAGTGTCAAAAATAGCCAACATCTTTAGGTTAGTGGGACATAGCACCGACACCGACCCTAAAATAAATAACCGATTAGCCGAAACACTAATAGTGGCTATATGTGTACTTCTTGCTGCACATCCCCAAGAAAAAGAAGAGAATATTTACTTCCTCAATAAAATAGCTTCATTCGTCATAAAAACAGAGTAAATCCCCATCCGTTCCACTGCCGCATAAAGAGGACAAGTGCAGGGAGCTTGTCCTCTTTATATTATGGAGAAATCCTTTTAGAATAAAGCAGTAGTAATAATGGCTGATAATGGTACAAATAGCAGTTAAGGGTAAAATTTTCCCGGGCATATAACTCAAACAATGACATGCTTCTTATGTCATTGTTTGCAAAAAAATTGAGCGCCGCCGTACTGCAGTATATAACCTCACCTGTGCAGTACCGTTTATGTCAGAGATGGGAAGCACTGCCAATGTTAGAAAAGAGGCTGTTCTTGTGGGATATTAGGTGGAATTGCTCTTATGAGCTCAGGTTTGATTCTGGCTGTTGCCATGATGTCTCACTTTGAAGGAATCTGTTTACCGGTTATATAGGGACAGCATTAATTATTTTTGTATTTTAGTAAGGCACATATTTGATATGACAAGCGATAGTGTCTTATTTCGGGGATAGTAAAAAACTTTTAGGACATTAGATTAGAGTTCTAATCTGGTGCTAATTAATGAGGAGGGTATCTGTTGCAATCCTGGCATAACTTATCCCCAACCAAAGCGGCTGCGGAACTAAATACCAGCCTAGAGCAAGGGTTAACAGCTCAAGAAGCAGCTCTACGCCTTAAGCAGCATGGCCCGAACGAACTTAAAGGCGAAGAAGGGATGCCGCTATGGCGCAAAGTATTGGCCCAGTTTCAAGATTTTCTGGTACTCATTTTGCTGGCAGCCGGAGCTGTTTCCTTTGTGGTGGGTGAGCGCACCGACGCTATCTTAATTTTCCTCATTGTTGTTGTCAACGCCATTTTGGGTTTGGTACAAGAAGGCAAAGCTGAAAAAGCCCTTAAAGCCCTTAAGCAAATGGCAGCTCCGCGGGCAGCGGTAATAAGAAACGGCCAAACGATAACCATTCCAGCAAAAGAGATTGTCCCCGGCGATGTGGTGCTCCTGGAAACAGGCACAGTGCTGCCATGCGATGTACGTCTCAGCGAAACAGCCAGCCTCAAAGTGGAAGAAGCCGCCCTCACTGGCGAGTCCGTGCCAGTAGAAAAAGACGCTAAGTCGGCATTGGCAGAAAAGATTCCCCTGGCCGATCGCGTAAACATGGCTTATATGGGAACCACCGTGGTCTACGGGCGAGGCCGTGGCCTGGCAGTAACCACTGGCATGAGTACCGAAATGGGCCGCATTGCCGGTTTATTGGCTGATGCGGGCGAAGGTACTACACCACTGCAAGACCGCCTTAACGCCTTAGGTAAGACACTGGGTACCGTTACCTTGGCCGTCTGTGGAATTGTATTTTTGACGGGGGTTATGAAAGGAGAACATACCGGAGCTTACCTGCTGGAAATGTTCTTGGTCGCCGTAAGCCTCGCGGTAGCCGCTATCCCCGAGGGGCTACCGGCCGTAGTCACCATTGTACTGGCTCTAGGCATGCAGCGAATGGTAGCAACAAACGCCATCGTCAAGAAACTACATGCCGTGGAGACCCTGGGATCTACCACTGTTATCTGTACAGATAAGACCGGCACGTTAACCCAAAATAAAATGGCCGCCGTGTCTCTCTGGACGGGCAGGAAAATGTATCAGGTATCAGGTGCAGCGTATACGGGAGACGGCAGTATTTTCCTAGAGGAGAACCCCATCGACGCTACGTCTGTTCCTGAACTGAAACTAACCCTTATGGCAGCGGCACTGTGCAACGATGCTAAAATAGAAAACGCTAAGGACCAAGTGGAACTAGTGGGCGATCCCACTGAGGGTGCCCTACTGGGTCTAGCGGCTAAAGGCGGTTTTACCGCGGAAAGCATACAGCAGAAACTCCCCCGCGTAACCGAAGTCCCGTTCGATTCGCGTCGCAAGCTCATGAGCACCATTCATCCCGCCTCTGACGGCAGCTATCTGGTACTAACAAAAGGTGCTCCCGATATAGTCCTTAATCGTTCCCAGCGCCTACTCCTGGATGGCCAGGAAGTAGCATTAACCCCGGAGCTGACAGAAGAAGTCAAAGAACAAAACGCTTTCTTGGCCAAGCAGGCCTTGCGCGTCTTGGCCCTGGCTTATCGCCGACTGCCTGCCCTCCCACCACAAGACAATCTGGGAGCAGTGGAAGAAGAGCTAGTTTTTCTTGGCTTAGCCGGGCTAAAGGACCCGCTTCGCGAAGAAACTAAGCCAGCTGTGCAAGAATGCCGCCAGGCAGGAATTCGTACTGTTATGATTACCGGCGATCATCCAACTACGGCTTACGCCATTGGCCAAGAGCTGGGCCTAACGGGCAGCGCTGGTGTCCTGACCGGTGGTGAGTTAGATGAACTTACACCCGAAGAATTTAACGAGAAAGTAAAGTCCGTCAACATCTATGCACGGGTAGCCCCTGAACACAAAAGCGCCATTGTCCAAGCATTGCAAGAACAAGGCCATATAGTAGCTGTCACCGGTGACGGAGTTAACGACGCCCCGGCCCTCAAACGGGCTGACATTGGTGTCGCCATGGGCATTACCGGTACTGACGTGGCCAAAGGCGCCGCCGACATGATTTTAACCGACGACAATTTTGCCAGCATTGTCCACGCTGTAGAAGAGGGCCGTGTTATTTACACCAACATCCGCAAGTTTGTCTATTTCCTGCTGTCATGCAACGTAGGCGAAGTATTTATCATATTCTTAGCCCAACTACTCGGTCTACCTTTACCGCTTTTGCCAGTGCATCTTCTCTGGCTCAATCTCCTAACCGATGCTTTCCCCGCTTTAGCTCTGGGAGTAGAACAAGCCGAGCCCGGTATTATGAATAGTCCACCACGCTCACCTGAAGAGCCCCTACTCGACCGTAAGATGAAAACTGGTATTGCCCTGCAGAGTATCGCTTTAACTGCATCCGTGCTGGCCGTATTCTCTCTGGCCCTTAACCAGTACAACATTGAAACCGCACGTACCATGGCTTTTACTACCCTGGTGTTAGCCGAACTCCTGCGCTCGTTCACCAGCCGGTCGGAAGACCTTACTGTCTTTCGCCTCGGCTTGTTCTCCAATACCACATTACTTCTCGGGACAGGTTTGTCGGCTGGTCTGTTTCTACTCACCCTGTACGTTCCTGCTCTAGAAACTATATTCCATACCACCTTTATCACACCACAAATGTGGAAGCTGATTTTACCAGCAGCACTTGTACCAGCAGCCGTGGCTGAAACTAAAAAGGTGCTCTTCCCGGCTAGGCAATATCATTCTCCTGTCGGCCATAGCGCCCGTGCCTAGATAATGCCTAATACCGGTTCACAAAACAAGGTGTAGTTTGCAAGTTATTAATTAACAAGTAGTTTACTTCAGCAGCGGATATTTGCCGTCCCATAGGATTTGGCGATAATTCACTGGGTCTGTATCCCCCTCGGTACTAACAAAAAGAACGCTGGACTGCTCATCTAACCCCATCTTTTGCTTTAGTTCAACACAATCCACCTGTTTAGCTAACAAATAAAGAAGCCCAATGCCCACCGAGCCGGATTCGCCGGCCACCACATGGTCGTCATCTCCCAGGGGATTGGCCAAAATACGAATCCCTTGGGCCGCTACATAATCCGGGCACACGATATATCCATCAGCAAAGGAACGTAAAATATCCCAGGCAACAGGACTTGGCTCTCCACAAGACAACCCGGCCATGATGGTGTCCAGATCCCCCACTACCTGCCGAGGAGTCCCATCACCGGCTAAGGCCGATTCAAAAATACATGCCGCCTTTTCTGGCTCCATCACTATAGTTTTGGGGTACTGATCCTGATAGCGGTTGACGAAATAACCTAGAATGGTACTGGCAAATGAACCCACGCCGGCCTGCAAAAATACATGGGTCGGTCGTGGAAGCCCGGCAGCTTCCAGCTGTTCATCAACCTCCATCGCTATGGTGGTGTATCCTTGCATGATCCAGCGCGGTATTTCTTCATACCCTTCCCAGGCAGTATCTTGTATCATATACCAGCCGTTTTTTTCAGCCGCATCTTTAGCTAGACGGACAGTATCATCATAATTAACATCTGTAACTACAGCCGTTGCCCCGGTTTCTTCTATCGCTTCTACCCGCCGCCGAGCGACTCCTTTTGGTAAGTACACCACTGCCCGTTGCCCCAGTTGCTGCGCCGTCCACGCCACACCACGGCCATGGTTACCATCGGTGGCAGTAGCAAAAGTTATCTGACCCAACTTCTCCCGTACGTCGTCTGAGCAAAAGTAATCAAATGTTATCATCTTCTCATCTAGCCCTAACTGGTGGCAAATAAACTTGCCCATAGCATAAGAGCTTCCCAATACCTTAAACGCATTAAGTCCGAAGCGGGCCGACTCATCCTTAACATAAATATGCCCTACACCCAGCTCTCGGGCCAAGTTTGCCAAGTTGGCCAGGGGAGTGGGTTTGTAACCTGGTAAAGACTGATGAAATTCCCGGACAAGATTCACTGTATCCCGATCAAGAAAATCTAGCAGATCTTTTTTCTTTGCGCAGCGCCTCACATCCGTATCTGCAATTGCCCTGAGCCCTAATTTGTCCACTGTAATAATCACCTGATATCCCCTTTCTGTATTTCATTTGCTAAAGGTAAAATGACCTGATCCTAATCCATCTCTTCGAATCGAAGTTCCCATGCTACATGTGCTACCCATGCGCTACCTTGGTATCCACTTATAGTTAAATCGGATTGAAAGAAGCCAATCTTATTGCGACTTCCATTAAGTGATCTTTCTTGGCAAAGCACTGTTGTTCCTGCCATAGCTAGCGTAATTTCTACGCTAGTAAAAACCTTGTTTCTTGGCCACTCTGCAAATGCCTTTATAAATGATAGACTACTCTAGGGTGGCTCCAATAAAAAAGAAAACAATCCCGGCACTATTTAGGAGGATATCGTAAATGAAATATCTTGCCAAAGTAATATGGTATGGCGGCTATAACAAACACAAGAAAACTAAAATAGACTATGGGTTCGCCGCCGGACACAACATAGACAATATTTTTATCAGCGCCAAGAACATCACCTTAAAAAACAGACCATGGTCAACTGGGCTTAAAGAAGGCGATTATATCACCCTCGAACTAAAAACGGACTCTCGAGGGAGAACATATGGGGTAAATGTTAGGCTATTGGAAGAAGATACCCAATATTTCCAGGGTATTTCTCAACTATCTCTACAGGAACTGCAGGAGTTTATTACTAAGAACCTGCCCATACACCGGGAACTAGAAGTTATCAATAACCTGGTCACTAACCCCTTAATTAAGGAAGCAATGATAACCCATGATGGTCTTTATCTATTCCCAGAGGAAGCTGAAAACCGGGAAGTGGTATCATTACTATTAAAAAATCTTACATATTTACACAAAATCAAGTGCACCCAAGTTAGCACCGGCAAATCGACAACCGTAAGCATAATTCGCACCTTCGAAGATTATATTTTATGGGGTAAACTTTTTAGTTATTTAAGGGTCTACTTTAATGAAACTTCACTATTCAACATCATGAATGATGACCATTATCATTACGAGAATGTTGGCCGTTACGTAGCATATGGCCTGTGGGAGGCCAAAAAATGTTTTTCCTTGAGGGCAAGAGCTAAGCACGCATTATCGAATCAAGAATATTACAATGCCACAAAATTATTAGCTGAAGCTGGCGGAGGGTTTGCAGGTAAAGATTCTCTTAAGCGGACCCTTATCAGCCAAATAAAAAAAGCGGAAGAAAGTAAAGACCTCCAGGCTATACCTGGATTATATATCGAATTATTATCATTGGAATCTCTAATTGATGAAAAGCCTCTGACGTTGTATTATTTTTATAAACCTCTAATTTCAGCCTACCAGCGTGCCGGAAACTGGAAGGCAGCGCAAAGACTCCAAGACTTTGCTAATCCACCATTCAAGGGGAAGATGAGTCTCGAAGAGTTTTTTAGCATCCCATACAATCCCATCAAAGGTAGCTCCCAGCGAAAACAAGATATTAAAAAACTTGTAACAGATATGAGCGTTAGCGAGAAGGTTGCTTTACTGAAAAGGCTCTGCCTCGAAGAAGGACTACCCGGGTTTCAAGTCAATGATGTAGCAAAAAAATACAACCTTGTGTCCCAGGTTGCCCGATACTTTTACCAATACAACGAGCATCAAGAGGCGCTTAAGTACTACCGTAAACTAGAAAATTATTATGAGTCGAAATTTCCCTTCCGCGAAAAGGACTACCTCTCTCACAAGTCATCCCATTTACCGTTGGAGGAACGAAGCGTACAATTCCAAAACTACGTGATAATAAAGGACCGGATAAAAGAATTGCACGTCAAACAGGGTTTCTAGCGTCACATTAGCCCGCCTTGCAAGAAAGACGGGCTAATGTGACGCTTACACCTACCGGTGTAATTAGTAAAATATCACTGCTATACAAGGACACTTAAAATAGGTCTCCTATGTAAAACTAAATACTAATATTTTAAGGTCAAAATTCAACTCAAAAAAGCCCCGCTAAGCAGCGGAGCCTTTAATTGCATCACTTGGCTGCGGGACTAGGGCTCGAACCTAGGCTACATGATCCAGAGTCACGTGTGCTACCGCTACACCATCCCGCAGCGCCTTGACATTTGTATGGTATCATAAAGCTGTTCTTGAGTCAAGAAAAAGAGGGCGAGCGGCTAGCTATTGCCGGCTTTTGAAGTAAGTTCCATGGCAAGCTTAACTACGCCTTATAAAAAGGGTTTTGGGTAGCCGCCGAACAATATAGAACCCAACTCAATTATAAGTTATGTGTTATGTATTAGTCTCTGAAGTCTGACTAATGTTTCGTGCGTAGCTACCATGGTGTAGAAAGGCAAGCTGTACCATAGGCTGCAGCCAGCAAAACACTGCGAACGGGGCGAATGCATGGGCCTTGGTACCTAATAGTAAAGCCGGTGTTAGGGCTGCAGTGCTCCAAGGAACGACAGCGGCTAGCACCCCGCCGGAATCAGCGATAGCTCGGGCCAGAGCTAGCTCGCTCGCTCCAGAGTCCCGCAGTTTATACCGAAGCATGCGTGCTGGAATCACAATAGAAACAGCTTGGTTGGAGGTTATCGTTACAACAGCCGCACTTATCGCCACCGTAAGTTTTAATAGCTTTGTTGGTTCCTGCACATCTTCTATGAACCGAGATAAAACCAGCCTTGTGATTCCAGTCCCCTCTAGAAGTCCATTAAAACCTGTCGCCGCACATAAAGTAGCCAAAATTGGGACTATAGGGAGCAGGCCTCCACCACTTAATAGACGGGCCGCCTCCGTGTCACCAGCTGCTGGGTAACCAAATATAGCCGCATAGCCGATATCTAAAATTCCTAACCCCTGTACAACCATTACCACTATAGTAGAGCAAAATAGGATTACAAGAACATTATACTGTGCCGGCAGCCGGGCAATCGCCAAAATAGCCATTAGGATCGGTGGAAAAAATAACCACCAGCTATA